>CACZCX010000007.1 GCA_902779875.1 uncultured Bacteroidales bacterium | reverse complement strand
AGCATCGGTAATGATCTGCATCAACTGGATATTTGTTCCCAAGTACGGTTATATGGCATGCGCCTGGGGCGGATTCGCAGGCTACGGAACCTGCATGCTCCTGTCCTATTTCATCGGCCAGAAGAAAAGCCCCATAAACTATCCGCTCATGGATATTTTCAAATATGTCCTGCTGGCAGCCGGGTTGTATGTAGTCTATCTGGGGGCAAAGCCGCTTCCTGTCTGGTTATCGCTGATAATCAACACGGCTTTGATATGCACCTATATGGCTTACCTTTTCAAGAAAGACCTGCCGCTCAAGTCCCTGCCCGTGATAGGCAAATACTTTAAATGACTCAAACACTGACACATACAGACTTATGAGATTTTCAATTGCCCTTTTCAGATTATCGGTCATAACGACTGTTGCATGCGCTTTGTTTGCAGGGTGCAAGAACGAGACTATAATAACCGAGCCCGGAACGATAATTATCAATGCTCCTATCAAGGAAAAAGAAAACCCCGACAGCCTTCCGCTCAGATCAAGACTCTTCCACAGGGTTGACACAATATTGTTGCAATCAGATGTGGTTGAAGGCTGTATGAACACGATCAATGACGTAAAAGCGACCGATGACTACATATTTGTCCTTACACAGGATGACGAAAGGATGCTGGTATATGACAAGGACGGTTGGTTTATAAGGCAGATAGGTCGAAGGGGACGTGGGCACGGAGAGTACATCAGTGCCCGATTCTTTGATATCCTGCCCGAGAAAGAGGAGATATATCTTTGCGGCCAGTATGCAGATGAAGTCACTGTCTACTCGTTTTCAGGAGAATTCAAGAGGAAAATCTCACCTCAATGCATGGCTCTTGATTTTGCGGTCAAGAGTGACGGACACATGTTGTTCTTTACAGAATATGGCGGTGCCAAGACCAATTATCAGAGAGGTGTGTTTGAAACTGATGCCGACGGAAATTTCCTGAAAATGATTTACGCTCTTCCCGATGATTACAATTATTACCGGAATTACGAGGTGTTTACACATATATCGGCCGATGAGATAGGCTGTATGGGATTTGAAGATGAAGATTACATCTATCACATCAAAGGAGACTCTGTCTATAAGCCCTATAGGATTAAGACTGATATCAAGATGGATGAGAAAGTCTTAAGAGAGCGACAGAGGTACCCATCCGATAATACATATTATAAAGGTCTTTACCGCGAATCAGAAAACAATCTCACCGTTTCAATTCTCGGCGTTGAAAACATTGTCAGGATTTATTACGATAAGATCAATCACTCCACTTACAGGTCGATTGATTTCTCAGGTGTTGATATTCCCGTCGATGAACAGTTTCTACCTTTCACTTCATCATTCAGAGGACGGTGGATACGTGTTCTTGATGTTTTTAATATCCACTATGTCCCGGAACTCAATCAGGCTTTTCCGGACATAACGGCTGAATCAAATCCCGTACTCCTGATCTTCCAATAAGGGAGGGCACAAAAGGGACGGTTCTATCTGTGCCCTTATGACACTTTTAGAACCGTCCCTAATTATATGCTAATAGCAGTTTGACTCAAAAGGGCACAGATAGAACCGTCCCTTTTGCGCCCTTACAGCGCGGCTCGGATGGAGGCCGCAATCTCCTCGAATTCAGCGGGAGTGAGTTTGAGTTTGGGATTGCTGAACAGCATGTCTTTCTCACTCTGCATGGGAATGAGGTGAATGTGAGCATGCGGAACTTCCAGACCCAGGACAGCCTCACCTACCTTGATGCAGTTGAATACCTTCTTTTGAGCTGTGGCAATCTTCTTGGCAAAGAGCTGCAGGTCACAAAGCTCCTGGTCAGTCAGGTCAAACAGATAGTCAACCTCACGCTTGGGAATGCACAGCACGTGACCCTTTACCAGAGGATTGATATCCAGGAAAGCAAAGCAGTTCTCTGTCTCCGCTATCTTATAGCAAGGAATCTCACCTGCTATGATTCTGCTGAAAATGGTCATTGCCGTATGAATTAGAGAGATATCTCAAGGATCTCAAAACCTATCTTGCCGCTGGGGATGGTAATCTCAACGGTCTCACCTACCTTGTGGCCAAGCAGTCCCTTGGCGATAGGTGTGCTGCTTGATATCTTACCTGACTTGAGGTCAGCCTCGCTCTCAGGAACGATGGAATAAACCATTGTGGCGTTATTCTTGGTATTGCGCAGCTTAACCTTGGTGAGAATCTGGACGGTTGAGGTATCGATCTTTTTCTCATCAATGATCTTGGCATCGGCAATCTGTGACTTGAGGGTAGCGATCTTAGCTTCAAGCATACCCTGAGCCTCCTTGGCTGCATCATACTCTGCATTCTCGGAGAGGTCACCCTTATCACGGGCCTCAGCAATCTGTTGAATAATTTCCGGACGGCGTACACCCTCCAGATACTGTAGTTCGGCTACCAGTTTCTTGTAGCCCTCTTCTGACATATATGCCATAATATCAATGTTTTATCAGTTACACAATTAGGTTTTGACATGAGTAAAAAAGAATTCCAACAATCCAGTTCAGTTGTTGGAACCCATTTTTATGTTTCACGCTTTTGGCAAAGATAGTTTTTATTTCAGACTATCCCAACAAAAAGCCGAAAAATCAATTTTTACTCCAGTAGCTTGGCAATCATACCGTCAAGTTCCTCGGTCTTGTCCGGACGGTTCGTGATATTGCCGTCACGGTCTATGAGGAATACGGTAGGAAGTGTGGCTACGTTATAACTCTTGAGGTACATGGAGTTGAGACTCTCCTCGTCATGCACGCATACCCAAGGCAGGTTGACTGCGGTATTCATCCACAGACTCTCATCGGCATCGACCGATACCTGATAGATCGTGAATCCCTGCTCTGCATACTTGTTGTAAAGTGTTCTCAGGAACAGGTTGTAGTTGGCTGAATAGTCAGTCTTGAATGCGGTGAAGTCAAGCAGCACCACCTGGCCCTTGAGGTCAGAGAGCTTGCGCATCTGGCCCTTGTAGTCAGGCAGCTCTATCTCTATGAGTCCGGCCTCCTCAATCAGGCTTTCAAACTGCTGTATCTCCTGGGTGGTGACATTGTTCTTGGAAGGTGATGTCTTGACCATACCCTTGAGAGCTAAGTTGTGCAGGTGAGCGGTGCGGACGGCATCGGGATAAAGCATATCGAGCTGTGTGGCTACAGCGGCAAAACACTTGGCATCCTGACGGTCTGCCTGAGGATTGAACAGCATCTGGCCGTTGATGCTCAGGAACAGGGAGTAGTATGCACAAGGTGATGAGGGATCGGGAAAGATGAACTCATTGGTCACATCGGACTTGAATACATCAATCAGTTCCTGAACCTGCTGCTGGAGCATGGTGGGATCAGGACTGCGGTAGTTTGAACTTACACGGCGCAGGTCCTGAAGCAGCCCCATCTGGCGCATGACCAGCTCCTTGAGCTTGCTGGAGTTATCGGAACCCTCAACGAGATAAGCAATCTGCATTACAGGAAGGCTGGCTGTCACAGTCACTGTCTCGGTAGAGTCAATAGACAGGTTCACCACCTTGTTGTCTATACGCAGGCGATAGAATTCAAAACAGTCCTCGGGAGCTGCAGGGGTAAAACTGAACTTACCTTCAGCATTCAGAGTTACAGAGTCTATTACCTCTACTTTGTCCAATGACAGGCGGTCAAGATAGAGTGTCTTGCCGTCAGCCTCCACTATCTGGCCATTTAAAGTAAACCTGTCAACTTTGGGTTGACAGGCTACTGTTAATGCGGTCAGAAGGAGTAATGCTAAATTACTTCTCTTCATTGTTGTTTTCTACATTGTTTTCGTTGTTGTCACGATGCTGACGGGGACCGCGGTCCTGACGGGGACCTCTGTCCTGACGCTCGCCACGGTCCTGACGGGGTGCACGGGCGGGACGCTCCTCATAACCCTCGGGTTTGGGAGTGAGAGCTCTGCGTGACAGCTTGAACTTACCGGTCTTGGGATCGATGTCAATCAGCTTGACCTGAATCTTGTCACCCTCCTTGATGCCGGTCTCCTCAATGGTCTCGTAACGCTTCCAGTCAATCTCTGAGATGTGGAGCAGACCGTCCTTACCGGGCAGGAACTCTACGAACAGACCGTAAGGCATTACTGAGCGAACCTTACCCTCGTAAACCTCACCTACCTCAGGAATGGCTACGATAGCACGGATCTTGGCCAGAGCTGCCTCGATGCTGTCGCGGTTAGAGGCGGCAACCTCAATCTTGCCTACACCGTCAACCTCATCGATGCTGATGCTTGCGCCGGTCTCCTCCTGCATACCCTGGATGATCTTTCCGCCCGGGCCAATTACGGCGCCGATGAACTCCTTAGGTATAGTCAGGGTCTCAATGCGGGGTGCATGAGGCTTGAGGTCAGCACGAGGCTCAGCGATGGTCTCGGTGATCTTACCAAGAATATACTCACGTCCGGCCTTGGCCTGAGCCAGAGCCTTCTCAAGAATCTCATATGACAGACCGTCGCACTTGATATCCATCTGTGTTGCGGTCAGACCCTTTACTGTACCGGTGGTCTTGAAGTCCATATCACCCAAGTGGTCCTCATCGCCAAGGATATCGGAAAGAACAGCGTACTTGTCCTCACCCGGGTTCTTGATAAGACCCATTGCGATACCTGATACGGGGTTCTTGATCTTGACGCCGGCATCCATCAGAGCAAGTGTACCTGCGCAGACGGTAGCCATTGAAGATGAACCGTTAGACTCCAGGATATCTGATACTACGCGAACGCAGTAGGGATAATCCTCAGGAATCTGACCCTTCAGGGCACGCCATGCCAGATGTCCGTGACCAATCTCACGACGGCCGGTGCTACGCTGAGCCTTGGCCTCACCTGTGCAGAACGGGGGGAAGTTGTAGTGGAGCAGGAAACGCTCGTCGTGCTGATCCAGCACATCGTCAACCATCTTCTCGTCATCCTTGGTACCCAGTGTTACAGAGCAGAGAGCCTGTGTCTCACCACGGGTGAATATTGATGATCCGTGAGGTCCGGGCAGGTAACCTACCTCGCACCAGATGGGACGTATATCGGTAGTCTTACGACCGTCCAGACGCTTGCCCTCATCGAGCACGCAGCGACGCATTGCGTCACGCTCTACGTCATGGTAGTAACGGTCAATCAGTGCATCCTTCTCAGCAAGCTCATCGGCTGTCATATCAGCGTGTGCTGCATGATAAGCCTCCTTGAACTCGTCACGTACAGCCTCAAAGTTGGCCTCACGTGAATGCTTGTCGGTGTTACCCTGTGCAGCCAGGTCATATGACTTCTGGTAGCAGGCATCCTTGACAGCCTGACGCAGCTCCTCGTCGTTGACCTCGTGGCAGTACTCGCGCTTAACGGTCTTACCAACCTCCTCGGTCAGCTCCATCTGAGCCTTGCAGTGCTTCTTGATCTCGTCGTGAGCAGCCTTCATGGCACCGAGCAGGTCAGCCTCGCTAACCTCCTTCATCTCACCCTCAACCATCATGATGTTGTCATAAGTTGCGGCTACCATCACGTCCATATCAGCCTGCTCAAGCTGCTTGAATGTAGGATTGATCACATACTCGCCGTTTATGCGGGCTACGCGGACCTCGGATATCGGACCCTGGAAAGGTATGTCCGATACTGCCAGGGCTGCTGATGCTGCAAGACCGGCAAGAGCATCAGGCATCTGCTCGCCGTCAGCGGAGAACAGTATGATGTTTACATAAACTTCAGCATGGTAATTGTCCGGAAACAAAGGACGCAGTGCACGGTCGACCAGACGGCATGTAAGAATCTCATAATCAGAGGGACGACCCTCACGCTTGGTAAAACCGCCGGGATAGCGTCCTATTGACGCATACTTTTCTCTGTACTCAACCTGCAGCGGCATGAAATCAGTACCGGGAACTGCATCTTTAGCGGCACATACAGTGGCCAGGAGCATAGTTTTGCCACATGTCAGCATCACGGCTCCATCGGCTTGCTTGGCCAGTTTCCCGGTCTCCAGTTTGATGGTTCTTCCATCAGGAAGCTGGATCTCTTTTGTTACAATTTTCATCTTCTAAATATTAAAAACATCTTATAAAAAATTCCTCTTATAGAGTAAATTGCGGCAAAGGTAACAAAAAATATGGTACACGTCGTGCGCGTTCCATATTTTTTACATCCCAGGGGCAACTACACCCCCTAAATTTGGGTCGTTCATCAATAATGCATATATTTGCCGGTCGAATAAAAGGAATCTTCATTGAATTAGCGCAATGATTGAATCAATTAAAGACATCGTCAGCCGGGAGGCTCAGGCCATACTGAACATCCCCATAGGCGATGAATATGAAAAAGCCGTAAACCTGATAGTACGGCACGTGCATGAACTGAAAGGAAAGCTTATAACCAGCGGCATGGGCAAGGCAGGACAGATTGCCATGAACATGGCCACGACCTTCAGTTCCACAGGTACTCCCTCCATATTCCTTCACCCCAGTGAAGCTCAGCATGGTGACTTGGGAGTATTACAGAAAAACGACCTGTTCCTGCTAGTATCAAATTCAGGCAAGACAAGAGAGGTCCTGGAACTCATGGAGCTCAGCCTGACACTCGATCCCACTCTCAAATTCATTGTCCTTACCGGCAACACGCAGAGCCCTCTGGCCCGTCAGGCCGATGTGGTACTGAGCACCGGCAAGCCCGATGAGGTGTGCGCGCTGGGATTGGCGCCCACAACCAGCACCACGGTCATGAACGTGATCGGCGATGCCCTGGTGGTTGAGACGATGAAGAAGATCGGGTTCACCGTCGAGGAGTATAACAAGCGCCATCACGGTGGATATCTTGGAATGCGTTCCAAAAAGCTGTTATGAGAAAGATTTTCGGTATTGGCGAGACCATATACGACATCTTGTTCCGCGACGGTCAGCCTGTGGCAGGTGTGCCCGGCGGCTCCGTATTCAACGGACTGATATCACTCGGAAGGACCGGCCTTCAGTGCACTTTCGTGACTGAGATAGGCTCCGACCTGGTGGGTCAGAACATACTCGGGTTCATGCAGGAAAACGGCATCAACACCGATTACGTGTCATGCTACGAAGGCAAGAAAACCGCCATTTCACTGGCATATCTGGACAAGAACAACGACGCCAAATACAGTTTCTACAAAGACTATCCCAACAACAGGCTGGACTTTCACGAGATGCCTCTCATAAAGGAGAATGACATCATGGCCTTTGGCGCCTATTTTGCTCTCAATACCGTACTCAGGGACAAGGTCAAGCCTTTCCTTCAGTATGCCAAGGACCAGGGAGCCATCCTGTACTACGACCTCAACTTCCGTGACAACCACGCCCATGAGGTCAACGCCCTCAAAGAGACATTCAGGGAGAATTTTGCCCTGGCCGATATAATTCGCGGCAGCCACGAGGATTTCATAAACCTGTTCGGTCACGATGACTGCGACAGGATCTATGAGGAGACCTCAAAGTACTGCCCCAGACTCATCTGCACCCGCGGAAAGGACGGCGTACTGGTCATCGACCACGGCAAGAAACACAACTTCAAGTCACGCACCATAGTTCCCGTCAGCACCATCGGCGCAGGTGACAACTTCAACGCCGGCATCATATACGGACTGATCCGCGAGAACATACTCAGGGAGAACCTGAACGGTCTGAGTGAGGAGCAATGGAGCAGGCTCATTGAGTTCGGAATCGAGTACGGCACAGAAGCCTGCATGAGTACATCGAACTACGTGAGTCCGGAATTCGCAAACAGACACAAACTGAACATCTGACAATGTCCGAGAGAACCAAAAGCCCGATTCTGAAAACTCCTTTCATAGTGATGGTGAGGAATCTGGCTGTGGTCTATGTGGCCTTTTTCATCTGTCATCTCATATTCATAGCATACAACAGGGACTCACTTATGGCCGATATGGGCGGCATGATCTGGCCCATGACCAAGGGAGCTCTGGTGTTCGATACCGCCGGCATCATGTATCTGTGTGCACTCTACATGGTGCTCATGATGTTCCCGTTCCATTTCAAGGAGAAAGAGTGGTATTACACCCTGACCAAGGTCCTGCTGGTGGTGGTGACATCGGCCGGTATCATGGCCAACCTGGTCGACACGGTCTATTTCCCTTATACCGGATGCCGCAGCACGCTCCAGGTGCTGTCTGAATTCAGCAATGAGGGCGGCGGACAGATAACCGGAATCATATTCAAGGCTCTCCTGGACAACTGGTATCTGGTGCTCATCTACATCCTGATGGTGTGGTTGCTGTGCATATGCATAGGTAAGCCCGATGCTCTCAAGTACTGTAAGACTTACATCTATTACATAGTCCGCCTCATCCTGATTGCCTTTACAGGCGTGGGCATAGTAGCCGGAATACGCGGTGGATTGAGCCATAACATAAGGCCCATCACCATGAGCAACGCCTACCGTTACGTGAACACTCCGGCTCAGGCGGCCGCCATACTGAACACTCCGTTCTGTGTGATACGTACCATGGGCAATGAGGACATGAAGGTCCCTTCATACTTTGACAATGATGAGCTCGAGTCTGTATACTCTCCTGTAATAAATCCCGATTCCACCGCCGTTTTCCGCCCTATGAACGTGGTGGTTCTCATTCTTGAGAGCTTTGGATCGGAGTATATCGGAGCCATGAATCCGGAGGTGGATGACATACATGACTGCGCTCCGTTCATGGACTCTCTCATAAACAACGCGCTCACCTTTGAGACATCGCTGGCCAACGGACGCAAGAGCATTGACGCCATGCCATCGGTCCTTTCAGGCATACCCATGCTCAAGGATCATCTGTTCCTCACTCCCACCATCATGTCAAAGGAGATATCGGGCCTGGCCAAGGAACTGGTCACCAAGGGCTATTACTCGGCTTTCTTCCACGGCGCCGACCACGGCTCCATGGGATTCGAGTCGTTCTCCAAAGTCATCGGTTATAATGATTACTACGCTCTTGAGGATTTCGTAAAGAAGCCCGAGTACGGCGGTAGCGATATGTTTGACGGTTTCTGGGCCATCTGGGATGAGGAGTTCCTGCAGTACATGTGTGACGAGATGAGCACATTCAGGGAGCCGTTCGTGGTATCGGCCTTTACCGCCTCATCACACCATCCGTATAATGTACCGGAACGTTATCAGGATATCTATCCGCAGGAGGGAAATCTGCCGATCTATCGCGGAATCCGCTACTCGGACCATGCGCTTAAGCTGTTCTTTGACAAGGCATCCCAACAGCCGTGGTTTGACAAAACGCTCTTTGTGCTGACGGCCGACCACACCAACCTCTCGGAGCACCCGCAGTATCAGTCGGACTACGGAAAGTTCCGCGTGCCTATCATTTTCTACTGCCCGCAGGACAGTCTTTCAGGCCGCCGTCCCTGCATAGCACAGCAGTCTGATATTACGCCCTCCATACTCGGATATCTGGGTTATGACAAGCCTTACTACGGGTTTGGCCAGGACCTGTTCCACGTCACTGACGGAGAGACCTGGGCCGCCAACCTGCAGAACGGACTCTACTCCTACTATAAAGGTGACCTGGTAATCCAGTTTGACGGTGAAAACGAAACAGGGTTGTTCGCCTACCGTGACGACCCAACCCTGAAACAGAATCTCAAAGGTACGCAGCCTCAGATAGAGCAAGAGATGCTCCGGCACCTGAAAGCTCTCATCCAGCAGTACCTCATATTCATGACTTCAAAGTAAAACTGCAACAATGGGGACGGTTCCTAATGTGTTAGTTTTGCCGCAAAACTAACACATTAGGAACCGTCCCAGATGTTAAATCAATATACTTTTACCTTGAGTTTGGAGTAGGCGCGCTCTACTTTCTCAAGAGCCTTCTCAACGCTCTCGGCGCGAGCCAGGATAACGCCCATTCTGCGGTGTCCCTTGATCCAGGGCTTACCAAAGAAACGTACCTGAACATCGGGCTCGGAGAGAATCTCGTCAACATTCTCAAACTCTATCATCTCGGTGTCACCCTCAACGACGATGGCTTTTGATGCGCTCGGACCAAAGAAATTGATCTTGGGTATAGGCAGGCCGAGTACGGCACGTGCGTGCAGAGCGAACTCTGAGAGGTCCTGTGAAATCATAGTAACCATACCGGTGTCATGCGGACGGGGTGAAACCTCGCTAAACAGCACGTTGTCACCGCATATGAACATCTCCACACCGAATATTCCGTAACCGCCCAGGGCATCGGTAATCTTCTTGGCTATATCCTGAGCCTGAGCAAGAGCCTTGTCGCTCATGGGCTGGGCCTGCCATGACTCACGGTAGTCACCGTCAACCTGATGATGGCCGATGGGGTTGAGGAATGTGGTTCCGCCTGAGTGACGTACGGTAAGAAGCGTAATCTCATAGTCGAACTTGACAAAGCCCTCTACTATCACCTCACCGCCTCCGGCACGACCGCCCTCCTGGGCAATCTTCCATGAGTTATCGGCATCGGCAGGAGTCTTGCATACACTCTGACCGTGACCTGACGAACTCATGATAGGCTTTACAACGCAGGGAGTGCCAATCTCCTTGATGGCGGCGTCGAACTCCTCACGGGTTGCAGCGAAACGGTAGTTTGAAGTGGGCAGGCCGAGTTTCTCATGAGCGAGCTGGCGTATACCCTTTCTGTTCATAGTAAGGAATGTGGCGTTAGCTGTGGGGATGACGTTATAACCCTCCTTCTCGAGCTTGATCAGCTCGGGAGTAGCGATAGCTTCAACCTCCGGAATGATCATATCCGGTTTTTCCTTCTCAATAATCTCACGCAGACGTGCGCCGTCAAGCATGGAGAGTACATAACTACGGTGAGCGACCTGCATAGCAGGAGCGTTCTCATACCTGTCGAGAGCTACAACCTCGACTCCAAAGCGCTGCAATTCGATTGCAACTTCTTTACCAAGTTCGCCAGAACCGCAAAGCAATGCCTTCTTGGCAACTTTGGTAAGGGGTGTTCCGATTTTAACCATGTGTTGTATTGTGTGTTAGAGTTGCTGCATATCGTTAAGACGCTTGTAATATCCGTCAAGAGCTATAAGCTCCTCATGAGTACCGCGCTCCACAATCCTACCCTCATGCAGTACGCATATCTCATCGGCATTCTTGATGGTTGACAGACGGTGTGCTATGGCTATGGTGGTACGGTCTTTCATGAGACGTTCCAGAGCCTCCTGGACAAGACGCTCCGATTCGGTGTCAAGGGCGCTTGTAGCCTCATCAAGGATAAGGATAGGCGGGTTCTTGAGTATGGCGCGGGCAATGCTTATGCGCTGGCGCTGTCCGCCGGAAAGCAGACATCCGCGATCACCTATGTTGGTCTCGTATCCGTTCTCCGATTCCATGATGAAATCGTGCGCATTGGCAATCTTGGCTGCCGCTATTACCTGCTCGCGGGTGGCATCCTTTACACCGAATGTGATGTTGTTGTAGAAGGTGTCATTGAACAGGATGGCCTCCTGGTTCACGTTACCCATTATGCTGCGCAGCGACCTGAGCGAGATATCGCGGATATCGGTTCCATCAATTGATATGGAGCCTTTTGTCACGTCATAGAAACGGGGCAGAAGGTCAACCATGGTGGACTTGCCGGAACCCGACTGGCCTACCAAGGCTATGGTCTTGCCACGCGGTATGGTCAGCTCTATGTCATGAAGCACCTCATGTCCGTCCTCATATGAGAACGACACGCCGTTGTATCTGATCTCATTCTTGAGTTCGCTGATTTCAACGGGGTTCCGGGCATCGGTTATGTTGTTCTCGGCCAAAAGTATCTTGTCTATACGCTCGACCGATGCCATACCCTTGGGAATGGCGTAACTGGCCTTTGAGAGGTCCTTGATAGGATTGATTACGCTGTACAGTATGGTCAGATAGTAGATAAAGGCCGATGCATCAATCGTGGAGTCGTTGTTCAGGATCAGACGGCCGCCGTACCAGAGCACCAGCACGATCAGTCCCGTTCCCAGAAACTCACTGACAGGATGAGCCAGAGCCTGACGCAGATGCACGCGGTTTGACGCCTTGCGGAGCTGCTCACTGCTGCGGCCGAACCTGTTTGACATCTTGCCCTCGGCCAGGAAAGCCTTGATCACACGCAATCCTCCAAGCGTCTCCTCCAGTTCCGACATGGTCTCACTCCAGAAAGACTGAGCCACCAGTGAGCGGGCCTTGAGTTTACGTCCTATCACGCCTATGATCCAGATGATAACCGGACCCACCACAATGGTGAATATGGTCATTTGCCAGCTGATGGCTATAAGTGTACCCACATAAACCACAATCAGGATAGGATTCTTGATGAGCATGTCAAGAGACTGGGTTATGGAGTTCTCCACCTCCGATACGTCACCGCTCATACGGGTTATGATATCGCCCTTACGCTCCTTTGAGAAAAATCCCATGGGCAGGCTCAGTATCTTGTCATAAATCTGGATCCTTATGTCACGTACCACGCCGTTACGCAGAGGTACCATCACGGCCGATGAACCGAAATAGCAGGCTGTCTTGAACAGGGTCAGCACTATGAGAACCAGACCGAGAATAAGGAGCGTGGTTGACTCCGAGTACTTGTCGATGAAGGTGGTCACCCAGTAGAAAAAGTTATCCTTAAGGGCCTCCACATACTCCTTTAAGCCCTCCACCTGTGAGAGGTCGGTATATGTGTACTGTTCAGAACTGATCTTGAAGAGAATGCGCAGAATAGGCACCAACAGGGCAAACGAGAAGACATTGAGAAATGCCGACAACAGATTGAATGCCACGCTGCCTATCAGATTGCGTCTATATGGCTTGATAAAGCGTCGTAGAAATGCAAAAAGTTCCTTCATGAAGCGAATGCATTGATTTGATTCGCGAAGATACGAATTTTATTAGGTATCTTTGTGCACCTGTTAACAAGTTTTCAGCACATGGCAGCCCGCTCAAAAATCTTTATAACTCTGTTGTTTACAATCCTGTGCCAGGAGAGTTACAGCCAGGCTTTCAGCGCATCGGTCGCAGTTGACGGTCTGTTTGACAACAGGGAGTACAAAGCCGATATGACTCCGCAGACCATATACGGCATACGCATTATGCCTGAGGTGGGCTTTGACTACGGGAAGCACCGGATTATGGGTGGACTGTCCAAAATATGGGAATTTGGCAGTGACAGCATAATCAAGCCCGACGTGATCTGTTATTACAGCTATATGGGTGACAAATGGTCCACGTCATTCGGATTCATACCCCGCGGCAACCTGCAGCGTCAGCTCCCTGATGCATTTCTTTACGATTCCATCGCGTTTTTTGAGCCGGTCATAGGCGGGACCCTCATACAGTACAACGGCAAGTGGATACAGAGCGAACTCTACTGCAACTGGTTCAGCCGTCAGTCCGACACCAGGCGTGAGGCATTCCGCATAATATGGGACGGTTACATCGGAGTAGGCCGCGTGGGCGCCGGATGGTTTGCATCCATGACCCATTTTGCCAAGCCCAAACAGCCCGGTCATTATATCTATGACAAGATGCAGCTTAACCCCTACCTATCGGTAGACCTGTCGGGGCTCATCATGAAAGACCTCTGCATTAAAGCCCATGCAGGCCTGCTGCTTGACCATACACGCTGCCGCCAGAATGAAAGCAAGTGGTACAATACGTCCGGATTTCTGGGCGATGTTCAGTTAAGATGGAGATTCCTGGACGTAAAGCATACCGTCTATGCCGCAAATTCGGAGCAGGCTTTCTGGAACGACCCCGAAGCCGGTTTGGCACTGCACCGCAGCGACCCGTTCTACAAGCACTCGTCATACAACCGTACAGAGCTGGGATTAACGTTCGTCGCAGACCGGAATGTGGAGATAGGGTTCCGCTGGAACATACACCACACTCCATCCGCTCCCATACATAACCAGCAGCTCATAACCGTGAGGTACAGAATAGGATATTACAAGCAAGCCCAATCCGAGCCCCAATGAAGAAAGTCATCTACATACTGTTGGCCACTCTGATTCCGTCATCGGGATCCATATGGGGAACAAATCCTTTCAAGCCCTATAAGCCGTTGCGTGAGATTGACTACGCCCAAAACATATCAATCGGCAGGGATTCCGGCAGTATAGCCTACAAGCCGAACACGTTCACCAGCCGCACGCTCATGCCCATGGGTATGCTCGCCACCAGTTTTCTCATCAATGACAACTACCTGGACAAGCGTATAGTCAAACAGGGGAGCATCACCTCACCCACCATGTACAACGCCGCCGATTACATGCAGTACTCACCTGCAGTGATCATGCTCGCCCTGAAGGCTGGCGGAATGGAGGGACGCAGCGACTGGCCCCGCATGCTGACGGCCGATGGAACCGCCGTAGTCTTGCAGACCGCTTTCACGCATATCATAAAGACTACCATCAAGAGGGAACGCCCCGACGGAAGAGCCCATAACTCCTACCCCTCAGGTCATACCGCCACGTCATTCATGTGCGCCCATATGCTCTACAAGGAGTACGGACAGACAGGTCATGAATGGATCGGACTGGCCGGTTACGGTCTGGCCGGCACCACAGCGCTGTTCCGCGTCATAGCCAACCGCCACTGGTGTTCCGATGTACTGGGTGGAGCTGCCATCGGTATAGTATCGACAGAACTTGCTTATGAACTCACCGACATACTGTTCGGAGACAACCGTCTGAGAAAGCCCATAGTGGTGAATGACATAAATGACATGCCCACCTGGAGATTCGGACTCTATTCAGACTACAGCCTGGGCTCGGACGTATTCTGTTCCGGCGGATACGGCAATCCCAACGCACGCCCAGCCACATCGATAGGTTTCGATGCCTCCTACATGCCCTGGTACATAGGTGCAGTCATACGCGTGGGGCTCACCCAGATGAAATGGACCGGTGAACAGGACATATTCCTCCCGCCCGCAGGCAGCGTGGCCGATGTATATACCGTAGGAGCAGGTTTCGGGTTCGATATCCCCGTAGTGAACAGGGTTACGTTCAACGGCCAGTTCATAGCCGGTTATTCGCCCACAACCAACAGTTACAGTTTCCTTGACGCGCAGAATCAGCCGGTGGAATGGAAAATTCCCGACGGACAGCACTGCTACGGAAACCTGGGCATGACAGTCAGGACGTCACAGTTCTCGAGCGTATCGGCCCACTGCGGTCTTGATTATTACGACAAGGTTTGGCGCTCCCTCGTGCTGGGAGCCTGTTTCAACTATACGTTCTAGATATGAGTAAGATCCTGGCAAACATCCTGTACGCGCTTATCTGGGTCATATCACTGCTCCCGCTGCCCGTACTGTATCTCTTCTCGGACATAGTATGGCTCATAATGTTCATATGCCCACCGCTCAGGTACAGGCACAAGATAGTACGGAAGAACCTGGAACTCTCGTTCCCCGATAAGGACAAGAGGTGGCTCAGACGTACCGAACGCCAATTCTACTACCAGTTCGCATGCCAGGTCATGGAGGGGCTCAAGAATGCGTCGGCCAGTCCCCGCTGGATCATGCGTCACATGGAGATAACGGGTTACGAGAAGGTGAGGGAGGAAGCCGCCAAAGGCCAGTCGCAGATATTCTACCTGGGACATACCGGCAACTGGGAGTGGATATCATCACTCAACCTCTACTTCAACGACATGGAGAAAGCCGCCGGATGCCAGGTATACCACAAACTCGAGAACGAGACCATGGACCTGCTCATGCTCAAGCTGCGCAGCAGGTTCGGCACACAGAGCATACCAATGGAGCATGTAATGCGTCGTCTGGTGGAATTCCGTAGAGACGGCAAGGTTTTCCTTGTAGGTATGATAGCTGACCAGGTACCCATGTGGTGGAACATACACTACTGGACTGAGTTCATGAACCGCAAAACACCCGTATTTACCGGTTCAGAACGTATATCACGCAAGATGGATACCGGCGTATGGTACCTTCATGTGACCCGCAAGCGCCGCGGTTATTACCGTTGCGACATGCAGCTCATGTACAATCATACGGCTGACCTCCCCGAGTTCGCGGTGACGGAGAAATACATGCGTATGCTCGAAGAGAACATACGTGAGTGTCCTTATCTCTGGCTGTGGACCCACAACCGTTGGAAACGTACCTGGGAGGGATATCAGAGATGGCTGGCCAAGCACCCTACAGCCGACCGCAAACATCTTCTTGAGGAGAACTGACCCTAGCGCTCCTCCAAATCATCATACAGAGTCTGGACGATAGCCTTTCCACGGTCCAGACGTTCCTGTGATCCGTATGAATCATTGATAAGACAGGACGACGCGTCATGGTCGTACAGCGTCACACCTGTGCTGTCCATGAAACAGAATCCGTTGGAGAAGGTATAGAAGGAGAACGGATAACGGTAGGAATCCGAGAACACGTTACGGCTGAACCTGAACTCGGATGTGCTGATACCCATCTGCGCCAGGATAGTGGCAGCCATATCGGATTGTGCGGTGAAACGGTCAATTACGCGTGGTTCACGAACCGCTCCGCCCAGCCATAGGACGGGTATGTGATGAACGTGCGGATCAAAGGAGAGTCCCTGCTGAGGATATCGGAATCCATGGTCGGGTGTTATGACAAGCAGCAGGTTATCCCATACGGGCAGGCAACGCAGGCTGTCCACGAAAGCACCCAGACAGCTGTCGGTATAGGCAAACGAATTGGTTATCTTGTCATCAAACCTATGGTATGGAACCTCAAAGGGCTCATGGCTGCTCAGGCTCAGGAATGCCTTGAACCAAAGCGAGTCGCTGCACTCCCTGACCTCCTCAAGCAGATGGCTGAATGTAATGTCGTCATTCACGCCCCAGGCATTGGTGTGACGTTCCGATGCGGTGAAATCCGCGCCCGATGTCACGTTCCTGAATCCGGCCTGATAGAGCCAGCTGTTCATGTTCGTGAAGTTTATGTCACCTCCATAGGTAAAGTATGTGGTGTACCCCTGCTCCACCAGTTTACCGGGTATCGACGGCAGGGCGGCACTCTTGACGGGCAGTTTCATGATGGAGGTCTTGGGGAGTCCGGGATGGCCGTTCATGACACATACCAGGCCGCGGTCGGTACGGAAACTGCCTGCATAGCAGTTACTGAAGAACACGCTCTCCTTTATAAGGCTGTCCAGATTGGGTGTCACATCCTTCATGCCGCTTATGGCATTGACAAAATCACCGCCCATGCCCTCCATGACCAGTATCATCACATTGGGACGTGTGGTGTTGAGCAGCGTATCGTTAATCGATTCCGATGTGTCATAAAGGCCCTGGAACACCTCGCTGCGCCTCTCCTCATCAAGATAATCGTACCACTCGGAGTAATCGGAAGTCTTGCTTATGGAACTCAGGAGGCTGAATCCCGGATTCACGGCCGAGTGGTTCAGGAACTGGTCAGATGTAAAATAGGCATGACCCACGTTCATGGTCGATTCGCTCACGCCACCGCGGATAGCCAGCAGCAGAGGTGCAAAGAGAGCTATGTGCATGAGTGTGACAGGCACACGCATCAGGACCTTGTTATAGGGAATACCGGCCGGACGGACGGCGCTCGAGAGCACCTTGTAGATTATCCATGTCACGAGCAGGATGGCCGCAATACCTATCACCACCATCCAGGGTGATACACTGGCAACCGCCTCCTTTGGGGTCTTGAGGTAGAACAGCACGGATGCATCGAGTTTGAAACCCCAGAAGGGATAGAGGGCGGCGTCACCCACGAATATGGATGAGAGCAGGAGCGCCATCAAGCCGTCATATACCTGAATGACACGTTTTACGGGGAGAGACTGTATCCAGATACCGGTCAGTATGACCAGCAGCGGAAAGAGTGTAATGTAACCTGCCACGGAGAGGTCTATGGGGATACCGTGCCAAATGACCAGGATCCACTCCTTTATGCTGTAGTGATGTCTGAGGCCGCCGGCAAAAACCATGAAGAGCGGTTTCTCAAGCATGAACAGCAGGACCGCACCGAAATAGTGCATGAACAGTGTGGTCAGTCTGCCTTTGTTGCTTATGTTGCTCTCCATCGTCGCGTCGTCTTGTTATTTTCGGCCGAAGTCAGCGGGAATCTCGCCCCACTTCTTTGTATCCCATTTGATGATCACGTTCCTGTAGGTGTTCTCCCTGAGCCATCGCTCGGCGCTCTCTATCCTCTGGAACACAGCTTCGGTCTCAGGGGTACGCTCCAGCTTGGTACGGCACTTCTTAAGGCGTACCCAGTCTATGGCGTTCCGGCTGTCGCTGTAGAGAGGCCAGTCCAGCCCGCGGCTCTTATAGAGTGCCAGTGCATGGACAATGGCAAGGAACTCGCCTATGTTGTTGGTTCCGGTTATGGGACCGAAATGGAATTTCTCCTCCATGTCACCCAGATAGACCGCACGGTATTCCATGGGGCCGGGGTTTCCGCTGCAGGCGGCATCGACCGCCAGAGCCTGGAGGCATACCTCAGGCGGCAGGGGTTTAGGTTGTTTCTTACGTCCGCCGGTGGCTGCCGGAGCCTTCTTCTCAATAAAGTTCTCGGGAGGCATGTTTATGGCATTCTCAGCCTCCTCTCTGGTATCGAAAGCTTTGTACACGGCGCCTTTCCAGCCTTCCACCTGCTGTTTGCAGGCCTCCCAGGAGTCATAAACTCCGGGATTCAGACCTATCCAGACTACGTAATACTTTTGTGCCATTTTACATCCTCTCCGGGAGTTCGATGCCCAACAGGCCGGTGCCGAGTTTGAGGATCTTTCCGACGTTCTGGGCCAGAACCAGACGGAACATCTTTAGAACGCGGCTAGGTTCGTGCATGATGCTGAAATCATGGTAGAACTGGTTGAACTCCTTGGCCAGGTCGTAGCAGTAGTTTGCAATGACTGACGGGTTGTAGTCATCGGCTGCCTGACGTACCACATCCTGGAAACCGTTGAGCATCTGGATGAGTCCTATCTCTTTCTCCGATATCTGAGAGTTGTCATCAGAGTAGAGACGTGTATCGAGCTTGATTCCCTCATCGGCAGCCTTACGCATGATCGAGCGGATACGTGCGTAGGTGTACTGGATGAAAGGACCTGTATTGCCGTTGAAATCGATTGATTCCTTAGGATTGAATGTCATGTTCTTGCGGGCATCGACCTTAAGGATAAAATACTTGAGGGCGCCCAGACCTACTACGCGCATGATCTCATCGGTCTCCTCCTTGCTCAGGCCGTCAAGCTTGCCCAGCTCGGCCGATGTGGCGCGAGCGGTATCGATCATCTCGTCCATAAGGTCGTCGGCATCGACAACGGTACCCTCGCGGCTCTTCATCTTGCCCTCGGGGAGCTCCACCATTCCGTAAGAGAAGTGTACCAGATCCTTGCCCCACTTGAAACCGAGACGGTCAAGCAGTATGGAGAGAACTTGGAAGTGGTAGTTCTGCTCGTTTCCGACCACGTAAATCATACGGTCAATAGGGAAATCACGGAAACGGAGCTGAGCGGTACCTATATCCTGAGTCATATAGACCGATGTACCGTCACTGCGCAGAAGCAGTTTCTGGTCCAGTCCGTTCTCGGTCAGGTCAGCCCATACGGAGCCGTCCTCCTTACGGAAGAACAGGCCTTTCTCAAGACCCTCCATCACGGTTTTCTTACCCTCAAGATAGGTCTGTGACTCATAGTATATCTTGTCAAAGCTTACGCCCAGACGACGGTATGTCTCGTCAAAACCGGCATATACCCAGTTGTTCATACGCTCCCAAAGGGCACGTACCTCGGGGTCACCGGCCTCCCACTTGACCAGCATGGCGTGAGCCTCCTGCATGAGAGGTGACTCCTTCTCAGCCTTGGCCTTGGCCTCCTCCTGAGCCTTCTCGTCAAGCTCCGCATAATTGGCCGGAAGCAGGCTCTTGACCTCGGCGCGGAAGTGCTTATCGAACTCAACATAGTAGTCACCGATAAGGTGATCGCCCTTTTTACCGGTGGATTCGGGTGTTGCGCCGTTACCCCACTTGAGCCATGCCAGCATGGACTTGCATATATGTATGCCGCGGTCGTTGACTATATTGGTCTTGACCACCTTGTAGCCGTTGGCAGCCATGATATTGGAGAGTGCGCCGCCAAGCAGGTTGTTACGCACATGTCCAAGATGGAGGGGCTTGTTGGTGTTGGGGCTGGAATACTCAATCATGACCAGCGGGGAGTCAGCGGCAGCCTTGCGGAAGCCGAACTCAGGATCATTGTTTATACCGTTGAGCATATCGACCCATGCTGTCGTTGAGATGGTCAGGTTCAGGAAACCCTTGATGACATTGTATGAACTTATCTCGTCAACTTTGTCCCTAAGCCATGTTCCTATCTCGCCGGCCGTCTGCTCGGGACCCTTGCGGGACATCTTGAGGTAAGGGAACACCACAATAGTGAGATGACCCTCGAATTCACGCTTAGTCTTCTGCACCTGGACCGATGAGGCCTCTATCTCCTGACCGTAAAGTGCCTTTATGGCCAGAACGGTCTTCTCTGCTACCAAAGTCTCTATTTTCATATAATTGCTTTATGGACCGCAAAGTTACTGAAAAAATGGCTACTTTTGCGGCTCACTACTCATTAGTTTATATTTAGATTATGAATAAACTCCCACCGGTTACAAAGAACCTGCTCATCATCAACGTCCTCTGTTGGATGGCGACCATGGCGCTTACCAAATACGGCATAGACCTGCATAAGCTTCTGGGCCTGCATTTTGTGCTTGCACCGGGATTCAGGATTTGGCAACTTGTCACTTACCTGTTCCTCCACGAGGGGTTCCAGCATATATTCTTCAACATGTTCGCCGTATGGATGTTCGGCCGTATCATGGAATTCCAATGGGGTTCAAAAAAGTTCCTCATATTCTATCTCATCTGCGGAATTGGCGCAGGCCTCACACAGGAACTCTGCCAGTTCGTACACTGGGCCCTCGTTTACTCGCATTATGAGGTTGTGGCGATAGGAAACGGTCTTACAATCCCCATGGCACAGTTCCTTGACCAGATACTTACCGTGGGTGCATCGGGTGCCGTATACGGAATACTGCTCGGTTACGGAATGACGTTCCCTGACAACCAGCTCTTTATCATACCCTTCCCGTTCCCCATCAAGGCCAAGTGGCTGGTAGTAGGATATGTGGTACTGGAGCTTGCGCTCGGACTGAGAAACAGCGTAGCCGACAACGTGGCCCACTTTGCCCATCTGGGCGGTATGCTGGCCGGATTCCTGGTCATGCTCTACTGGAAACACAAGGAGCGAAAGGACAATCATATCAAATTCACCTGGTAATGAACCTATTTGACGAGCTCAAGTTGAAATTCCGCACGGGCGATATCGTAACCCGCCTGGTGCTGATTAACTGCGGGGTGTTTGTAGTATCCCTGCTGCTCGATATCATATTCACGCTATTCTCATACGGAGAGGACAAACTGGCCTATACCATGCTCAACTTCCCCTGGGATCCGGTGGTGCTCATGCATAAGCCGTGGGCAGTCGTCACATCACTGTTCACCAGCTGGGGACTGTGGCACTTGCTGTTCAACATGATGGTACTCTACTGGCTTGGAGGCATATTCCTGAGGTTCTTCACCTCAAGCAACATGAGAGGCCTCTACATCATGGGCGGAGTATCAGGAATGCTCGTTTTCATCGGTATTTTCCTGCTGTTCCCATCGGTCGATACCAAGGAATGGACCGGCAACATGCCGTTATGTTCCGTATGTATACTGGCTTTCAGCACGGCCATGGCTTTCCGTGCTCCTGACTACACCGAGCCGATTCCCCTTATCGGACCTGTCAAGCTCAAGTACATCGTAATAGCATTGGCCATCATTGATGCCGCCATGCTCCCTCACACCAGCCCCGCATCGGATGCCGCACATCTGGGCGCCGCTTTCACCGGATGGGCTTTCAATTCCATGCTCCGCAAAGGCAAGGATATCACAGCCCCCGTCACAGCCATCGCCGTATGGCTGGATAAGATCGCAACCAGGAACAGGCGTTCATGAAACTCTTAGGGAAACTGATAGCATACCCGGTGTTGGCAGTCAATATACTGGTCTCGGCACTGCTCATATTCAGCTGCTACGGCTCGCTGCCGGCTCCCATCGGCCGACTTCCTTTCGCCTCACTCTCAGGTCTGGCGTTCCCCATGCTGTTCGGGCTTGACATCCTGTTCCTCTTTATGTGGCTGTTCACGTGGAAGAAAGGTGCGATTGTATCGGTCATAACCCTGCTCATCTGCCTGTCGCCCATATTCAGGTATTTCCCTATCCACCCCTTCAAGGCCGGGAAGGTTCAGCAGCCGTACATCACGGTCATGACCTACAACACTGAAGGCTTGGGCATAGATGACAATTCGGACCGTACACCAGGCAACCCGGTACTCCGGTTCATACTGCAGCAGGAGGCCGATATAGTACTGCTCCAGGAGGCACCCAAGGATGTGATGACCAAGGCGTCAAAAGATGCTGAAATCAGGAAAAAATACCCATACATAACCATTCCGGACGAAATAACTTCAGGGTGCTGTCTCTCCAAGTACAAGATCCTGAGCAAGGAGGTCATAAAGTTCGAGAACTCATCGAACAGCTGTCTCTATCTGAGGGTGCTTGCAGGCAAGGACACCATAGCCGTCTATAACTGCCACCTGGAATCGAATAGACTGCAGGAGAAGGAGATATCGGAATACTACAGATTCATTGAGCACCCCACGGACAACAGCCATTATGAAGGCTCCAAGAAACTGCTCAAGAAACTGCTGCAGTCAACCTCGCTGCGTGCCGGACAGGCATCCATGATTGCGGAGAGAGCCAAAGCCGACAAGTCGCGTTACTTGATTGTGTGCGGTGACTTTAACGACACCCCGCTCTCCTACTCGCACCACCAGTTCAATCTCTTTATGACCGATGCATACGCCGTCTCGGGCAACGGTGCCGGCCACACATACCATGAACACAGACTCTACTACAGGATTGACCACATATTCTGCAGCAGGAACATCACACCGCTCCACACATGGGTGGACCGCTCACAGAAGGACAGTGACCACTATCCTGTGATAAGCAGACTGAGACTGGAATGACTGCTCAATCCAGACGGATTACAAAGTCCAAACTGTAAGGCTCCTTGGCCGATGGGATATACTGAGGCTCGGTCTTGGCACCCCACGCATCGTTTCCGCCCACGCCTATTATCTCCTTGTCGATATTGATGTTCAGATAATCACGCTGGGGCAGTTCATATCCGTGACGTGCAGCCTCCAGATCCTCCTCTGAATAATTCCATATTCTCAGGTTGAACGGTTCAGATGACATTACTCGCATTGAAACAGGGCCATATGCCTTAATCCTTTTATTGAAATAATCATAAGTAAGGCTGAATGAATAGCAGTCACTGCGGTTGGAGTTATCCTGAGGATAGACATAATCAACCATATACTCACTTACAGGCAACGTGTATTCACCGAACAAAGCGCCGTTTTTGCGGTCAGGATAATTTTCCCACGGTCCACGACCATTCCATCTGACAACCTCAAAAAATGAGGAAGATACTCTCATCCTCATACCCAACCTGGGCAATGACTCAACTTGAACCTGAGCGGGGTCATAACTAAACGAGACCTTGACCTCAGACTCGCTGAATTCATAGCATAAGGTCAGCAAAGCTCCCACAGAGGTTTCATAATTATAACGGAGTTGAGTATATTTCATTTTGTTCCTTTTGACCGTGCGGATTTCACTGCCAATCACTTTCCTTTCAGGTCCTACATTGCGCCATACACCCATTGCGCGCTCATAATCATTGCGAATCTGGTTGTCATTGGCCGGTTTCCAAAAATCAGGTTCAAGAGGTCCGGCCAGATACTCTTTCTCTCTCCATTTTATGGAATTCAAAGCGCCTATGGAATCAACAGAATAGATGTATTCCCCGCACTTGATGTTGTAACCACCGTCAGGAGTTGATTCAATATCCTTATTCCGTTTCAGAATCTTACCGGAACTCGGGGCATCCCAGTCAAAATTCTCAACCTTAGGTTTCCATACAAGGAACTGGTCATATGCTACAACATATCCTGCATCTGCCCACAGCGTAGGTTCTTTGAGTTTGGCAAAAACCTGAAGAACAACATCTTTGAACGGGATCATTTTACAGGAAGAATTTTTTAATGTTATGGCCATTGAAAGAAACGGGATCTTTAAAACTCCCTTATCATCAAGTTTTGTCCACTTTTTATCTGTTTCATCTGCTTCTATAAAACGTCCGTCATCAAACATGATTCTGAAATCATAATCATATTCTGTTAAGTCAGTAAAATAGTCCAGATTGTGAACTTTGACATATGCATAACACTCCTCTTCATCCACATTCAGCAACTCAAACTTAAGTGGCTGGTAGACATGCTTGACCTCATAGTAATGCGGATGCGGAGTGCGGTCAGGGGCAAGCAGACCGTTGATCACGAAGTTGCCGTCATTGGGCATATCGCCAAAGTCTCCTCCGTAAGCCCAGAACTCACCGTCTTCAAGAGCCAGGCTGCTGCCTTTGTATTTGAGCTTTGAACCGTCTATGGGTTTGGCAATTCCCTGATCAACCCAGTCCCATATTGCGGCTCCGGCTATACTGGAATCGGCATAAATGATGTCCCAATATTCAGTCAGGTTACCTCCCGAATTACCCATCATGTGGGCGTACTCACGCATAATGAAGGGACGGTCAGTCACCCTCTGTGCCGTCTGTTTGAGGCGTGACGGTGAGAGGTAGCTGTCATCATAAAGGTCCGATACCGACAGGTCCGTATCACAGAAGATAAGACGTGTGGTATCCAGTTCCTCCACCCGGCTGCGCATGGCCCGCATGTTCATGCCGGCGCCACCCTCGTTACCCAGTGACCAGAAAAGAATGGACGGATGGTTAAAGTCCCTTTTCACCAGAGATTCCGCCCTATCCACATGAGCTCTCATCCACTGCGGGTCATTACCCATCTGGCGGTTGCGCAGACCGAATCCGTGTGACTCCTGGTTGGCCTCATCCATAACATAGATTCCGTAGCGGTCGCAAAGTTCGTAAAGTATCGGTGAATCGGGGTAATGTGATGTGCGGAGCATGTTGATATTGGCCTGTTTCATAAGCTTTATATCAAGCTCTGTCGTAGCGGCATCCACATAATGGCCGGTACGCGGATGATGGTCATGACGGTTCACGCCGCGCAGTTTTACCGGTTTGTCATTTATGTACATTACCTCACCCCGGGTCTCAATCCGGCGCACACCCGTGTTCTGGGTAAAGCTCTCAACCGCCGTGCCATCGGCATCAATCAACTCTATGATACACTCATAAAGATGCGGTTTCTCCGCCGACCACAGCATAGGCTTTTCTACGAATCCCTCCAAACTCAAGAGTATCGTATCACCTGAATCAATGGCTCCGACGGGGCCTACCAGGATCTGATTTACAGCCTTTCCATCGGTATTTTTACCGGATAGGGTCAGTCTCACGTTCATGTCATCGGCTCTCTTGGGACCCTTATTGGCCAGTTCCACCTGAGCGAGCAGTGCAGCACTCGTGAAATCAGCCGACGGTATGAGTGAGATTCTGTAATCGGAGATATGCTGAAGCGGGCGTTTCCACAACTTGACTGAACGGAATATACCGCTCAAACGCCAGAAATCCTGATCCTCCAGATATGATCCGTCACTCCAACGGTATACCTCGACAGCAAGGCGGTTCAAACCCTCTATCAGATACGGGGATATATCAAACTCGGCCGGCGACATACTGTTCTGGCTATAGCCCGCCTTCTGTCCGTTAACCCAGACATAGAAAGCCGAACTGACGCCCTCAAATTCCAGGATCCAATCGCTTGAGGCTATATCGGACGCCTCAAATTCAGTAACATAACTGCCCACGGGATTGCGGGCTCTGAATGCGGTCCAGCTGCGGTCCGGTGTTCCGGTCACGCGGGGCTGTTCACGGCGGAACGGGTATCGGGAATTGGTGTAGATGGGGGTTCCGTATCCCTGCATCTCCCAATCACACGGCACATGGATGTCTTCCCAGCCGCTTACGTCATAACCGGCCTCAAAGAATCCGGCCGGACGGCTGTCGGGATCGGGCGACCAACGGAACTTCCAGGTTCCGTCAAGATACGTGATCTCAGGATTGGAACCGTGGGTTGAAGGATTGCCCAAAGTGACGTGATAATGGAGTTTGCTGATTCCCAGTACTTGGGGATTCTCCCAGTCGGGATTATTCTGTGCGGTCAGCGGCAGTGCCACTGCAAACAACAGGACTGACAGGCGTATTCTCATATATCTCTAAGCCAATGGTTATTGCGCGAAAATACAAGAAAAGATATTAGGACAGTAGGGCAGACCAAAAATTTACCTATATTTGCACCTTTGAAATTTTACGTACACGTTTTTAACACGCCGCGCGCACAAAATATTAATAACTAAATAAAATTATGCAGAACAAAGGTTTCGTAAAGATTTTTGCGATAGCGCTGACAGTAATCTGTCTGTTCTATCTCTCCTTTACATTCAAGACCCGCAGCATTGAAAGACATGCTGCCCAGAGCCAGGATGAGCAGGCCTATCTCGACTCTGTGATGAACAAAAAGGTCTGGCTGGGTATTTATTCATACAGAGAGTGCCGTGAGATGCAGATCGGCCTCGGTCTGGACCTCAAGGGCGGTATGAACGTCATCCTGGAGGTATCAATACCCGATGTAGTAAAGGCTCTGGCCAACAACAGCCAGGATCCTGAATTCGTTGAGACTCTGGCAGCAGCCAAGAAGGTTTCAGTAAGCAGTCAGGAAAACTTCGTTGACATCTTTGCAAGAGAGTATGCAAGGATTGCAGGCGCCGATGCCAAGCTCAGCAAGTTCTTCGCTACATCAAACCTTAAGGAGAAAATCAACTCACAGACCTCTAACGAGGAGTGCATATCAGTTCTTAAGACTGAGGTTAACAACGCAGTAAGCAACTCATTCCTGGTTCTCCGTGCCCGTATCGACCGTTTCGGCGTAGCACAGCCCAACATCCAGGAACTTGCCGGCAAGCAGGGCCGTATCATGGTCGAGCTCCCCGGTATCAAGGAGCCTGAGCGTGTACGTAAGCTCCTCCAGGGTTCAGCCAACCTCGAGTTCTGGGAGACCTACAAGTACTCAGAGATTCAGGATGTCCTGACCCGCATTGACAGCCGTCTGGCCCTTAACTATGCCGATGAGAGCGCCGATGACGCACAGGAGGCAGTTGAGGAGACCTCAGCCCAGTCCGATGAGCTTGACCTGACAACCAACGATGAGGTTGCTCAGAGCACCAAGGCTCAGATTGAGGCCGCCCGCAAGAGAAATCCTCTGCTGGCACGTCTCCAGCCCTACGGTTATGCTGACAGCTGGGTAGCTGGTATCGCTGTATATTCCGATACCGCCGAGATCAACCGTATGCTCGCCAGTCCCGAGGCCAAGCAGTACATTCCCCGTGACCTCAAGTTCATGTGGGGTGTAAAGCCTATGGACGGCACCGAGCAGATATTTGAGCTCTACTGCATCAAGAGCGACAACAAGAACGGTCAGGCTGACCTTTCAGGTGATGTCGTAGTTGATTCCAAGGCTGACTTTGACCAGCATGGAAATCCTGTAGTAAGCATGGCCATGAACACCGAGGGTGCACGCCGCTGGGCTACCCTGACCAAGCAGAACATCGGTCGTGGTGTTGCCATCGTACTTGACGGTTATGTATACAGCGCTCCCCGCGTGAACGACGAGATCACAGGCGGACGTTCAGAGATATCAGGTAACTTTACCGTTGAGGATACTCAGGACCTTGCCAACGTGCTCAAGTCAGGTAAGATGCCCGCTCCCGCCAAGATCGTACAGGAGGACATTGTAGGTCCTTCACTCGGTCAGGAGTCAATCCAGAAGGGATTCACTTCATTCATCATAGCATTCATCATCCTGATGATCTATATGTGCGTCATCTACGGATTCGTTCCGGGTATGGTGGCCAACGGAGCCCTGCTGCTCAACTTCTTCTTCACTCTCGGTATCCTCACCTCATTCCAGGCTGCACTGACCATGTCAGGTATCGCAGGTATCGTACTTACCCTGGGTATGGCGGTCGATGCCAACGTGCTTATCTACGAGCGTACCAAGGAGGAACTCAAGGGTGGCAAGAGCGTTCAGTCAGCTCTCACAGACGGTTACAAGAACGCCTTCTCAGCTATCTTTGACTCTAACTTCACATCAATCATAACCGGTATCATCCTGTTCAACTTCGGTACAGGTCCTATCCGCGGATTCGCTACCACACTGATCATCGGTATCATCTGCTCATTCTTTACCGCCGTGTTCCTGACTCGTATCGTTTACGAGCACTTCCTCGGTAAGGGTAAGCTCCAGAATCTGACATTCAGCACCGGTTTCTCAAAGAACATGATGCAGAACACTGCCTTCAAGTTCATGGAGAACGCCAAGAAGTCATTCTCTGTATTCGGTATCATCGCTGTCATCTGCATCGCCTCTCTGGCCATCCGCGGACTCAGCAAGAGTATCGACTTTACAGGTGGCCGTAACTTTGTGGTTCAGTTCGAGGAGGCTGTTGAGCCTGAGGAGGTTCGTGAAATCCTTCAGGGTGTAATCACTGAGGATAACGTTCAGGCTATCGCCCTGGGTACCGATCACAAGACCATCCGTATCTCTACCAACTACCGTATCGATGAGGAGTCAGAGACCGTAGATACCGAGATTGAGGAGTTCCTCTACAACTCACTCAAGAACGCCGGCAAGCTCAGCTCTAACCTGACACTTGCTACATTCATCGATCGTGAGAACCGCGACGGCGGCTCAATCATCAGCTCACAGAAGGTTGGTCCTTCAATCGCCGAGGATATCACACGCGGTGCCATCATCTCTGTGATCCTGGCTCTCCTGGCCATCTTCATCTACATCCTGATCCGTTTCCGCAACGTAGCATACTCAGTAGGTGCCATATTCGCCCTGTTCTTTGATACACTTATAATAATAGGTATGTATTCACTGTGCTGGGGCTGGATGCCGTTCTCGCTTGAGATCGACCAGACATTCATCGGTGCCGTGCTGACAGCTATCGGTTACTCAATCAACGATAAGGTGGTTATTTTTGACCGTATCCGTGAGTTCACCGGTCTCTATCCCAAGCGCAATCGTAAGACTCTGTTCGATGACGCCCTGAACACCACACTGGCCCGTACCATCAACACATCAGTAAGTACTCTGATCGTGCTGCTGGCCATCTTCTTCCTGGGTGGTGACAGCATCCGCAGCTTTGCATTCGCAATGATCCTGGGTGTTGTATTCGGCACATGCTCATCACTGTTCGTAGCTGCTCCTACAGCCTACCTGGTTATGAAGAAGACCAAGAAGGAGAAGGAGGAGATCGCAGCCGAGAAGGCATAAGAGATCGTAGATAATCCCATAACCGGGGTCCTGCAAAGGGCTCCGGTTATTTTTTTGGTTAAAGATATTTTTACATATCCGTAAAAAACCACGATATTTGCGGTAACCTAATCACTAGTCAAATGATAAAGAGACTGATTTCAGTAGTCGTATCGGCATTATGTTTCATGCCGATGTTTGCGCAAAAGGCAAACACAGATTCCATCAAGGCTGAGATGGACAAGATAGAGCTCACCAACCCCGCAATGCAACAGTTGATAGACCGATACAAGAAGGGTGTCATAAAAGGCGATGTCGAGTCTATACATCTTCTGGGTATGGAGTGTCTCTCAGGCAAGAATGTCAAGTATGATATGGAGATGGGACTGAATCTGCTGGACAATGCAGCCAAGCAGGAATATGTACCCGCTCAATTTAATCTGGGTTCCTATTTCTTCCGTTTCTGGGCTCAGAAACCAACCACCGACGCATTCTTTACATCGGGCTCCAAATGGTTCAAAAAAGCCATCAGGAACGGTGACAACGCATCAATCATTGCGTTGGCCAGCTTCACCTACGAGTACGGAAGATACAAGCAGCAGGAGACCTATATCGATGCAGGTATCAAGCTGCTTGAGACCTACCCCAAGGTGGCCGATGTAAACAACAAGGATGAGCAGGTGCTCAAGGCACAGGCTCTCATCGGTACCATGAACCTGGGCAAGTGGCGTATTTACAGCGATACCACATCACTCCGTGAGGCCAAGAAATGGTACCGCACGCTGCTCAAGTCACAACTCGAGTTCCCCACATTCACCGATTACATAGACTCGCTTCAGGCAGTACTCAGCATGGGTGTGCCCATGAGACTGGATCCCATGCCCACCGAACAGGAGATTGAGGAGTCCAAGCAGGCTCCCGCCGGATTCGGAGGCGGCAGGTTCCCCGGTGGCGGATTCCCCGGCGGAGGTCGTCAGGGTGGAGCACAGCCAGCCGGTCCCGCACGCCCGCAGGCCATATTCCCCGGCGGAGCCATGAAGATGCAGTCATTCATAAACAACAACACCAACTATCCTGAGAACCTCCAGAAGCAGAAGGTCACCGGCCGCGTTACGGTATCGTTCACCATCGATACTGACGGAGCTGTAATCAACCCCTCCGTCACTACCGGTTCCGATGTATTCATCATGGACAAGGAGGCTCTGCGTACCATCATGGTCATGCCTGACTGGATACCGGCCCAGGAGAACGGGGTTGAAGTCCAGGCCCAGCACTCCGCAACAGTCAATTTTGGCTCAAGCAACGGAATGGGCGGATTCGGAGGCGGATTCGGATTCTGAGAGAATCTGCATAGAGACAGACACATTTTGCATATAACAGCGGAATCGGTATAAAACCGGTTCCGTTATTTCTTTTATACCTGCATATTTTTTGTATATTATTCTGCATGCATTCCAAAATGCACCTTATATCTTATATAATATGCTAAAATCAATTAATTCATGAATAACAATTGAATATCGAAAGGAATATTCTTGTAATTTTGCACCGTTTTTCTATGCAGAATCAACAAAAGCTATACAGAAGTTATGACAATTAAAGAATTGGATCAGGTAGTTGTCCGTTTCTCAGGTGACTCCGGCGACGGAATGCAGCTGGCCGGCAACATCTTCTCCACTGTTTCGGCTACAGTCGGCAACAGTATCAGTACATTTCCGGATTATCCGGCCGATATCCGCGCCCCGCAAGGCTCTCTTACCGGTGTTTCAGGTTTCCAGGTACACATTGGCGCAGGTAAGGTATATACCCCTGGTGATCAGTGCGACGTGCTCGTAGCAATGAATGCTGCAGCTCTCAAGACTCAGCTCAAGTATGCCAAACCGGATGCCACAATCATAATCGATACTGACGCATTCAAGAAGTCAGACCTCGAGAAGGCCGCTTTCCAGACCGAGGACCCGCTCGCAGAGCTGGGCGTTGATCCGGACCGCGTAATCGCATGCCCTCTCACCCAGATGGTCAAGGACGCTCTTGCAGACACCGGCATGGAAGCCAAGGCTGTTCTCAAGTGCCGTAACATGTTCGCTCTGGGTCTGGTATGCTGGCTGTTCAGCCGCGACCTCGAGATAGCATTCAACTATCTGCGTGAGAAATTCGCCAAGAAACCTGAGCTGGCCCAGGCCAACATCAAGGTTATCCAGGCCGGTTATGACTACGGTCACAACACTCACAGCAGTGCTATGAACGTATACAGAATCGAGTCCAAGACCAAGGAGCCCGGCCGTTACATGGATATCACCGGTAACAAGGCCACAGCATACGGTTTCATCGCCGCTGCTGAGAAGGCAGGCCTCAAGCTCTATCTCGGATCATATCCTATCACTCCTGCAACCGATGTACTGCACGAGCTCTCCAAGCACAAGTCACTCGGTGTAACCACCGTTCAGTGCGAGGATGAGATCGCAGGTTGCTCATCGGCCGTAGGTGCATCATTCGCCGGCGCTCTTGCCGTGACATCGACCTCAGGTCCCGGTATCTGCCTCAAGTCAGAGGCCATGAACCTGGCTGTCATCATGGAGCTGCCTCTTGTTGTACTCGACGTACAGCGCGGTGGTCCCGCTACCGGACTTCCCACCAAGTCTGAGCAGACAGACCTTCTGCAGGTACTGTTCGGCCGTAACGGTGAGAGCCCCATGCCTGTAATCGCTGCCACATCACCTGTTGACTGCTTTGATGCAGCTTTCCAGGCAAGTAAGATAGCTCTGGAGCACATGACTCCCGTAGTTCTTCTGACCGATGCATTCGTAGCCAACGGTTCTGCAGCATTCAAGCTCCCCAACCTGGCCGAGTATCCCGCCATCAATCCTCCCTATGTTCCTGAGGAACTCAAGGGAACCTGGACTCCTTACATGCGTGCCGAGAACGGTACACGTTACTGGGCTGTTCCCGGTCGTGAGGGATTCACCCACATCCTTGGTGGTCTGGAGAAGGACAGCAAGACCGGTGCTATCAGCACCAATCCTGAGAACCACGACCTGATGACCCGTCTGCGTCAGCAGAAGATTGACAACATCCAGGTTCCTGACCTTGAGGTAATCGGTGATGTCGATGATGCCGACCTGCTGATCGTAGGATTCGGTGGTACTTACGGACACCTGCGTGCCGCTATGGATGAGCTCCGCGCTCAGGGCAAGAAGGTTGCTCACGCACACTTCAAGTTCATCAACCCGCTGCCCAAGAACGCCGCTCAGGTACTCAAAAAGTACAAGAAGGTGGTTGTTGCCGAGCAGAACATGGGTCAGCTCGCCGCATTCCTGCGTATGAAGGTTGACGGACTGGTTCCCTACCAGTTCAACCAGGTAAAGGGTCAGCCGTTTGTGGTTGAAGAGTTAGTCAACGCTTTCAACGAAATCCTTAACAAGTAAAAACACAGCACTATGGAATATACAGCACAAGATTTCAAGAAGGGACAGCCTCGTTGGTGCCCCGGATGCGGTGACCACTTCTTCCTGGCTTCACTGCACAAGGCTATGGCCGAAATCGGAGTAGCTCCATACAATACCGCAGTCATCTCAGGTATCGGTTGCTCAAGCCGTCTGCCTCACTACATGGCTACATACGGTATGAACACCATACACGGTCGTGCCGCTGCTATCGCTACCGGTTGTAAGGTTGCCAACCCTGACCTGACCGTATGGCAGATTTCAGGTGACGGTGACGGTCTGGCTATCGGTGGTAACCACTTCATCCACGCCAACCGCCGTAACATCAATCTGAACATGATCCTGCTGAACAACCGTATCTACGGTCTTACCAAGGGTCAGTACTCACCTACCTCACCCCGTGGCTTTGTAAGTAAGTCAAGCCCTTACGGTACTGTTGAGGATCCTTTCCGTCCCGCAGAGCTCTGCTTTGGTGCACGCGGTCATTTCTTTGCCCGCGCCGTCGCCACCGATGCTCCCGGTACAGTCGATATCCTCAAGGCCGCCTACAACCACAAGGGTGCATCGGTCTGCGAGATCCTTCAGAACTGCGTGATATTCAACAACGGTACTCACGATGCAGTTTACAACAAGGAGGGCCGCGCCAAGAACGCCATCTACGTTAAGCACGGCGAGCCCCTGGTATTCGGCGAGAACAACGAGTTCGGCATCATGCAGGAGGGATTCGGTCTTAAGGTCGTAAAGATTGGCGAGAACGGCATCACCCTCAAGGATATCCTTGTACACGATGCACACTGCCAGGACAACACCCTGCAGCTCAAGCTCGCCCTGATGGGTGACGGTGACGGATTCCCCGTTGCACTCGGCGTCATCCGTGACGTTGAGGCTCCCACCTATGACGATGCAGTAACCGCTCAGATTGAGGAGGTAAAGGCCGCCAAGAAGTATCACAACTTTGCCGAGCTCCTTGAGACCAACGACATCTGGGAAGTAAAATAATTGCGAAGCAATCCCCACCAAAAAAGGATGACCTCGATGGTCATCCTTTTTTTATTACGCACGTACTAAAGTATTGGGGCGAAGCGAGTATGCGAGCGAGAGCGGCCTGGAAGGCCGCCTTTCGCGTTAGCGAAATAAAAAAAGGTTTAGTTTCCTACACTTTAAATCCGACCTCATATAGAAAAAAAGCAGCCATCTTGAGAATGACTGCTAATAGGTACCCCCGCCGAGAATCGAACTCGGATTTAAAGTTTAGGAAACTTCCGTTCTATCCATTGAACTACAGAGGCAAACAGGAATAAATCCTATCCGGCCGCGAAGATACTGCTTTTTTGCTTAAGTAGAGCCAAAGGGGACGGTTCTGTTTGGCCCCTTTTGAAAAAAAGCGTCTGGAGTAATATCCAGACGCTTTTTGTTCCTAAGTGAGCGTATGTAAAAAAGGGGCCAAACAGAACCGTCCCCTTTGGCTCCCTTTTACTTCCACTTGTAGTTGTTGCGCCACAGTCCGGGAAGGAAGTGGTAGTAGAGCAGATGACGCCAGGTTACCAGGTCATGGGCACCGGGAGCGTCATCATCGTACTCGTGGTTTACGCCAAGCTCGGTGAGCTGGTTGTGCAGAGTAGTGTGACGACCCATGAAGCCGGTCTCGTACTGTCCGCCTCCGACAAAGAGGTAGTCAATCTTCTTGTTGACATCGGGCTCGTTTACTACAGGAGTCTCGGTAAGTTCAATGGCTGCACTGAGTATACCGGCCGATCCGAACACGTCAAGGTTACGCAGTGCCACATACTGGGTCATACGGCCACCCATGGAGAGACCGCTCAGTGCGCGGGCGTGCTTGTCCTTGATGCAGCTGTAGTGTGACTCCACAAACGGGATGATGTTGTCAATCAGGTCCCTCTCAATCATGGGGAATGCCAGCTCGGTATGCTGCGGATGGCTGCGTGTTACCATCTGGTCATTGGGGAATACCACGATCATCTCCTTGGCCTTGCCCTCGGCTATCACGTTATCCAGAATCCAGTTGGCGCGGCCATGCATGATCCAGGTCTCGGTCAGGTCACCGGAGCCACCCATGAGATAGAGTACGGGGTACTTCTTCTTGGGGTTGTAATTGGCAGGAGTGTACACGATCAGGTCCCTCAGACCGTTGGTCACGTTCGAGTAGTAATAGTGGGTTGTCCATGAGCCGTGGGGTACATCGGGTTTGGGATCATACCATGCGGGCTCGTCACCATGAACGAACAGCATGCTGAATGAAGGCATGGCTGCATGTCCGGTAAACTGGTTGTTGGCGTCTATGTTCTGTACTCCGTCAATGATGATGTAGTAAAGATATATCTCAGGAGCCAGGGGGCCGATGGTCAGTTCCCAGACACCGTTATCGCCCTTGGTAAAGTTGGGGCGCTGGCGGTTGTTGCCTACGAACATAGACCCTGTCAACTGCACGGTCTGGGCGTTCGGAGCCTTGACGCGGAATGTGACGGTATGATCGTCATGAACCTCAGGCGAGAGCACCTGTGCATTATAGGGAAGTATGCCCTCAGGCTCGGTGCGCTGAGGGTCATACTGTATGTTCACTCTTGACTGCTGTGCCACGATGGGCAAAGCGGCCAGCAACAATGTTGAAAGAAAAAGTGAGCGTTTCATTACTTGAAGAGTTCTTTAACGGTCAGTTCCAGATAGTCACGGCAGTTCATCCAGGTGTGGCCACCCTCGGGGTTGTAGAAGGTGTGCTTGAGACCCTGTTCTGTCAGATACTGGTCAAGACCAAGTGACTGGGTGATCAGGAAGTCAGTCTTACCGGTACCCAGGAACATGAACTTGAGTTTCTTCTTGAGAGTCTTGATGGGAGCGTATGTGCCATCCTGGAAGTTGCCCTTGTACTCATCCTCGCTGAAAATGGCGGGAGCGTAAGCTGCAACATAGTGGAACAGCTTGGGATTGCCAAGACCGGCAGCCAGTGTCTGACGGCCACCCAGTGAGAATCCGGCGATGGCGCGGTTATCGGCATTCTTTATCACATTGTAGTTCTTCTCGATGAAGGGGATTACCTCCTCGGTGAACTCCTTGGTGGTGAGCTTGACATCCATGGCATCGTATGCATCGGCCTTACCCTGAGCTATCATCTCGGGATAGGGGTTGGCGTAAGGCATAACCACGATCATACGCTTGGCCTCACCCTTGGCAATCATATTGTCAAGTATGTTGTTCATCTGGCCTACCTTGAACCATGTCTCATAGGTATCGGTCATACCGTGGATAAGATAGAGCACGGGGAGTTTCTCCTTGCCCTTGGGGTCATAACCGGCAGGAGTGTATATGCATACGGGACGCTCAATGCCGCAGGCCTTTGAGTAATAGTAGCGGTATGATACCTTGCCGTGGGGAACATCCTGGATGTCCTGAACCGACGGAGCCTCACCGCGTACATCAACAAGGCTGTACTTGAAGTTCTCGTTGGGGAACATATGCATGTTGTTGGGGTCAGCCACCTGGGTACCGTCAATCACGAATGCATAAGGATAGATGTCGGGAGCATCGGGCTTTACTGTTATGCTCCATACGCCACGGTCATCCTTCTCCATGAGCTTTCTCTGAGGCAGCATCTGGCAGTCAAGCTCAACTCTCTGGGCATCGGCGGCCTGGCAACGGAATGTCACTGAACCGTCGGCATTGTACTCGGGTGACTTGACACCTGCGGGGAAGAGGCTTGACATGAGTGAGCCTGTCAGACGTGAGGGCTCAGCGCCACCCAGCTTGTCAAGGCGAACCTTCTCAGCCTCCTCAAGGCTCATGCTCTCGGCTACGGCCTGGTCAATGACAGCCTGATCCTGGAACAGGAGCGGGAATGACTTCTCGAGCCAGTAGCGGGCGTTCATCCAGGTGTGTCCGTACTTATCATGTGTGAACACCTTTACGTTCTTGATGTTATGACGGTCAAGCATCTGCATCAGGTCCTTGGAGTTTCCGTACAGGAAATCATCGGTGCCTATGCCCAGCCAGAACAGATGTACCTTGCTGTTGAAAGCCTCTGAATCCTCAAACTGGCTGTCGCGTACCTGAGTGAATGAGCTGTAAGAGCACAGGTAAGAGAACTTGTCAAGGTTTGCAAGTCCGATGGCCATACCCTGGTTGCCGCCACGTGAGAATCCGCCGATACCGCGATGGTCTGCATCGTTGATGGTGCGGTAGTTGCTCTCTACGAAAGGCATCAGGACATCGGTGAAATCGGCGTTGAAGTTGTAGCCTCCGCCCATGCCGAAGCCACCACCCATACCGCCGAATCCGCCGCGGCCGCCCTGCGGCTGGGGCTGACGCTCGGTCTTGAGCAGTGTGGCGTTACCGTAAGGAAGTACCAGGATCATCTCCTTGGCCTTACCCTCGGCAATGAGGTTATCAAGGATGAGGTTCATCTTACCTACCTTGAAATATACCTCCTCGGTATCGGTCGTACCGCTTATAAGGTACATTACGGGGTATTTCTTGTCCTTGTTCTTGGGATCGTCATAGAAAGGCGGAGTATAGACAATGACAGGGATGAACATCTCCAGTCCGGGTGACCAGTAGCTGAGGTAATCTACACTTCCGTGGGGAACATCCTTGAGTGCGCTCAGCTTGTCGGCGCGCATATCGAGAAGGCTGTTCTTGAATGTCTCGTTGGGGAACCACTCGGCGCACTGGGGATCCATCACGCTGATTCCGTCAACCTCAAAATGATAGGGGTAGATATCGGGCTCGGCCGGACCTACGGTTACTGTCCACACACCGTTGGCACCCTTGGTCATGTCCACGCTCTCGCTGAACTGTGTCCATACCTTCACGTTCTTGGCGTTACGGTTTGAATAGTTGAATGTAACTGTTCCGTCAGGATTGATTACGGTCGACGGAACCTGCTGTCCCATTCCGGGCTGAGCCTGTACCGCTCCTGTCAAGGCAATAGCGAGCAGGAGAGTAAAATACTTGATGATTCTCATAATTGATTTATAGTGTTAAAGTAATTTTCGGGCCTTGAAGATACCTAATAATATTATAACAATGGTTGTTTTTATTGCAAATTGTGTATTTTTGCTTGGTTTTGCCGCACCCGACAGGACCCCCAAGTCACATCGGGCAGAACAACAGGAAACATAAAAAACAATCATATGGAAGTAATCGATTTCAACAAACAGAACAGTATTCTGAACCAGTTCATCGCTGAGATCCGCGATGTCAATATCCAGAAGGACCAGCTCCGTTTCCGCCGCAATCTGGAGCGTATCGGTGAGATCATGGCCCTGGAGGTGAGCAAGAAACTCAACTATGTTACAAAGGATGTACAGACCCCGCTGGGAGTATCAACCATAAACGTGCCGGAGGAGGATATCGTTCTGGGAACCGTGTTCCGTGCAGGACTTCCACTGCATCAGGGTTTTCACAACTACTTTGATCACTGCGAGAATGCATTCGTATCGGCATACCGCAAGTATCTCGATGAGGTGAACTTTGACGTACATATTGAGTACATGGCCTCACCTAACCTGGATGGAAAGACTCTGATTCTGGTTGATCCCATGCTGGCTACAGGAAACAGTATGTATCTGGCATACCGCGCATTGCTTCTTAAGGGAACTCCCGCCCGCATACATCTCTGCTCAGTCATTGCAGCACAGGCAGGTGTGGATTACGTGACCAAGATGTTCCCGCAGGATATCACCACCCTCTGGTGCGCCGCAGTCGATCCCGAGCTGAACAGCCATGCCTACATCATTCCCGGTCTGGGTGATGCCGGCGACCTGTGCTTTGGCGAGAAATAAACAACCTGAAGACATTAACTAACCAATCCAGCATATATCACTTATGACTAAAAAATCCTTTTTGTTTCTTGCCCTTGCAGCCGGTACTCTGGCGGTAAGCGCACAACCTAAACTCAGTGAAAATAATATCGATGAGGTAATCAAAGCCATGACCCTGGAGGAGAAAGCCAAGCTTGTAGTTGGTGGCGGCTGGGGCAGCATGGCAGCCGGATCCATGACGGCATCCGATGAGCGGACCGTACCCGGAGCTGCCGGAACCACACAGGCAATACCGCGTCTGGGAATTCCCCTCACAGTATTGGCCGACGGTCCTGCCGGACTTCGCATCAACCCTACCCGTCAGGGAGACAGCCAGACCTACTACTGCACCGGTTACCCCGTAGGTACCGTTCTGGCATGCACCTGGAACACCCAGTTGGTGGAGGAACTCCTTACCACCATGGGCCAGGAGGTTCATGAGTACGGTGTCGACGTATTGCTCGCTCCGGGTATGAACCTGCACCGCAACCCCCTGTGCGGCCGTAACTTTGAGTATTTCTCAGAGGATCCCCTCTTGAGCGGTAAGATATCGGCCGCCTATGTAAAGGGTGTACAGAAGAACGACGTGGGTGTATCGGTCAAGCATTTCGCCGCCAACAACCAGGAGATCAACCGTAACGAGAACAACGCCCGCATAAGCCAGCGCGCCCTGCGTGAGCTCTATCTCAAGAACTTTGAGATTGCCATCCGCGAGGCCAAGCCCTGGACCGTCATGTCATCATACAACAAACTGAACGGCTCATATACACAGCAGAGCCATGACCTGCTCACCGGAATCCTGCGTGACGAGTGGGGTTATGACGGTATTGTAATGACCGACTGGGGAAACAAGGCAGGCACGGTGAATGCCGTACAGGCCGGTAACGACCTCATGGAGCCGGGTGCCGACTCAGAGTCACAGCGTATTGTCGAGGCTGTCAACAACGGAACCCTTGATATAGCCGATCTGGACCGCAACGTGAAGCGTCTGCTCGAGTACATTGTCAAGACCCCCCATTTCAAGCACTATCAGTTCTCCAATAAACCCGACCTTGAAGGCCATGCCAAACTGGTTCGCGAGGCTGCTGCCGAGGGTATGGTTCTGCTCAAGAACAACGGCAACCTGCCTATGGAGGCCAAGGGTAACATAGCCCTCTTTGGACTCAGCGCATACAAGTCAATTGCCGGCGGAACAGGTTCAGGTAATGTGAACAAGCCCTATATCCGCAACATCAGCGAGGGACTTGAGGCAGCAGGATTCACTCTCGACTCACGTCTGGCCGATTTCTATGCCAAGCACCGCGAGTATGTGGCAAGCCAGAGTGCCCTTGGTATGGGCGGCGGCCGCAACGTCATGCTGGGTGAGGCCGTACTGCCCGAGGTTGCAATCAACCAGTCTGCCGTACAGTCCTGTGCACAGCGCAATGACGCAGCTGTTATCGTGATAGGCCGTAATGCCGGTGAGGGCGATGACCGCCGCATGGTCGATGACTTTGAACTTACAGACATAGAACGTACACTCATCCGCAATGTCTGCAACGAGTTCCATAAGGTTGGCAAGAAGGTCACAGTAGTAATGAATATCGGTGGTGTTATCGAGACCGCTTCATGGAAGGGACAGCCCGATGCCATCCTTCTGGCTTGGACACCCGGACAGGAGGTTGGTAACTCTGTTGCCGATGTGCTGACAGGCAAGTCAAATCCTTCGGGTAAGCTCTCCATGACATTCCCGCTCTCATATCTTGACATACCTTCATCGGCCAACTTCCCCTACAACGGCCAGGTACAGCAACAGCAGGGACGTGGCTTTGGCGGCCGCAACATAGGTAACAAGGATATTGACTATACCAACTATGCTGAGGGCATCTGGGTTGGTTACCGCTACTTCAACACCGCAGGCGTTGAGGTTTCGTACCCCTTCGGATACGGTCTGAGCTACACCACATTCAGCTACAGCAAGCCTACCGTAAAGGCCAAGAACGGAGGTTTTGAGGCAACCATCACTGTCAAGAACACCGGTAAGGTAGCAGGTAAGGAGATTGTCCAGATATACGTCTCAGCTCCTGACGGCGGACTTGTCAAGCCCAGTGAGGAACTCAAGGCATTCGGCAAGACCAAGCTGCTGCAGCCCGGCGAGAGCCAGACTCTTACCTTCAGCGCCGATGCATACACGCTGGCATCATTCAACGAAGAGGCCTCCGAGTGGCAGACCGCAGCCGGCAAGTACACCGTAAAGTTCGCAGCCAGTGCAACCGATGTACGTGCCACCGCTACATTCAGCGCCAAGAAGGCTGCGTGGAAGGTTGAGAACCTGCTCGCTCCCGACCAGCCCCTGAACGAGCTCTCAATCCGATAATTTAGAGTCAACATACCTATTTGGGCCCCGAATGAGATTTTTTACTTTCGGGGCTCATTTTTTTTGTTTTGGCTATAGGAAAAGTGATATATATATATATATATATTTGCGGTCTAAGGCAGTCCTACTTGACCTTTTAGCTAACAAAATAAATAATTGAATTATGAGAAAGTTGTCATTCTTGTTTGTCGCCTTACTCTCTTTTGGCGCTGCGCATTCACAAACTCTTGTAGATGGGTTTTACTATAACCTTATTCCGGATTTTGACGGAGAAGGCACAGTGGCTCAGATAGTAGTTCCACATGAAAGCGAGCCGTATACTTTTACTTATAGAGGTGATATAACTATCCCTTCCTCCGTAACCATAGAAGGAACTGAATACCCCGTGACATCCATTGACTGCGGGCGTGGAAATATTTGCCCATCAAGTATCTATATCCCTAAAACCGTAAAATATATTTTCGGCAATAATGGTCATTCTTGGGTAGGTTGGTATTTGGAAAAAATTGTCTTCTCTATAAAAGAAACAAAATATGTTGATAAAGTTGACGGGACTATTCATGACCTGGACGTTTCATCTTTAGGCCTTGATCAAATTATTATAGGAACCGCTGGCCTTTCCATAGGTGGAAATGTTTCTCTTACCATATTGGATGACACTATAGGTGATCTTTCAAATATTTTGGCTCAAAATGTAAAAGTTCTTCATTTTACGGAAAATCTCAAATCTATTAACCTGGATAATTTCTCATTTGAGCCTTATTCAAATAACCCTATAAGGTGCAATAACCTGGATTCCATTATTGTCGACGCCAACAATCCGTATTATTCATCGGTCGAAGGTATTCTTTATGACAAGAGTGGAACCGTTCTGCTATCGTATCCTGTCGGCCGTATGAGAGAGGCAGTAATTCCATCCCAAACCACAGAAATAGCAGAAAAAGCTTTCAGAAACAGCTCGGCATATTCAATCGTTATCCCTTCCAATGTAAACAAAATTGGTGAGAGAGCATTTGATAATTGTGCTGCACTAACAGATATTACCATACAGGGTTCTCCCTATATTGATAATAACGCTTTCCTGGGCTGTTCCAATATCGAGAACGTAACTATGCTCAGTTCTGAGCCGGGATTGCTGGCTCTCAATAACCGACAGCAAGCATTCATAGTTTCACCGGGGCTCATTAAGGACGATAATTTTCAATCACTGGTTTACAACCAGGATTTAGACAGATATGTAGTAAAGAATAAAGATTCACAATTATTCATGCGTTCCGCATATATACCCTCCGGAACCTACACAGTCAAGGTCGGCATATTACCGAACCCCCAAGGTCTTACCTCTAAGCTCAAAATCATGATAAAAGGCACATCTGAGACTGGTCAGGAGGTTTTTTTGTTTTCTAAGAAAATACAAATTCCTCCTTTCAATACCTCAATGGAGTTTGAAAGCAATAAAGATGTCTATGATTCTGTTATGATAGTAGAGCAGCTGGTAATTCCGGACAGCATAAAGAGTGTTAACCCATCTGTGGAATCCGGTTATTATGACAATGATGAAAGACCGGAACTGATCTTTGACCGTATGTTCTTTGAACCTGTCCAGGATAACAATGCTCCTGCCCGGTCTTATGCCGGACCGTTTGTAGAAAGGGTATTCAACAGGGCTACTCTCCATGTTCCCGCCGGTGCCCTGAATGCATATACCGAGGCCCAAGGTTGGAATCTGTTCCGCAATATCACAAGCGAGCCTGTCACCGAGGTTTATGATATCATCACCGATTCACCCCAGACGGTACCTGTCATTCGTGACCTGTTCGGCCGCACACTGTCAGAGCCCGTTCCCAACGGCATCTCCATCATAAACGGAAAGAAGGTTTATATGGCAAGATAAGCCTTCCACGCAGGATTTTACAGCCGGTCATCCTTATTTTGTTGAAGGATGACCGGTTTTTTTCATTATTACGATTGATATGAAAAATTATTCATTATGTTTGCCGCAGAGTATATATGTAGTTTATGTATAACCTTGCTTTTGTTTGCTTTTACATAGACTTTAAGTGTTTAATTAATTGATAGCTGTTATGAGAATCAAAGCCTTAACCTTGATTGCGTTTCTGACCGCTGCTCCGTTATCTGTTTATTCACAAGAGAGCGCGGCTAATCAGACAGAGAACGAACCGCCTCTTCTGAGCGAGTTGTTACGGGACAATCCACAGACATCCATTTTCTATTCCGCGCTTGAGTCTACCGGACTGGCGGACACACTGAGTAAATATCTGGATCCTACTTATCCGGGTGACTATGATATTTCATACAAGGGGAGGATAATATTGTACACCAGTAGTTCATCGGAACAACGCGTTTATCCTCAAAAGCGGGTCTTCAAGTTCACTATGTTTGTGGTTCCGGATTCAATCCTTAAGGCAGACCACAACATAAACTCACTTGCCGAACTCAAAGCTTATGCCCAATCCAAGTACCCCCAGGGTGCTGCACTCCCCGATAATGACCGGGAGAGTTCGTTGAATCAGTTCCTCTCCTACCATATCTTACCGGTAGGTCTCGAATGGGATCAACTCAACATATCTGCACCGGATTATATAAAGAACCGCAGCTATCTTGACGAACTTGATGTTGAAGACTTCTACGAGACCTTGCTGCCCCACTCCATAATGCGTATAAGCACTCCATACAAGCAGCCTTCATACGCTAATGCACAAGATATCACAGAACAGGAGAAATACGGAATATTCATTAACCGTAAAGGTACATTAAAGAATCCAGAGTCACTCATTGCCGGAACTCAGATAAACAGAGTGGCAGAATCCGACCCCTCGTCACTCAACGGAACATATTACTATATTTCCGAGCCTCTTGTTTATAATGAAGCTACCAGGAATGCCCTTGATGTCAGAATGAGGGTTATGGCACGCACCATCTCACCCGACTTCATAAACTGTGACCCACAATCTATTATAAAAACCAGTTCATTCCTTTTGTATTTCGCGCCAGGGTACACTACGAATATTCGTAATATGACAGGTCTTTCTCCCACTAGTTCGTTTTTCATAGGTTACAAGTATCCTTATTATAATGAATACTATGGAGATCGGATTTTTCTCGAAAATAACTACGACATAATCATTAAATTACCTCCTGTTCCCAAAAGCGGATTATATGAGGTCAGAGTCAATGGATATTTCACAAATTATTCTTATGAAGATGAAGGAAAGGGCCATGTATTGTTCTTTACCGGCAGTGATCCGGACAGGCTCAGCCCTTGCGGCTCCCCCCGCAAATTGGGTGTTAATGTGAATGATATCTCTGACGACAACCAGGTATTACGTAAAAATGGTTATATGAAAATGGCTGACAGCTATTTTAAATCTGTAGTCCAGAATAATCGTCTTTTCCGAATGATTGTCAACGAACAGTACATGGATTGCAATGAGGATCACTATCTGCGTATAAGACAAATGGATGCAGATGCATTTATTAGTTACCCTCTCAATTACATTGAGATTGTTCCATTCTCAGTCTATTCCGGAGAGAACGGACCGGAGGACAGCCATTAATCAAGTCTCATTTTCCAAATGACCACCATTATGAAAAAGATTATATCAGCAATAGCAGCATTACTGTCAGTAGTCTGCATTAATGCTCAATCCATATATGATGTTGACGGTATATACTATCGTATCATGACTAGTCCCCAAGACGACTGCAAGATGATTGCGGCCGTATGGACCATGAATGACCTGGAGCATTATCAGGGAGATATCGTGATTCCTCCTACTGTCACTGTCAACGACACCCCGTATAGTGTTGAGGTAATAGGCGACCAGGCTTTCAAGAACTGTTACCTCATAACATCAGTAAGCATACCCGCTAGCGTCAAGGAGATACCTGCTGGAGTTTTCTACGGATGTGACAACCTTTCAACCATTACCGTTGACCCGGCCAACACAGTGTATGACAGCCGGGAGGACTGCAATGCGGTTATTGACAAGATGGACAACAAACTGATTGCAGGCTGCAAGAATTCAATTATCCCTTCATCGGTCGACACCATAGGAATGATGGCATTTGCCGGTTGCAAGGGTTTAACATCTCTGACAATACCTTCAAATGTAATCAGCATCAAGAACTGGGCTTTCCTGGACTGCACAGGACTGCTCACATTGTCAGTCCCCAATACCTTAGGCGACCTTGCTATCGGTTCCTTTATGGGTTGCAACAACATTGAGACATTGGACTGGAATACGGAGCTGTTTTCGCCCTCTTATGTGTCCAGGTATGCATTGGCATCATTGAAAACCGTTGTCATATCCTCGGATGTTACTGCGATTGACAGTAAGGCTTTTGAGGGTTGTAATGTTATTGACAGCATCTATTGGGATTACACAGGTAATGCTAACCTTTCAGAGTTGTTTGCCGGCTCGGCCGATAACGTACGTGGCATTACCATAGGTCCTAATGTCACATCTATTGCCACAGGGTCCTTCAAAGGATTCCATAACCTCCAGTCACTGACTGTAGAACCGGGTAACACCGTATTTGACAGCCGCGAGAACTGTAACGGCATTGTGGTAACAGCCACAAACACTTTACTTATTGGCTGCAAGACTACAACCGTCCCTGAGGGCATAACACGGCTTGAAGACAATCTGTTCAGTTGGTGTTACGGACCGGGCACCCTGGTTCTCCCTTCAACTCTGAGGGAAATAGGCGAGTCCGCTCTTAACGGTTGCTCCGATCTGGCCTCACTCACAATTCCTGAGAACGTACAGAAAATTGGGACTGGCTATACGGACCTGCCCAAACTCACTTCAATATCTGTTGATTCCCGAAACCCGTACTATAACAGCAACGGTAACTGCAATGCCATAATTGAGACAGCGACAGGCATGCTGATCTTAGGATGCAGGAACACAGTAATTCCGTCAGGTACCACAGGATTGGCCGATTACGCTTTTGCAAATCAGTCCCAGCTGGAATTCCTGTTAATCCCGGCATCCGTGAACAACATAGGTTCCTATGCTTTCATGAACTGTTCCTTGCTGAAATCCCTGATCATACCTGAGGGTGTTGACGCCATTCGGGACAAAACGTTCTCCGGATGCAGCTCACTTGAATATCTGTCAGTTCCGTCAACAGTTAAGGGTTTTGGAACTGAGGTATTCTCAGGTTGTGACAATCTTACATCGGCCGGACCTCAGGGAGGCGGTTACAGATACGAGTTCAACTGGGATACCATACCCGCCCGCGCATTTGATAAGTTAACCAAACTCCAGACCGTATACATACCCAAGACCGTCAAGGCTATCGGTTCCATAGGTATTTTTGATGACTGTAGAAGTTTGAATTCCATCGCTGTTTCTCTTAAGGATACGAAATGGGCCATCAAATCACAAACTACCGATGGTCAGGAGCAGATAACTGAGATACCCCTTGATTATAGGCTCCACGTTAATAGCCCCGTAAGCACTCTTACCCTTTTGGATGACACCATCAACGATCTTTCAAAGGTTCTGACAAGATACATCAGGAATCTGGTATTATCCGAGTATGTAAAGGAGATAAAGCCTGACGCATTCTCATTTGATCCGTTGCTCATGAGGGATGTACCCCATTACGTATATAACACTGATCCCTGGAGGACAATTGATTACGACAGATTATACAGTGATTCCGCATATTCAGCGTACATAGATTCATTGGAAGATGCATATATGGAAGAGTTAGAATTCCTCCATATTGAATCCGGTATAGAATCCATAACTGTTGATGTAGCCAATACGGAGTATAAATCAATCGATGGTGTCCTGTTCAGCAAAGATGCAAGCACGCTGGTGGCATACCCCACCATCCGTGAAGGCGAATACCGGATTCCCGGTTCAACAGTCAACATTATGGAATATGCCTTCAAACTGAAACAAGGCCTGACAGGCATAACTATCCCCGGTAGCGTCAGACAGATTTCCGAAAGAGCTTTTGAAGGATGCAAGTCTCTTAGGGATGTAATCATTGACGGTACTCCCGAAATCGGAGAATACGCATTCCTGGGATGTAATAACATAAACAGTGTCTCAGTAATCAGCCCGGAACCCGGAATCATGGTTATTCCGGACAGCGCCCGGACTATACTGGCAGGAAACAGTTCAAGCATCCATGGTGACAACAATATAATAGTAAGTCCTAAGTTCAACCAGGAATTAGGAAGAGAAGTCTCTCTGGTTTCACACAAATACAGTGCTTTGAATTATTCATTTGAATTTGAAGCCGGACCGGTTCCCTCCGGAACCTACAAGGTCAGCATAGGCATACTGCCGGCCCCAGACAATAAACAGACCCAGTTCCATCCCGCCATATACGGATATACGGACGATGGTCAAAAGGTTACCCTGTTCGACCCGGAGAAGGAACTCAATAGGCCACCTTTCAAGATATCCATGCTCTATACGAATGACAGGAACTCAGTTCTTAACAACAGGTACGAGTCCATACTTTTGAATAACTCATTGGTAATTCCTGAGGGTATAAACAGGATCAAGGTAGTAATAGCAAACGAAGCAAGAGATAAAGATGAACAATCCGCAATGTTCATGCTTGACAGAGTATTCTTTGAACCGTTGGATCAGACTGTATCGGAAAAGGGATTCGGTCCGTTTGATGAAAACGTATTCAACAACGCCACTCTCTATGTGCCGCAGGGAACTGTCGATGCATACCGTAATGCCGATGGCTGGAAACTGTTCACGAACATTCCGGAAGACACCAAGGTTTATCCTGCCCAGGAGATTGAGGTAACCATAACCGATGCCGGATACGCCACATTCTACTATTCCGATGCTGATTATGTATTGCCTACAGGACTTAAGGCTATGGTGGTAAGCGACATTGCTGCTGACGGCAAACTCGTCTACACCACTATTGTCCAGGGAGGTTCCGGAACAATACCTGCAGGAACAGCTGTAGTCCTTGCAACCGATGACAACAGAGGCGGAGTATTCAAGCTCGAGATAGCCAGCCGTAACAGTACTTACCGCGATAACAATCTGCTCATGGGTACCGATGTCGCCACTACCACATACGGCCCCGGAAGTTGCTACTTCTACAAGCTGTCACTCGGTCCCTCCGATACAGGTCTGGACAGTGTACCCGGCTGGTATTGGGCATCGGCCAACGGTGAATCTTTCATGATTGACGCCCATAAGGCATGGCTGGCCATACCCAAGAGCGCTGCAAGCCAGACAAGAGCTTTCAACATGGAAGGAAACCCCACTCAGGTGACAGACCTCAGTCCGGACATTGAGTCAATCCTTATCCATGACCTCAACGGACGTGTCATGTCTGATCCTTCTGAGAACCAAATCCTTATCATAAACGGAAAGAAGGTATATCTGGCAAAGTGAGTCGGCAACACTGAACGATAAACTATTTACAACACAAAGAAAATGAAAGCTAATTGTTTACATATAATCGCCTGCATGGCTCTACTGTCGGTTTCAGCAGTCAGCTGTTATGAAATTGACGATAATAAACACAAAGGTCAGATTTATGAGCGTACGGTTGAGTTAAGTGCCTATGAGACTGATACGGTATTCTCATTCCAGGAATTCATATCGGCCATAGACAAGATCGACAATCAGTCGGACTGGCTTACGGCAGAGATATACGATTCTTCATCGGACTCCCTCAAACTGAGGGTATCCTGCACCCGAAACACCACGACCGGGATACGCTCTGCCCTGGTGACCATAACCTGCAGGAACACCGATGTCATGAACCTGAATGTGACTCAGAAAATAGCGGTCGGCGTTGATGACATTCATGATGTCGTAAGTGACCGTCCCGTCCTGGCACCTGCCAGGTAAAACCTTACTCACAGGTTACTCCTAAATCCGGTCATCCTTCACATTTTTGAGGGATGACCGGTATTTTTTTGCAATCTCAAGTAGTCACTTATGTTATCAAATATTAAATAATAAGACACACAAGGCAAAAAGGCTTTCCGGATTTTTCTTTCCCTTAAAAAGGAATTACTTTTGTAGCCGGTTTACAAGGGTACTATCAAAACGGTACATGTAACCCTCTCAAATCGGAAGGTTTAATAACAATCAAACTATAAAAACAATGGCAACAATCGATTTAAGCAAGTACGGAATCAACGGTTCAACCGTGATCGCACACAATCCTTCTTATGAGGAGCTCTTCAAAGAGGAGACAAAGGCTGGACTCGAGGGTTTCGACAAGGGCGTAAACACCGAGCTCAACGCTGTAAACGTAATGACTGGTATCTACACTGGCCGTTCACCTAAGGACAAGTACATCGTAAAGGATGCTCAGAGCGAGAACAAGGTATGGTGGACCACCGAGGAGTACAAGAACGACAACCACCCCATGTCAGAGGAGGTTTGGAGCAAGGTTAAGGAGATCGCTATCAAGGAGCTCTCAAACAAGCAGCTCTATGTAGTTGACGCTTTCTGCGGTGCTAACGAGGCTACCCGTCTTGCTGTTCGTTTCATTGTTGAGGTTGCATGGCAGGCTCACTTCGTTAAGAACATGTTCATCCAGCCCACAGCTGAGGAGCTGGCTAAGTTCGAGCCTAACTTCGTTATCTATAACGCTTCAAAGGCTAAGGTTGAGAACTTCAAGGAGCTGGGTCTGAACTCAGAGACTTGCGTTGCTTTCAACACCACAAGCCGCGAGCAGGTTATCATCAACACCTGGTACGGTGGTGAGATGAAGAAGGGTATGTTCTCAATGCAGAACTACTACCTGCCTCTGCAGGGCATCGCTTCAATGCACTGCTCAGCCAACACCGATATGGAGGGTAAGAACACCGCTATATTCTTTGGTCTGTCCGGTACAGGTAAGACCACCCTTTCAACCGATCCTAAGCGTCTGCTCATCGGTGATGACGAGCACGGATGGGACGATGAGGGCGTATTCAACCTCGAGGGCGGCTGCTACGCTAAGGTTATCAACCTGAGCAAGGAGAACGAGCCCGACATCTACGGTGCCATCAAGCGTAACGCTCTGCTGGAGAACGTAACCGTTGACAAGAACGGTAAGATTGACTTCGCTGACAAGACCGTTACCGAGAACACCCGCGTATCATATCCTATCGACCACATCGAGAAGATTGCCCAGAAGGTAAACGGCAAGAGTGCAGGTCCTGACGCTAAGAACGTAATCTTCCTGTCAGCCGATGCATTCGGCGTTCTGCCTCCCGTATCAATCCTGACTCCCGAGCAGACCAAGTACTACTTCCTGTCAGGTTTCACAGCTAAGCTGGCTGGTACTGAGCGCGGTATCACCGAGCCCACTCCTACATTCTCAGCTTGCTTCGGCCAGGCTTTCCTTGAGCTGCATCCTACCAAGTATGCTGAGGAGCTGGTTAAGAAGATGGAGAAGAGCGGTGCCAAGGCTTATCTAGTTAACACCGGTTGGAACGGCACAGGCAAGCGTATCTCAATTCCTGATACCCGTGGTATCATCGACGCTATCCTGGATGGCAGCATCCTGAAGGCTCAGACCAAGAAGATCCCCTTCTTTGACTTTGAGGTTCCCACAGCTCTGCCTAACGTAAATCCTGCAATCCTTGATCCTCGCGACACTTACGCTAACGCTTCAGAGTGGGAGGAGAAGGCTAAGGATCTGGCTGGCCGCTTCATCAAGAACTTCAAGAAGTATGAGGGCAACGAGGCTGGTAAG
>CACZCX010000006.1 GCA_902779875.1 uncultured Bacteroidales bacterium | reverse complement strand
GAGTCGAGTGAGAACGGATTCTTACCCTCCTCGGCAAGAGCGGGATTGTAACGCCACAAGTGCCAGTAACCACACTCGACAGCCTTCTTCTCCTCGGCCTGGCTCTTACCCATGCCACCCTTGGCCTTAAGACCGTGGTTGATACAGGGAGCGTAAGCGATTACGATTGAAGGACCGTGCCAAGCCTCGGCCTCGCGGATAGCCTTGAGGCACTGTGCGTGATCTGCGCCCATAGCGATCTGAGCAACATATACATAACCGTAAGTGGTAGCGATCATACCCAGATCCTTCTTGCGGATACGCTTACCCTGAGCGGCGAACTGAGCGATAGCACCCAGAGGAGTAGCCTTAGAGGCCTGACCGCCGGTATTTGAGTAAACCTCGGTATCCAGAACCAGGATGTTGACATCCTCACCGCTGGCGATTACGTGGTCAAGACCGCCGTAACCTATATCGTATGATGCACCGTCACCACCTATAATCCACTGAGAACGCTTAACCAGATAGTGATCAAGAGTCTTGAGCTCAGTGCAAACAGGGCAACCGGCAGCAGCACCGGCAGCAATCTGCTCGCGGAGTTTGGGAGCGATCTCCTTGGTCTTGTCGGCATCGTTCTGGTTGGCGATCCACTCCTGAGCCAGTTCCTTGTACTCGGCGCTGGTCTTATCGGACTCAATCATCTCAGTGAGCAGCTTGGTAACGCGCTCCTTCATCTTCTTGTTACCCATTACCATACCGAGACCGAACTCGCAGAAGTCCTCAAACAGTGAGTTGTTGAATACAGGACCCTGACCCTTAGCGTTCTTGGTGTAAGGAGTTGAAGGTATAGAAGCTGAATAGATTGATGAGCAACCGGTAGCGTTGGCAATCATCTGACGGTCACCGAACAGCTGTGAGAGCAGCTTGACGTACGGAGTCTCACCGCAACCTGAGCAGGCGCCTGAGAACTCGAACAGAGGCTGAGCGAACTGTGAGTTCTTAACGTTACTCTTGATATCAACCAGATCCTGCTTTGAGGGAACCTTAACAAGCTTGTCCCAATCGGCAGCCATCTTCTTCATATCGGCAGCATCGGGGTTGAACGGAACCATTGTAAGAGCCTTGCCGGTCTTGGGGTTGCCCGGGCAGATGTCGGCGCAGTTGCCGCAGCCAAGGCAGTCGAGAACTGAGGGCTCGATAACAAAGTGCATACCCTTCATAGCGGCAGGAGCCTTCATCTCGATAGTATCGAGACCGTCGAATCCAGCCAGCTCTGCATCGGTCAGGACAAACGGACGGATGGCAGCGTGAGGACAGATGTATGCGCACTGGTTGCACTGGATACAGTTGTCTTTGTTCCAAGCGGGAACGAAGGCCTCAACACCACGCTTCTCATAAGCAGCGGTACCAACCTCCCATGAACCGTCAACTGTGTTGTGCTTTGTAAAGTCAGAAACCTTGAGCAGGTCACCGGCCTGGGCGTTGATAGGACGAACCAGCTCCTTAACGAATGCGGGAGCGTTATCGGCCTTAGCCTCATCATCGGGCAGGTTAGCCCACTCGGGCTTAACTGTGAACTGCTTGTACTCACCACCACGGTCGATAGCGGCGTAGTTCAGGTCAACTACATCCTGACCCTTTGAGCCGTAAGACTTCAGGGCGGCAGCCTTCATCTTCTCAACTGCAAGCTCTACAGGGATAACCTCTGTGATGCGGAAGAAAGCAGACTGAAGGATGGTGTTGGTACGGTTACCCAGACCGATCTCCTGAGCGATCTTGGTAGCGTTGATGGTATATACGGTGATATTGTTCTTAGCGAAGTAACGCTTTACCTTGTTAGGCATGAACTTCTCCAGCTCGGCACCCTCAAAGATGGTGTTGAGCAGGAACTGACCGTTCTTCTGCAGACCGCGTGTTACATCGTACATGTGCAGGTAAGCCTGAACGTGGCATGCAACGAAGTTAGGTGTGGTTACCAGATAGGTGCTGCGGATAGGTGTGTCACCAAAACGCAGGTGTGAGCAGGTAAAGCCGCCTGACTTCTTGGAGTCATATGAGAAATAAGCCTGGCAGTACTTATCGGTGTTGTCACCGATAATCTTAACCGAGTTCTTGTTGGCACCTACGGTACCGTCGGCACCCAGACCGTAGAACTTGGCCTGGAACATACCCTCGCCACCGAGAGCAATCTCCTCAACCTCGGGCAGTGATGTGAATGTAACATCATCAACAATACCTACGGTGAAGTGGTTCTTGGGCTCCGGCATAGCCAGGTTGTTGAATACGCTGATGATCTGAGCGGGAGTGGTATCGTGTGAACCCAGACCGTAGCGGCCGCCGACGATGAGAGGACGATCCTGAACATCGTAGAAAGCATCCTTAACATCCAGATACAGAGGCTCGCCGTTTGCGCCGGGCTCCTTGGTACGATCCAGAACGGCAATGCGCTTAACAGTCTTGGGAACTGCAGCGAGCAGGTGCTTAACTGAGAACGGACGATACAGATGAACTGATATCATACCTACCTTCTGGCCGTTGGCGTTCAGGTAGTCGATAGCCTCACGGGCTGCATCGGTAGCAGAACCCATCAGGATAATCATGCGGTCTGCATCCTTGGCACCGTAGTATGAGAACAGATGATACTCACGGCCGGTAATCTTTGAGAGCTCACCCAGATACTTCTCTACTACCTCAGGAACTGCATCGTAGTAGGGGTTGCTGGCCTCACGGTGTGTGAAGAATGTCTCAGGGTTCTCGGCAGTACCACGGGTGATAGGACGCTCAGGACTCATAGCGCGGTCACGGAAGCGCTTGATATACTCCTCCTTTACGAGAGGACGAACATCCTCCTGATCCAGAAGCTCAATCTTGTGATACTCGTGTGATGTACGGAAACCGTCAAAGAAGTTTACGAACGGAACGCAGGTCTCAAGTGAAGCGAGGTGAGCAGCAGCTGTCATGTCCATAACCTCCTGTACAGAACCCTCGCAAAGCATTGCGAAACCGGTCTGACGGCAAGCCATAACATCCTGATGGTCACCGAATATGCACAGAGCGTGGCTGGCCAGTGTACGTGCAGATACATCGAACACGCAAGGAATCAGCTCACCTGCAATCTTGTACATGTTAGGGATCATAAGCAGCAGACCCTGTGATGCTGTGAATGTGGTTGTAAGAGCACCGGCCTGCAGAGAACCGTGTACTGCACCGGCAGCACCAGCCTCAGACTGCATTTCCTGAACTGATACGGTCTGACCCCAGAGGTTCTTACGACCACGGGCAGCCCACTCGTCAACGTGCTCCGCCATAGGTGATGACGGGGTGATGGGGTAGATAGCAGCTACCTCCGAGAACATATAGCTCACGTGAGCTGCAGCCTCGTTACCATCACAAGTGATAAATTTCTTTGCCATAGTATTTTTTGTGTGGAAAATTTAAATGTCTTAGTAAAGCATACCGAACATCCAGAGCGGTATTACGTTTTCATGTCCCACCTCCAGTTTCTCGACAGCGTAGTAACTGTCAGGCTGCTGGCGTGTCTTGCCCTCCTGTACGGAGACCTTGAAGTTTATCTGGCCGTCCACCAGGAATGACCAGCCCTTGCCACCCTTATGTACCACATGATCCTTCCACATGGTGTTCACAAAGAACGTGTCAATCACATCCTGACGGTCCTGACGCGGAGGATATATGGTATATATAAGGTTGGAGTTATGCATCATGACACGGCAAGGCTTCTTGGGGAAACTCTCGCCCTTGGCATATACGATGTTTATGAGTCGCGCATCGGCCAGGTACTTTATGTAGTTCATGACGGTGGCGCGTGAGGTATCGGTCTCCTTGGCCAGCTGGCTTACGTTGGGGGCCGATGTACCCGAAACGGCCATGAGATAGAACAGTTTCTTGATCTTGGCCAGATACTTGAGGTCAATCTGCTTGATAAGCAGGATATCGACCTCCATCATCATGTTCATGGTCTTGAGCAGGTTCTCGGAGAAATTCCTCTGCTGCAGGAAGAATGGATAGAAACCATGATGAACGTAATCCTGAAAATAATCCATAGGATTCACCTTGGAGAGTATCTCCTGAGCTATCTGAACATGATTCTTGAGTATGTCATCCAGACGGTGCGCCTTGAACTGGGTGCCCGCCTTGAGGTTCAGGAACTCACGGAAAGAAAAACCACGCAAGTTGTATGAGCTTACTATTCCGTTCAGCTCAGGGTTCTCCTCCTTAAGACGCATGACCGATGAACCGGTGAATATGATCTTAAGACCGGGATACATGTCATAGCACTTGCGGAGTTCCTTACTCCAGTCAGGATGCTTGAACACCTGATCTATAAGCAGCACCTTACCGCCCAACTTATGGAACTCGCCCGCAAACTCGGCAATTCCGTGACCCTGGAAATAGAGGTTGTTCATGTTGATATACAGACATGAACGGTCGCGGCCGAATTTTTCCTTCCCGCGCGTACCCTTGATACCTATCATACGGCTGGACCAGTCAATCTCGTCCATAAGGTCACGCCTTACAGATGCCTGCAAGTGCTCAACCAGATAGTCGTGGGTTCTGAAAAACTGTTCCATAATAAATAGCGCGTCCGCGCACTATCGTGCACGGACCGCAAAGATAATACAAATAATCTACATTTTGCAAAGTGGACTTTGCAATTTAATGCTTTTTGTCGTTAGAAACGATTAATTTAATTCCAAGCAGGTTTGCCGTCCTTTACCGTAACAGCCATCTGCTCTTTTTCTTTGTTGTACCAGATATCAAAGGTACCGTTCAGGTAAGGTCTAATATTAGCTCCATGCTCTACTACAGCAAACCCCTTGCCGAGCTCTACAAAGGTTCCGCCACGATTGAAGTCCCAACTTTTATCAAAGCGGATTTTGAACTTGTCGCCTTCGGTCAGTGTAACATGTCTGATAACATATACGCCAGATTCGACTTCGGCGAGCATATAGTCCATATCCCAACCATCTTCCCCATTACCCAAGAAAGTGCCAACGAGAGAGACGTTTGAGGTACCTCCGATGGGTACGTCATTCTCTATAGTGACTTTGCAATTGGCAGAAAATTCGCCTGCGGTAGCTGTAATGACTACTTCACCTGCTCTCATTGAAGTCACTTTGCCGTTCGCAACAACGGCCAGAGTAGTATCGGAGCAGCTCCATACTGCCTGGGACTTTTCGGCAGCATTCTTAGGATTGTAAACAACTTTTAGAGTGAGAGGTGTTCCAACTGCTACGGTTGCTGAAGCAGGGTCAATAGAAATGCCCTGAAGAGGGCCTGTTTCGTCGTCCTTGTTGCAAGACACAAAAGCGATGGCAGCAATTGCTAAGATCGCGAGAATGGAAATTTTCTTTTTCATTGTCCTTTATTATAAGTAGTTGTTTGTTTTAATCTTTGCAAATTACAGTATTTTGTTATAACACAGGGAAACGGTCCCTTTGTGTTCTTATTTTTCCCTGACAGGACGGATTGTTAACCCTACGTAGCGGTCGATTTGACACAATGTGACATAAGTATCATCAAAATAAAAAGCGTATGAGCAATTTATATTATCAGTTTTAACTGAAGAAGACCAGTAGAGGCCGTGACGGCCTTGAAATACCCGACCTCCGGTAGGAAGGAATATGGAATGGTTGGTTTTAAGAAATGTAATCCTGTATCCTGTCTGTCCTTCCTGAGAGTTCCATTCCCACTTATAATCCGGATTGTCCTTTGTGGCAATGAGTTCTTCAAATTCGGCAGCAGTCGGCATTCTCCATTTTTTGCCCCAAAAATGGTACTCGGCTTGGGCTGCGTCATCATCGGACTCAAGTGTCGTTTTTTTGTCATCATCGTTGTACTTGAAGATCTTTTCTCCGTCGTACCACCGATAATAATCTAACCTGTATAAATTATCTTCACTAGCCGAGTTGTCTCCCCAAGCAAAATAATTACCGTATTCAGTAGCATCAGATGTACCAAGGTTACATCTGCCCCAAAAAACACTAAGGCCAAGCTCATAACAGTTAGCTCTTTCGAATTCACTGAGGGCCTTGTAGGCGCTGAGGTCGTAGCCAGCAGCACTGTCCTTGTCATTGTCCTTTTCACATGACACAAATGAAATGGTTGCAATGGTTGCAACTGAGAAGATAAAAATTAACTTTTTCATTGTCCTTTTTTTTTGAATGTAGCTCAAAAATACCACCCTTCGGGCCAATTCCCAATAGGCAAGAGGTCTCAGAATGCTGTTTTTGAAGATTCAGAGACTGTTTTGTAAATTTTGAGAGTGAAATGTTTTGAAGAACTACTCCTCAAGGGCTTGCATCCACGCCTTCACGGTCTTTCCCGTCTTCTGCTTGAATGCGGCGCTGAAGGTGCTGTAGCTATGGAATCCGCTTTTGAAAGAGAATTGCTGGGCGGTGACAATGCGGCTTTCGGCAGCTGCCTCCCTGTACAGGCGGATGAAATGGTCTATACGAAGACTGTTGATATAAGCGTTGAATGTGAGCCCCTGCTGGGCAAAATGCTGGCTCAGATAAGTCCGGTTTGTGCCGATGATATTGGCAAGCTGGGCCAGAGTAAGATCATTCTGCAAGTAAAGCTGATTATCCTCGCAGTGCTTTTTCAGGAGTATGTCCATCTTGGTGGGGGTGGCCGTCGGTGCCGATGTCTTACGTGCCTCTTCGGCTGGCTCCTCTACATCGGCCGTGACACTCTCACTCAGTGACTGCAGCGTCTCCACGCGCCACAGCACCAGGCCCATAATAATGACACACACAAATTCCAGAAGATAGATCAGTACCTTGGTCTGTCCGGAGGTGAATAGGTAAAGGACAGAAAAGAGCATAAACACTGCCAGTATCAGAAAACTCTGCCCAACCTCCTTGTTCTCCAGATCGGCGTAGTTATCCCTAAGCCAGCGTCCATATTGACGGACTGCAAAGTACATATACACCATTAATACAGCGTATACTGCAATGACATAAATGCTCTGCCAAGTCAGGAATGCGTTTTCCTTGTATATGATATTCAATGCCGTCAACACAATGGCCGGGAGCAGCGCCACAGCCACAGGCCATACAGGCCGATGCCGGTCCTGCAGCATAGACAGCAGAATGCCGGCTATGATGGGTATGAGCAGCAGGAAGTCCAGAGCGCAGATAATAATGTAAACAAGAGCTGAAGGATGGCAGAAATACCAAAGCCATAAAACGTGACTGAACACGTTCTCCAGCATAATGGCCGTCGCCCATAGGCGCAGGCGCAATGGAGGCGTCACCCCCGGAGCAATGGCATTACTGCGCCGTAGCAGCAGGTAGAGTGCTGCTGCTATGCTCAGTCCCATTACCACTCCGTAAAGGATGACAAATACTATGTCTTGAAGTATCTCTTGCGCTTCCATTAGGCATTCTATGGCCTGCAGCTGCAAAGATAAGCTTTATTACGGGAAAGTGTTATTTGACTATCTTAATCTGAACGCAAACTCTACTCGTGATAACTCCGCTCGTGGTTCCCCAACTCGGGTTTTTGTCGGGGTCCTATTTCTTCCCATCCCTTGTAACACTGCTAGCCGCAATACGCCCGGAAACCAGAATCTCCGTGAGTGCATTGCCACCCAGACGGTTGCCGCCGTGGATGCCGCCCGTCACCTCGCCTGCGGCATAGAGACCGGGTATAGGCGTGCCGTTGGCATCCAGCACGTGGCGCTTGTCATCCACCACCAGTCCGCCCATGGTATGGTGTGTAGCCGGAGCCAGCGGGCGTATGGTCAGCGTGGTATTTTCAAGTGAATAGGTTGACTTGTCGTAGGTGCCGTCTTTACGGCGCGTCACATTACCGATAGTGTTTGTGGCATAGCGCTTGTTCACATCGGCAGGCTGACCTCCGTTCATCACAGCCATATCGTAGTCGCGGATGGTATTCAAAATAGAATCAGCACTCACATTAATCCTCAATGACTTCAGCAGCTCAGGCAGTTGTGCAGGCTTGCATGCATACTGTTTGCCGGGCACGTCCACACCACGCGTCTCGTTGGGCTCGGTGGTCTCCTCTCCGCCAATATAGAGATAGACACCCCGTTTGCCGTAGAGGCTGACGCCGTTCTCAAATGCCTTTGCTGAAAGCACGTCACGCTCCAATGACTCGTCCACAAAGCGCCTTCCGTTCTTGGGACTGATGAATACGGCATCCGATACGCTGCCAAAGGCGAGATTGCCATAATCGGTATATGACAGAGGCATTAACTGTGTCCAGCCCATACCGGTCAGTGCAGCTCCAGCTTTCTCTGCCATGTCCAGACCGTCGCCGCGTTGTGAATTGCGGTTGGTCGAGGCCATACGCATAGTGAGGTTATCCTGGTTCCAGTAACGGTTTGTGTCAATCACCTTGCGGATATTTGCAGCATAACCGCCTGTAGCTATGATTACTCCCTTGCGGGCATGTGCTGTCACAGGTGTGCCGTCGGCCATCACAGCCTTCACACCCCTTACGCGTCCGCCCTCCTCGATGAGTTCCTTTGCAGCGGTCGATTTCAGAATGCAGTTTTCCTTGCTGGCACGTATGAATGTCGTGTAAGGAGCCATAATGTAGGCGCCCCAGTTACCGTCGTAGTGTTCAGGTGTGCCGTCGCCATCTGTATCGATGTCGGCTCCCAGCATCTTGTTGCCTCTAAACCACAGGGCACCCACAATGATGATCTGCCGTTCCAGGAATGTGACGCCCATATTGGCCAGCCAGGGTTTCAGTTCCTGACCCTGCTCCACCATCTGGTTTACCATGCGCAGGTCACTATATACCCACTCCTGTTTGTCGGCACTCTGGCGCAGACCGCCGTAATAGGTCTGGAATATGTGCAGGTTCTTGGTAGAGAATAGCGTCAGGTCAGTCTCTGGCACACCGCGTGCCAATTTGGGCCTTGCCCATGCCAAGTAGGCAGTAATCTCCTTCTTGAGCGCCTTCAGCACGGGCAGGTATTCAGCGTGTACGCCGTGAGGCGCCAGCTCCTCGATGTTGCCCGGCTCGTAAGGGTGCGCCTGGTAGTAGGCGGCATCAAACACCTTCTCGTCCCATGCAAGGATGGTCTCTAGGTCCTTGATACAACCTGGGCCCGACTTTGCCTTCTCATAGGTCTTGCCGTCATAGCCCACTCCAGTCTTGGCGTCGGGATGGGCAGGATCCCATACCAAATACGGCATTACACTCTGGAAGATGCCGCCTGATACCAAGGTATTGCCGCCAATTTCTGCGTTTTTCTCTATCACCAGCACCGTGTTGCCCTGCTGAGCTGCCTCGGCAGCTGCAGCCAGTCCGGCACCTCCGGCACCTACTATAACCACATCCCAAACGCCTTCCACAGGCTGCTGCTCCGCTTTGGGCAAAGAGGCTTTCTTGAACTGCTCACCGTCTGACACGTTGGCCATGTTAGCCGCCTCTGTCACGCCTTTTATCAGTGCACGGCTCGTCACTGTGGCACCCGTCAAAGCATCCACGCCAGTTCCGTTGGCCTTGATAATCTGTGGAATCAGCTCGTCATACACGATGTCGCCTATGTGGGGCGTCTCGTGCTGATCCAGCACCTTTATATCCGTGATACACGAGTCGCTGAACGTCACGCTCAGACGTATGTCGCCGTTTTGCCCCTGAGTAGTCACCTCGTAGGTTCCGGCTTGAAACGTCATCGATACCTCTTGTTTGCAGCCGCAGAACAGGATGACGGCAAGCACCATAAACAGTTTCTTCATTGTTGTGTGTATCTTAATTGGTTAAACGATCTTTGTAGTTAGTTTACTTTGTTCATTTTAATGTCCTTTTTTAAGATATCTTAACTGGCAAGTTACACCTCCTTGGCCCATTTTCCAATAGGCAAAGCGTCTCAGACCCCTATTTTTGAAGATTCTGAGACAATTTTGTAATTTTTGAGAGTGTAAGGCTGTAAGAACTACTTCTCAGAGCTATGCATCCACGCTGCAACGGTAGTTCCCATTATCTGCTTGAACGTGGTACTGAAAGTACTGTAGCTACGGTAGCCGTTCTCAAAGGAGAGCCGCTGCTATGCCCTGTTGAGAGTAAATAGCGGTCCGAGCACTCGTGTGCACGGACCGCTAAGGTGATACAAATAATCCACATTTTGCAAAGTGGACTTTGCAATTTCACATAGTTTATCTGGATAACAGTTTCTCGTTGTTGATTATGATTACACCATTAGCTGAGTTAACGGGAACCTCACGACCCTGGAGGTCATATGCAGGCTGATCATCGGCACTTTCCAGTATGCCTCCCATGCCGGTCGTACCGTCCAGATCAAATACCAGAGGATTCTGAGGAGTACCGTAGATACCGTCGTTCACATAATCAAGCACGGTCTTGACATCGGTGATACGGGCGCCTTCGGCAACCTTGAAGCTGAGTTCAGCGTCATCGTCGCCCGGTATGGTCAGATATACCACACCGTCACTGCCTGTCAGGGCCGATGCACGGCACTCTCCATCGGCGAATGCAGCAACCTCGACGTTAGCCTGAGGCTTGGCCTCCCTGTAAACCCTGGCGGCAACAGTAAGGTTACCGGAGTAGTTATGGAAGTCTACAGGCTGGAATGTAAGGTTGGCTGAACCGGTTCCTCTGCCCTGGCTACGGCTGGGCGCGAATGATACCAGCGAGCCGGGATAGCTGAATGAGCGTACACCGTCAAGGACGTTCTTGGCCTTGTAACCCTGGCCGGGCTCAAGCATACGAAGTGAACCTACCCACTCGTACTCATCGTAGTAAGCTACGCCGCTCTGTGCCTTGATTACATCACCGCTTACAGGTGCAAGACCCGACAGGGCATCGGCCAAGGTAGCTACCTGACGGCCGTAGTATGAAATCCAGTTCCATCCCTTGTACAGGGTGATGGGGTTGGCGCTGGTCTCCAGACGTTGGCCTACCAGACGCAGGTCGCGGTCCTTCTTCATCTTGACGGCATACATCTGGGCGTTGCTCAGACTGCCCTTGAGGTCACCGCCCCATGAGCCGTTCTCGTATGCCAGATATGCGTTCTGACTCTTTATCATCACCACATCATCGGCGACCTGGCTCATGAGTGAGGCAATGGTCATTTCATCGGCCTTGACATAGATTGAAATCCAGTTCCAACCCTCCTTGAGACGGATGGTCTGCTCTATCTTGTCAAGTGCAGTCAGCTTAACGGGACTTGAGTATGTACCCTTGAGATCCAGCAGGTCATAGCTGATGGCGCTTGCAGGTACAACCTCGGGATAGAGTGTACCGGTCGATGCATCGAAGGCACGGAATGTCACAGGCTTACCTGAGTCATTATTTCCGTAGATATCCATAGTCACAAAGTATGAGTCATAACGCTCCTTGTATTCCGGATGTGCTATGCCACGGCACTCATCACCGATGAAGGCTGCAACGATATCATCCTCATCCTCGCTCTGTTTACCCAGGAAATCGAGGGTGGCGATCACGTTCATGCTGTTCTCATACTCCCTGGCATTGACGCTCCATTCAGGAGTCTCTCCGCCAACCTTGACGTTAACGGTGAGAGGAGTCTCTATACCGTTGTTACCCTTAAGGTAGATGGTCTCCTCATACTTGCCGATAGGTGTTGAGGCACCGACGGTAAAGGTAACGGTGCTCTTGCTGCGCGGGTTGATGACACCGTAGTCGGCACTGGCGGTGAGCCATGACGGCAGGCCTGAAATGCTCCACATCTGCTGCAGGCCGCCCAGATTCTCCATTGTTACGCTGAACTCGGTCTCATCCTTGACCTTCTGCTCAACGCTTACGGTCTCATCCTGCCATGCAAGCTCTCTGCGATTCACAAAGGCGCTCCATATTGCATCCTCTGAGTAGTTGCCGTTCTTGTCAAGCAGGTCACGTACGGTAAAGTTCAGGGTGCATCCCTCAATACGTTCGGGTTTCTCATCGATAGTGATGATTACCTTCTCGTCCGATGCAACATAGCTGAAGGCTACGTTGGTCTCAGTAGGTTTAGTACGCATGGCGGGAGCGTCATCGGCGAATGAGGGAACAGACTGGGCACCGCCCGATATCATTCTCATCACTGCGTTACCGCCGTTACCGCACAGATCCTTGACCTCACCCTTGGTTATTACCTGGTTGAATCCGTCAATATCCTTTATCTCAAACGGATAGTAAGCAGCCAGACCGCTCTCACTTCCGGTAAAGCGTACCTTGCGGTTGTTTACTATCAGGTCGCTGTTCATAGTGGCTGCCCAAACGCGTATCTCATCTATGCTACCCACGAATGCACGGTCATATTCATACTCGGCATTCTCGGCCGATACGGTGATGCGGTGTGCACCTGCAATCAGACTGTTGGTCACGATATTGCCGACGTTGGTCTCACCCACGGTCAGGCGGCGTACACCGTCAACATATACGGCGGCTGCACCCTGACGCAGCACGCTCAGTGCCACATGGTGCCAGGTGTTATCGGTAAGGACAACTCCCGGTACCGCCATGTCACTGCCTGCACCGGCTGCCATATAGGCACCCTTGGCAGCGAGCTGGAGCTCACCGTCAGCATTGAGCCAGAAGGCCACATCACCCATCTGCAGGAGCTGTGCCTCGGCGCTCTGCTTACCTCCACGCATCCAGAACTCAATTACATAGTCATCGGATGCCACTACAGGCAGAGTTGCAGCATTCATCTCTATGAAACCGGTTCCGTCCAGACTTACTGAGAGGTTCTCGTTATTGAGATACCAGGCCTCGTTGGCCATAACCATATGACGGTTGCGGCTGTAATCACGAATTGAAGTACCCTCACCCTCATTCATCTTCCAGTAACCTATCAGGTGACGGGTTGAAGGACTCTTGGTTACGGAGCGGTTCAACAGTGCTGAAGTCATGTCATGAGCCTCATCCCAGAGAAGCAGCTCATGAATGGCGGCATCGGCACCGCATCCTACGCTCAGACGACCGTTACCATCATAAGCTATAACCTTCAGGCCGCCGAACAGAGGTATGAATACATCGTCAACTGCAGCCTCGGCATTCAGTACGCCATCCTTGGTAAGGCTCATGGTCAGGAATATCCACTGACCGTAAGGAATACTCTTGGATGATGTGCATACGCTGTCTCCAATCGTCACTACCAGATGACCGGCAGCGTCAACAGCGGCAGTAAATCTCTGTGAGCCCTGACCGTGGCTAAGCAGTGTACCTGCAGAACCCAGGTTGACCCATGCATCGATCGCAAAGTCCTTACCGGCCAGGTTGATTCCTGTCTCGGTGCTTGCCATTGCCTTGGTGGCAGAACCGCCCTTAAGGCTGAGAGCAGTCTCATGCTCTATCTTGGAACCGTTGAGCACGCCGGTAACGATGAAGTTGGACTCGGCTGTGATGCGGCCCTTGAGTATAGGCTCGTTGAAAGTAACGCTAAGCTCATCACCTATGTCAAGTACACCGTCGCTCGGCTCGGGCTGACCCATGGAGCGCGGGCTCTCCATATCCTTGACAAGAGCCATCTCGTTACTGTATCTGTAAACCTCATCATCGCCGTCGGTGCTTACCGATACCACGCGGAACAGATAGTCACCGTCAGGCATTGAGCTCATGTTGAAGGTATAATCAACCTGTGTGCCCGATGAAGGCAGCATCTCGTTACCGCCCTCATTATCATTTGCATTGAGCACATACTCATGTATGCGGGTCCAGTCAAGTCCGCCCTGTCTCTTATACTGCAGACGGAATGCCTTGAGGTTGTTGTAGTTACGGTCAAATCCAAAGAATGAGAGCCTGAGCTTGCTGCCGGTCTCGTTATTCATTACGGTATTTGACAGATCCAGCTCTACAGGTGATGACGAGGGAACGAAGTAGGCCGATACATCAACGGTGTCGGCAATCACATCCCATGTGCTGGTCGGATCATACTGGCTCTGTGATGCAAGCACAATCTCAATATGCTCATACTTAAGGATACTGGGATCGGTCTGCTTGAGCTGAAGTGCCTTGGTAACGGTAGTACCGGCAGGAATCTTGATGATACGGCTGTCAGTGATGGGCTTTCCGTCAATCATAAGGTTGGCACCGTTGGGGTTGGTCTCGTCATTGACCAGCAGACGGTAATAGACATCCTCATCAATCTGAGAGGCGTTGGACAGCCTGAGTACGTAGTTGGCTGTTCCGCCTGACGGTACATCGGTCATGGTCCTTACGTCTACATCGATCTGCGGAACCTCAATCTGCATGGTAGCCTCCATGATGACAGTTCCGGGCTCGTAGTACTTGGTTACCACCTCACCCTCGTACGGGCCACAGGTCTGACCGCCACGGGTGCGGAATATGGGACCGAACATGCCGTACTCATAGACATCGACTGTAAGGGCGTCGTCATCACCCTCCTCAGCCAGAGTATAGCTGAAGCTTGCGGTTTGACTCTCCTCTTCCTCGCGCTCTATATGCTCACCGCCTCCGGTCTCAGTCTTGATCTCGAACTGAACACCCACGCTATTGATGGCAAAGCCGGTGGTAGCGCCAATGATGGCAGCGGCCGATACGGTATTCTCATATTTCGATCCGGTCTTGTCCTCAGTCTCCTTGGTGTTGGTTATGCTGGTACCTGAGTCGAATGAGAGGTTCGTGGCAACCACGCTGTTGCTCTTGGCTTCGGCCAGCTTATGGGCCATAACCTTCTGCATCTCGTTGTTGGCCAGATGCTTCTCCCAGTTGCGGATCTGTGTATTGCACCACTCCACACTGTCAGTATAGTTCTCCTTGGAGCCCTTGGGCACAACCATCTTGTATGACGGGCCCTCTGTTGAAGGTCCGGCAGTGGCGCTTTCACCGAACAGATCCTTATCATTGTTGCTGGCTCCGAATCCTGCATCACCGGGACTCATGGTAGTTATGTAAACCGGGAACTTGCCGTTATTCTCAAAGTCGGGAATCTGACTTACGGTCTTGAGCTTGCTGTCACGCAGTTTCTTGAGGTTGGGAATGAGCACATTCTCAATATAGTTCTGTGTATAGGCAAACTCCGTACCGAATGAGAGTCCGGTTGTCATAATATCAGTCAGGGACAGCTCCACATCACTTGTATTACCCACGCGGGTGAATCCCACGTTGCGTGCCATACCGAATATGATGTTGGTGGAGCTTCCTATGAATACGTCACCCTGGGCACCTACATACTCAGCCTCATCGGATGTGCTGATTGTCCTGGTAGCGGTGATTGAACGGCTCCAGGATGAAGCATCCTCACCCTCAACGGTAACCTTGGCACCTACGGTAAGGTCAACCTTGCTTTCAATATCCTCGATGATGGCAAGGCCTATACCTGTAACGGTCTCAACCTTCGGTCCAAGTTTGGTCTCGGTCTCAATACTGTTCTCACTGTTCCATACAGCACCGGTTGACTGTGATACGGAGGTGACGGTACCCGATGTCCACTCGGTCTTGGACTTTGTTCCGGGGGGATCACGCAGTACCATGTCAAGCAAATCGGGACCTGCCGTGATAAAGTTGTTACCCGTAGGCAGTGAACCCAGCACGATACCGTAAAGTGCCTCACCGTTGTTCCAGCGGTAGGTCCTGTTGTCGATGTCATATGATATCGATATGGTACGTGTATAGGGAGCGCAGATATTGGGATATCCGGCCTTCCATACATATGTAGCCAAGCCAAGGCTGTCAAGAGTCAACTGGTTGCTCTTGAGCTCGCTTACTGATCCGGCCTCCTTACCGTCACTGTTGCCTTCAATGTAAACGGCCTGCTCCGATGAGAGGGCGTTGTCTATGGTTACCACCGTTCCGGCAAGAGGAACAACCGATACCTCAGGATCAAATAAGTTGGCGTCATAGTTACGGTACTCCTCCCTACCGGAGATGTTGAACTTGTAGGTATCCTTCATAATGAAGATGGCGCCACCATATTTATATACAGGCTCTACTTTAGGATCTGCATCAGGATTATAAATGTCATCTAAGACTATGCTGCCCTGTGCATCCTTAACCTCATACGTCTTTATACCAAAGCATCCGTCGTTATGGTCTGCCTGGGCAACGGTAAATATGGGTTTACTATGGTATACCTTCCTGTACATGGTATTGTACTCATAGTATTCGTAGCTTCCGTCAGCCTTGACAACAGAATCCTTGTAAGTAACCAGAGGTTTGGAGAGGTCTGCCAGAGCTGACTCTTTTGAGTCACCTATAACTGAATCAGTCACAACCACTACAGGAGCCGATACCTTATACTGCAGAGGAGGCAGCATGGCCGAGAACTCACCGGTAAGGGAGTCTGTCAGAATGATTATCTTACGGCAGTCAGCTGATCCGGCTCCGCGCCATGCCTTACTCTTGATATGGTCCGATGCCGATGAAGCCTCAACAATCTGGCTGTTGGTCTCATAGCTGAATGAGGTCTCTCCCCTCTTCTGCTTAACCACATTCATGCGGTAGAGGTCGTTCAGGGGAGTGAGGACAAGCTTGGTAACACCTATGTTGTTATTGCTCTGTCCGAATCCTATAGGTTTGTCACCCTCAATGTCACCGCCGACTACACGACCGGTAAAGTTGACGAGAGTGGTATCGCGGAACTCCAGTCCGCTTATGGCCTGGTTGAAATTCATCTTTAAGCCACGACCCTCGGGATCGGCGGGATAACGGCCGTTGGCAAATACGTGTCCGCTCTTGGCCACCTCAATGAAGTGGTTTCCTATGGGCACGCTTATGGTGAATGTACCGTCCTCGGCACTTTCAATCACCTTGCCGTCACTGGCGCAGATCATTCCGTCCACGTAGAGGTTCACGCCTTCAACAGGATAATCGGTACCTGAGTAGAATATCTTACCGCTTACAGGGAATGATGACACATCCTCAAAGTCAACTCCGTTGTGTATAAGTGAAGCCTGACTTACAAAACGTGACTTGGAAACAGGCGAGAACTCATGTATTCCCAACTTGGGGATGACGCTGTAGCTGGTTCCCTCACCCGAGTAAGGAATACCGCGAATCTCATAGTATCCCAGTGAATCGGTATAAGCCATAAGGCTCAACTGGTCCTCATTGGGAATGTAGTTGCTGCTCGCAGCCGGAATCATGGACAAGCCATGACGTCCGTTGCTAACGTTGTTGGTCTTTGACAGGTCATATGCCAGACTCTGTACTGTCATACCCTCATCAAACGGATAGTAGATAGCCAGTCCCCTCTCGTTACCGGTAAGCGGATGGTTATAGTTCTTGAGAATATCCTGAGCCGTAAGTGCACGGGTGAACAGACGGAGCTCATCCATGTAACCGTTGTAGAACTCCGTTCCGTTGAAATCGGCATTATTTGCAATCGATACGCAGTTTGCACGACCGTCGATGATGACATTGCTCTTTACATAAGCCGAGCCGGTCTTGATAGTATCGGAAATAATACTGTCACCTCTTGTGATGGATATTGCGGTATAGTCACTCTGCTTATGTGAAAGAGTCAGGTGATTCCACTCTCCCGGCTCCATTGACAGACCGGTATAGTAACTTGTTCCGTTCAGATATACTCCGGGATGATAGACTTTCTTGTTCTTGTCATAGGAGATGAAGAATGTCAGGCTGCAGAATACATCAAGCATCTGATATCTCTTGTCTCCATTCATGGTCGCAGAATCAGGATTGATGTACATCTGAACCGAGAAATCCTTCTCGAACAGGTTCTTAAGCGTATTCTGGTCACACTCATACTTGAATCCGGTACCGTTACCTGTAAACCTTACGGAGTGCATGCCCGATGACAGGCCGCCTTCATCATCCTGGCGCTTGAGTACCACCTTGGCACCTGATACGGCTGTTCCTGTTCCGTATGTGATGTTACCGCTGAGTGTTCCTGTCGAGAGACTGAATCCGTCGGCCACATCGGAATCATCATATGAAACCGTCTTACCGTTCTGGCTCCATACAACCACCTTGTACTCGTTGTAGGTACCGGGAAGTGCTGTCACGTCATCATAGCTGTAACCCGATGCGGTACCGCTGGTGTTGTAGATATCGGCCCAGGCAAACTCATCGTTGCTGCCCAGAGGACGACGCTGTATGATGAAGTTGGTCACGTCAGAACCTACCTGCTGTACGGTCCACCTTAACTTGACCATATTGTTGTATGATCCTCTGGTTGCAGAGAACGAGAGTATCTTGGAACCGCCCAGTTTCTTGTTGACAACCTGGCTGGTCATATCCTTTTCCAACACATTGACTACCAGACGGTAGAAATAGGTACGGTTGGCTGAGAGGCCCGATACATCGGTATATGAACCTACGTTGGTAGAGTCATTGGTAATGGTTACGGTATGGACATCCTCCCATGTAGCCTTACCGGGATCGTTCACATCATAGTCTGTGGTACGCTGGATATGGAGTGTATAGCTCTTCTTGCTGGCATTACCTATGGGGTTATGGTTCCATTTAAGGATAATCTTGGATCCGGTAGTATCGGTCTCGGCCTTGAAATTACTGAAAGACCACTCGCGTTTAAGGTTGCTTGCCACATGAGTGGAGAGCTCGTTACGGCGTTCACCGTTAACAGGAATGAATGAAACCTCATAATAGTAATCCTTGTCATATGAAGGACTGACTACGGTATAGGAGCGTGTAGACTTGTTAAGATTCTCCGCTACAAGCACACCGTTCTTGAGTTCGGCATTATCATAACGGAATATGCTCCAGGTACCGCTAGCGTCTTTTCCCTCGGTTCCCCAGGTAAGGTTCACCTCCTTGTTCCAGATATTGGATGTGGATGCCTGGAGGCCCTTGGCGCGCATGTAACCGGGAACGGTCACAGGGTACCACATATAGTAGCTCATACTCTGTTTCTCTTTATCCGGCAGCGGATCAAGTTCGGCAGGAGTATAGCCGGAACGTGATATTATATACTCAACATAAGTCCTGACATCATTGTAGTAATCAGTCCTGCCCTTGAACTCCATCACCTGACCGTTGAATGAGGTGAGAGTGGAGTTATAATTTGCCGATGTGGTAAGTTTCTGCTTCCAAGAGATATTGTTGGCAGTGGCACCCTGGAAAGAACCGACTGTATTCGTTCCATATCCGGCTTTCAGGTTACCGCTGATCTTTATGTTGTTATAGTCATATGTAACAGCCGAAGGACTTGATACGCCCATAGTTCCCAGACCGTTGAAATTCCAGGTGAAAGACTCCTCGACCGGAGTTTTCTGGGCGCTGTTCATCTTCCACATACCGGCAATCTTTACGGTAGTGGTCTGTCCGTAAGGCAGAGCACTGGGGAATATCACCACGTGCACATACATACGTTTACTGTCGCCGTCATGATACGGGTTGTAGAACTTGATGGTGTAGGTTATGCCGTCAATAGTAGCCTTGTAGGTTTTACCCCACCATGAGTCCTTGCCGCAGGCACTCCATGCACCGTCACCGTCACCGTTCCAACCAAACTCATCGTTAGGAGTACATGCATACTGGCCGTTGATGAAAAGGGCCGGGCCATCGGGAGCACTGCTCGGGATGGAACCGCTCTTGGTAGGTTTCTGTCTGACAAAATAACCGTTGTTGCCGCCGGTCTTGTCAAAGAACATGGCGGTAAACCTGAGATAAGGACGGTCAAACGAAGGGTGGTTTACCACTGCGTTGTGACTGTTGTCCCTGAAGTGCCAGCAGTCTGCCTGGGCACTGAAGTTTCCAAATAACAGGAAAGTAATAATAACCAACAGGTGTTTATAAAAAACACCACCTCTAGCGGAAACACCTGAGTGCTCCCTCTTGAAAGAGCTTAACATAATTGATTGGTAGGTTTATATTGAAATCATTATTGTCCTTTTTAGGGCTATTGACTAACAGAATGCAAATGTACAAAAATTAACTATTTATGTCTATATTTTTCTTAAAATTTCATCACGAAATAATCAGGCAAAAAAACAGGCGCAGGAGAGCCGTCCTGCGCCTGTTTATCAATTTAAAAAATTTTGTCATTTAAGTTTATCCCGCTTGGCAAGGAATATACCCAGAAGCAGCAGGGTGAATGCGGCACCTCCGCTGTAGGCAATATACCAAGGCAGATTGAAACCCTCCTTGGCAATCAGGATATAGGTGCAGGTCACCATGGACATGAACATAGCCGGTATAAGGGTTACCAGTACGTTCTTTCCTTTGCTCCTGAGATAAACGGTGATAGCCCAGAGAGTGAATACCGACAGGGCCTGGTTGGACCATGCAAAGTAACGCCAGATTACGTTGAATCCCTCCTTGTCACGAAGGCTGTAGAACAATGCAAAGAAGGTTATCACGAACAGCGGTATGCTGATGGCCAGACGGCTGCCTATGGTTTTCTGCTTTTTCTTTAGGAAATCGGCCACGATAAGACGGGCGGAGCGCAGGGCTGTATCGCCCGATGAAATGGGAGCGGCAACCACGCCTATCACAGCGAGCAGGCCACCCACCTTGCCGAGCCAGGTCTTGGATATGTCAAGCACGATCTGAGCGGCAGTGTTGTCAGTTCCGTGCTCACCAAAGTAAGCGGTAGCGGCAGCTGCCCAAATAAGAGCCACGATACCCTCCGATACCATGGCACCGTAGAATATCACACGACCCTTGCTCTCATTGGTGAGGCATCGGGCCATCAGGGGTGACTGGGTGGCATGGAATCCGCTTATGGCACCGCATGCAATGGATATGAACATCATGGGGAATATGGGGTTCTTGTCATACTTGACACCGAAACCGTTCCACATCTCCGGAAGCGGCGGATGGTTCACGAACAGGGCTATCATAATGCCTACGGCCATGAACAGCAGCGCGGCACCGAATATGGGATAGAGCTTGCCTATGATCTTGTCAATAGGAAACAGCGTGGCAAGCAGATAGTATACGAATATTATGCCTATCCAGGCATTTATGCTCATGGATTCGCCGGTAAGACGTACCAGGATATCGGCCGGCTGTGATACGAACACCGCACCCACCAGCACAAGCAGGATCATGGAGAATACCATGAACACCTTCTGGACCGGTGTTCCCAGATATCGGCCCACAAGCTGCGGCAGGCTCTCGCCTCCGTTACGTACGGATAGCATTCCCGACAGATAGTCATGTACACTGCCGGCAAATATCGTACCGAACACGATCCACAGGTACGAGGCCGTTCCGAATTTGGCACCCATTATGGCACCGAATATCGGTCCCAGACCTGCTATGTTAAGGAACTGTATCATGTAAGCCTTCCAGGTGGGCATTGCTATGTAATCCACACCATCGGCCATGCTCTTGGAAGGAACCTCACGGTTAGGGTCAGCGCCAAAGAGCCTCTCAATGAATTTTCCATAGAACGCATAGCCCAGAACCAGGGCTATCAAAGCTATCGCGAACGTTACCATATTCTATATGAAAACTTTATTCAGTTCAAACAACCGCAAAAGTACAAAAAAATATCCCCTCTGTCACTTTTTTGTAACCGGAGGGGATATTTATCAGGGTCATTGCTGATTATAAGCCATTTTTACCTATTCAGCAATATCTTCTCATTGTTCAGGATGATGATTCCGTCGCTGTTCTCCACATCCTCAATCATCCTTCCCTGCAGATCATATGCAAACTCCGACTGAACATCCTCGATTCCGATAACTCCGGTAGGAGCATCTATATCCAGGACAATCGGGTTCTTGGGAGAACCGAAGATTGCATCGGACTGATATTCGACAAAGTCTTTGAAATCAGTAACATTTGCACCTTCCGATATCTTAAGGTCAAGTATCACGGCATCATCGCCCGGAACGGTGAGATATACTATACCGTTTTCATCGGATATGCCGGCAGCACGGCATTCGCCGTCAGCAAACACGCCGATCTCGGCATTAGCCAGAATCTTTCCGCTCTTGACAATCTTAGCAGCCATCGTCAGGTTGTTGGAGTAGAGATGGAAGTCTACAGGCTGGAATATGCCCGATGCATTTGTACGTGCCTGATTTCTGGCAGGTCCACGCATCGGTGCCATATTGACAACCGATGAAGGATAGCGGAACGTCTTGGTCATGTTGTCGCCCAATACGGTCTGGAGCTTATATCCGACTCCGGGTTCCATCAGACTGAGCGAACCGGCCCACTCATAGGTATCGTAGTAAGCCACACCGCTCTGAGCCTTTATTATGTTACCGTCCTCAGGACTCAAGTCTGCCATGGCATCGGTTACAGATGATACCTGACGGCCGTAGTAACCAATCCAGTTCCAGCCGTTATAGACCGTGATGGGATTGGTTCCGGGCTCTACCCTCTCACCTACCACGCGCAGCGTGCGGTCAGCCTTCATCTTGACGGCGTACATCTCGGTATTGGACAGCATGCTACCCATATCACCGTTCCAACTGCCATCTTCGTAATAGAGAGATCCGCTCTGGCTCTTTACCATGATAACGTCATCGGCAATCTTATCAAAGACTGAGGCGACACTCATATCATCGGCATTGACATAGATTGACAGCCAGTTCCAGCCCTCCTTGAGTTCTGTCTGCTGCTCTATCTTGTTGACTGCAGTAAGCTGTACAGGATTAGCATAGGTACCCTTAAGGGTAAGCTGCTCGTATACGGTAACAGGATTTGCGGTTACCTCAGGATAGAGAGCGCCTGTAGATGCATCATATGCACGGAATGTCAGAGGCTCTTCATCATCGGGAGAACCGTAGATATCCATTGTGATGTAGTAGCCGTCATAACGCTCCTTATATACAGGATGTGCAATACCACGGCACTCCTCACCAATGAATGCAGCTACAATATCATCCTCATCGTCACTCATAACGCCCAGGATGTCAAGAGTTCCGATAACATTCATTGAATTCTCAAACAACTTGGGATTTACAGACCAGTCAGGCACGTTACCAGTAACCTTTACAGAGAGGGTAAGAGGTACATCAATACCGTCATTGCCGGTCAGGTAGATTGTCTCTTCATACTTGCCGATGGGAGTTGAAGGCTTGACAGTGAATGTAACGCTTGTCTCTCCCCTGGGATTGGTAACACCGTAATCTGCACTGGCAGTCAACCATGCGGGAATACCCGACAAGTTCCACATCTGCTGCTGTCCACCCTTGTTGACAATCTTGGCGGTGATGCTTCTTTCATCCTTAACCTCCTGTTCAAGGCTTAATACATCATCTTTCCATACAAGTTCCTTGCGGTTTATGTATGCCGACCACTTGGCAGCCTTCATGTAGTTGCCGTTCTCATCAGGCACATCGCGGACAGCAAAGTTGAGTGTGCAGCCTTCAATAATGGCAGGATCCTCATCAATCACAATAACGATCTTTTCATTGCTGGCAGTGTATGTAAAGCTTACGTTGGTCTCTGTGAGTTTGGCACGCAATGCCGGAGCATCATCCACATAGCTCAAGGTTGCGACCTGACCTCCTGCAATATTATATTGTACAGACTTCATACCACTGCCGGTGAGATCGGTTGCGTCACCTAATGTGACAACCTGATTGTACGCATCAACAGTCTTCTTCTCAAATGGGTAATAGGCTACAAGACCCAGTTCATCACCGTTGAGTCTAACCTTGCGGTTACTTGTAAGCAAATCTCCATTCATAGTGGCATTCCATATGCGGATCTCATCAATCTGTCCTATGAACGGACGGGTATATGAATAGAGAGCGATATCTGCAGACTCGGTAACACGGCGAGCACCCACAATCATACTATTGGTTACAATACTTCCCACCTTTGACGAATTGGTCATAAGGCAACGTCTGCCATCAACATATACTGTCGTTGAGCCCTGACGCAGAACGTTAAGGGCTATATGGTGCCAAACATTGTCATTAAGTCCAACGGCTGATGTCGACATTGTAACAACATCTGCAGAATCATTGTAAGCACCCTTACTTGTCAACTGCAGTTCACCGTCGGATTTGAGCCAGAGAGCCACATCACCCATTTGGAAGAGTTGAGCATCACCAGTCTGTTCTCCTCCGCGCATCCAGAACTCAACGGCATAGTCATCATCAGGATAGACAGGCAGCTGAGATGCATTTATACTCAGATAGCTGGCACCATCCAGGCTGACAGCCTTGTTCTCATTGTTAATGTACCAGTTCTCATCGGCCATAGTCATATGACGGTTGCGGCTGTAATCACGGAGTTCCGTGCCCTCACCCTCATTCATCTTCCAATAACCGATCAGATGACGGGTTGAAGGACTCTTGGTAAAGCTGCGGTTAAGCAGAGCAGTTGTCATATCGTGCGCCTCATCCCAAAGCAACAGCTCATGGATGGCAGTTTTATTGACATTACCCACAGAAAGTATTCCGTTTCCGTCATAGCTAACCACAGCCTTATCAGTAAACAGATCTATAGTCTCTGCATCGCTGGCCACCTTGGCGTTGAGCACACCGCCGGTATTGGTGGTCTTATAACTCAATGAAAGGAATACCCATGAATTCATAGGTATGGTATTGGTAGATGTGTAGGTCTTCTTACCTATACCCACAACCAGTTTACCTCTGAGTTTTGTACCTACTGTAAATCTGGACGTACCGTTTCCATGGCTCAGGATGGTTCCGCTGCTGCCCAGATACAACCACATATCTATTGAGAAATCCTTTCCGGCAAGCATGATATTTGCATCGGTGGCGGCAATGTTACCTGTACCATTCAATGAAAGTGCGGTCTCATGAGCTATCCGTGCGCCGTTCAACACACCTGATACCGTGAAGTTGTTGTCTTTAGTAAGTACACCCTTTATGATGTTCTCATTAAAGGTCAGACTGAGATCATCACCGATATCAAGCACACCGTCAGAGGGTTCGGGTGTTCCTAACGGACGCGGTATCATCATATCCTTGATCAAAGGCAATTCCTCGCTGTATCGATAAACCTCGTCATTTCCGTATGTGGCAACAGAAACCACACGGAACAGATAGTTGCCATCAGAGAATGAAGCAAGAGACTTTGTGAAATCAACAGTTCCTCCTTCCGGCAGCATCTCGTTATTGTTGGTCAGGTCATTCTTGTTTATCACATATTCCTTAAGCTGTGTCCAGTCAGTAGCACCGGGTTGTCTGTACTGAAGACGGAAAGCCTTAAGGCCCTTATAGCGACGGTCAAAATCCTTGAATGACATTACAAGATCTGTTCCTGTCTGTGTATTCATGACGGTATTTGACAATGCCAGAGTCACAGGCGATGACGATGGAGTGAATCTGGCCTTGATGAATATCGTATCAGCTATATCCTCAGGCTGGGATTCCGACGCAAAGACAATGCCTATACCCTTTTCATACAACTCATTGGTTATATCATTGCATCCAAAGTAATCAAGAACTCCGGTATTGGTCTGACGTAACTGAAGAGTCTTGGTGAGAGACTGGTTTCCGGGAACCTTTATAAGACGGCCCTCTGTAAGAACCATGCCGTCAATGGATAACTGAGCTCCATCGGGATTGGTCTCGTCAAGTATAAACAGTTTGTAAGCAACATCTTCGCCTATCTCCGATTCATTGCTCAGTCTCAATTCATAGTTTGCGACCGAGCCGGAAGGTATGTCTACCACCTGATTGTCTGCTACAGCTATCTTGGGAACTTCAATCTGCATGGTAGCCTCCATGATAGTTGTACCTGGTGAATAGTATTCTGTTTCAACTTTTCCCTCATAAGGATTGCTGGTCTGTCCTCCACGTGTACGGAAGATCGGGCCGAATGCACCATAGCGGAAAACATCAACCGAGATTGCATCACTACCCTCCTCTGCAAGAGTGTAACTGAATGATGTCGAGTATGTCTCACCTGTCTCCTTGGCTTCATGACGTCCGCCGGCTGCAGTTATCTCGATATCAATATCTAGTCCCCATTTTGTACCGTTTCCACCGAAATCTGTACCATCATGATAACCTGCCAACACACCAGCGGATACTGACCAATCCCAAGATGAAGTGTAAGTAGAATCCTTTTCCCAAGAATAACTTACACTTGAGCCTCCGTCAAATGAATAGTTCACATACTCAACACTATCCTTTTTGTCACGCAACTCATAGGCACGCACCTTCTCCTTTTCATTAAAGGCCAGATAATTTTTCCAGTTCTTTATCTGGTTGTTTATCCACTGAATGCTGTCGGCAAAGAGAGTACCTTTCTTTATTCCTTCACGAACCGCATCTGTAATATTGTCTGTATCAGTAAATGAAGTACCGGCAGGAGCAAACGGATGATAGTATCCCTCCTCACCATAATGCTCATCATCCGGGGTGAGAGATGTAAGATAAACAGGATGTTTATAAGTATTCTTGAACTTGCTTATTGAATCCTCCGGAGCATATGTGAGCAAACTCTGGCGTATCTTCTCGAGATTGGGGAAGAGAGTGTTCACAATATAGCTTTGTGAGTAATTGAACAGCGTTCCGAATTCCACGCCAGTGGATATTACGTCACGCGGCGCAATCTCAAATCCGTCATTGCCTAGCACAAAGCCGAGATGTCGGGCATTGCCGAATATGATATTGGTTGCCTGACCTATGAATACATCACCATCAGCACCCACAAAATCCGGTTCTTCACTTGTGGATACAGCTTGAGTAACAGTTACAGAAGTTTCAATGGTCTCACCGCTTTCACCCTCATTCTCCATGATAGCATGAGTGGTTATATCATGTGAATCCTGAAACGTACTTAAGGTGCCGACAAGTGCACCAGCAGCGGTACCGGTTAATGTTACAGCCTTTAATCCAATCATAAAGGTGGTTCCTCCATCAAAACTGTCTGACCATGTGTCATTCTTTACAGTGACAGTTGAGGTCGTTGTACCCGTGCTCCATTCTGCCGAGGACCCCGTGCCGGGAGGATCACGCAGAATCATTGTCAATTTATCAGGACCACTGGTTACAAAGTTGTTTCCAGTAGGCAGGTCACCCATTATGATACCCTCCATACCATTGCCATCCCACTTATACGTGCGGCCGCTTATGTCATAGCTCATAGAAACGGTACGCGTATACGGACTGGACACATTCGGTAAACCGGCATGCCACTTATAAAGAGCTCTTCCGTCTTTATCCAACCGCAACTGGTTATTATTAAGTTGAGCGACCTCTCCTGCAACCGCATTGACTTGTTTACCATCTATTACAGCCTGTCCTGATTCCAGCCAGATAATCTGGTCACTGGAGAGTGCGTTCTCAATTGTCACTACCACATCCTTTAACGGCACCTTTGACACAACCGGTTTGGACGGATTGGCATCATAGTTCTCATACAACTCGTATCCTTCAAGAGAGAATATATATTCGTCTCCCTGTACAAACAGAGGAGCCTCATGTCCGGCAACACCATATTTGTATATTATTTCGTTACCGGACTTTTTATATATATCCTTTATCTCTGCCTGATTGGCTGCATCCTTGAACTTATATGAGCTTATACCAAACGATCCGTCATCGTGACCATCCTGTATGACAGTAAAGTAAGGCTCGCTATGATATGCAACGGTATATTTTGTATGGTATGAATAAATATTCTCATCATAGTTGCCATCATCATAGAACAGAGTATCATACTCCTCTTGCCTTGTATCTGACAGGTCAATTGTGACATTACCTCCCACTACAGAACCTTTACTCTTAACCACCATATTACCAATTGAATACTCTATAGGAGGCAGCAAGGCCGAGAACTCACCCGTCAGAGGATCAGTCTCAATAAAGAATGTACGGCAATCATCAATATTGGCTCCTCGCCAGGAGTTGCTGTTAATCTTTTCAGTCGCAGATTTCACTACCGCTGTTTTGGGATTAGGAGAGTATTGAATTGCCGTTCCTATAGTATCCTTTACCGCATTCATGTAAGGATTGGTATTAAGCGGTTTGAGAGTGAAGCGGGTAACACCGATATTGTTACTGCTCAATCCATATCCGACCGGATTTTCATTCTCTATATCACCTCCTACCACGCGGCCTGTAAAGTTTACAAGAGTAGCATCACGGAATTCAAGCCCGGTTATCTTACGGTCAAAAGTAAACGTTGCTTCATTGGTACCGGTAGGATCTGCAGGATAACGGCCATTGTTTTCAAACACATGTCCATTCTTACTTACTTCAATATAGTGCTTGCCTATAGGTACACTTATGGTAAACTCTCCATTCTCATCGGTGGTCACCACATTACCGTTCATCGTACTAACTAAACCATCCACAAGAAGATTGGCACCTTCAACCGGATAGGTCGTACCGGAGTACAGAATCTTTCCGCTTACAGGGAATGACGATATGTCAGTGAAATCAACACTGTTATGAATCAGTGAGGACTGACTTACAAAGCGGGACTGACGCGCAGGAGAGAATTCATGGATACCCATCTGAGGTATTACAGAATAACTTGTACCTTCACCTGCAAACGGTACGCCCCGAATCTCAAAATAGCCCAAAGAATCAGTATAAGCCATAAGGCTTAACATAGCATCGCTAGGTACATCATTCGACCCCAGGGCAGGTGAATCCGTGAAAGCATGACGTCCATTGGGTACTCCATCCGTCTTGGAGAAATCATAAGCGATTGTCTGTGATGAGAGGCCTTCATCCATCGGATAGTAAACTGCCAGTCCTGATTCAGTACCGGAAAGAGGATGATTGTAATTCTGCAGGTACTCTTTCTCACTCAAAGCCTTGGTAAAGAAACGGAATTCATCTATCAGTCCGCAATAATACCTTGATGCTGCCAGATTTTCCTGATTTCCTACCGCCATACGGATTGAAGACTGCGTAGAGGAATTCCATTTTATAGTCTTGTTCTTAAGGATAACATCCTTGTAAACAGTATCAGGCCTTGCGACATAAACGTATGTTCTCGCCTCTTCCTGGGAGTGGACCATAGTTATCTGGCTCCATTCTTCGGCAGGAATGTAAATTGATGAACGCTCGTGTGCACCATCCATGTATCCTCCTATCTGGAATTGTCCTTTTGACTTGTTATACCAAAGTCTGATAGTGAATACGTTCTTTACATCAAAAATCAAATAATCCTGATTGTCAATGTTCATCTCTTTCTGAGGATTGACAAACAACTGGACAGAGAAATCCTTTTTAAACAGTTCCTGTATTTCAGAGGCATCGGTTGTGTATAACAGACCGCTTTTTGAGCCACTCAGCTTAAGAGAGTGCATACCACTGCTGGTGAATCCCTCCGTATCCTGTTTTTTAAGCATGACCTTGACTCCAGCGACTGCCGTACCTGTACCATAAGTTATATTTCCACTCACGATACCGGATGAGACACTGAATCCGTCAATCATACGGCTGTCATCATAAGTAATATTCTGGCCCTCCTTACTCCATATTACTATACGGTATTGGTTATAGCTGCCGGCCTGAGCCGTCATATCATCATAACTGTAGCTTTCGGCAGTACCGGAAGTGGTATAAAGTTCACTCCATGGTGTACTTTCACTGCTTCCCAACGGACGGCGCTGAAGCGAGAAATTGGTAAGGTCATCACCAACCTGCTTAACCTGCCATTGGAGTTTTACCATATTGGCATATGAACCTCTTGAAGCCTTGAAGTCCAACAGCTTTGATCCGCCCAAGCGTGCAGATATGACATTACTGTACATATCCTTGCCCATGACGTTGACCTTGAGGCGGTAATAAAAGGTCTTTTTGGATACCAATTGCTTTCCGTCAGAGTATGAACCCGTAGTGGTTTCACTACTTGTGACAGACAGTTCTGTCAAATCATCCCAGACTGCACTCTTGGGATTTTTCACATCATAGTTCGATGAGCGCTGGATTGTAAGAGTATATTTATTGCTACCCGAAGCATTATTGATAATATCATGTCCCCAGGTCAGTTTAATTTTGCTCTCATCGTTTGGATCAACAGTAGCTGTTTCATTATGGAAACTCCAACTGCGATCAACTTTATGGTCTTTAGCACCTGACGTAAGTTCCGATAAGCGATTGTTATCAGAAGGTATTAATGCAACCTCATAGGAATACTCCACATCCCAGTCCGGAGCCTGCACTTTTGCATCCGACTTACTGAAGCTCAAATTACTGGCTATGCATTCCCTTTCAGAAACCTTACCTTTGGGATAACGGTAAATACTCCACGTTCCACTTTTATTGCTGTTTCCAGTCTTTCCGGCATAGTTCCATTCCACTTTTACCTCCTTGGTCCACATATTATTTGTAGAAATCCGGGTAATAGTAGGCTTCACATAGCCGGGAGCTGTATAAGTAAGCCATTGGTATATGTTAACCTTTGTAGTGTAGTTCCTTACCGTTATGTTGCCCGTAATAATGTACTCAACATATGAGGTGTAGTCATCATAGTAATTGGTGCGGCCATAACAGATCAGTTCCTTGTCCTGATAAGAATTCAGTTCTGACAGTTCATGTTTGGAAGTAAGGTTGTCCGTAAAGGTTTTTGTGTCAGGTTTATCACATGTTCCAATGATATATTTGCCATGAACCGATGAATTCAAATCACCGCTAAGTTTTACCTTGCCGATACCTGACATTTCAGCCTTAGGGCTTGTCAGATATGTAGAAAAAGAGGAGCACGTGAACTCTTTCTCCTGCCAGCCTATATTATACCAGTCTTTGGTATTTGTACGCCAATATCCTTTTACCTTGACTTTATGTTCAGCTACAGTAAGTTTGTCCATGAATATGTACATATCCACATACATCTTATCATCATCGTTACATACAGGGTTCCAGAATTTGACAGTGTACGTCACTCCATTGGCTGCTTTCTTTGTATATACGCTTCCCCACCAGCCATCATTGTCGCGACATGCCTTTAAAGCATAATCATAGCTACCCTTTCCTCCATTGGGGTCGTCTTTATCACCGGCAGGCCAAGCCAGTTCTTCATCGGGAGAACAGATATAATACCCATCCACATATACGGCAGGACCAATAGCGTCACCCTCTGTCTTGGCATGCGTAAAGAATGAGTTCTTGGTTTTACCGTCAAAGAAAAGAAGCCTCACGCAAATGTAAGGATCAGTCAATGAGGGTGAGTTCAGGAGCGAATTGTAACTCGTAGTATTAAAATCCGAGGAAGCCTGCAATTTGCCGAATCCGCCTGATAATAACAACAGGATCATAAGAGTCCACATCCTGGTGAACCACGATCGTTCTTGCTTGTACTGGAAATTCATAAGGACTATAGAATAAATAGGTTAATGTTCTATTGACTTGTTTGAGGACTATAAAAAAGTAACAATTCACTTGCCAGCAAACATCATGGCAAGTGAATCATACTTATGCAAGGCCAAAATTAATAAAAATTCAGATAGGCCTTCAAAGATCTGTTATTTTTTTATAATGTCGCCTTATTTTATAAAAGCCTTGCTGTTGCGGCCGTCAATGCATATTTCCAGTTCGCGGTCAAACCTGACGTGACGCAGATACTCGGTCTCCTCAACTGCAGGCAGCTTATCAAGCTCCGAAAAATCCATCACATCACCCTTGATGCCGTAGGGATCCACGTTTATATAACCGGCGTTGAATGAGGTCAGGTTCTGGAAGAAATGGGTGCCCTGGCTGGGATCCACGCGGAAATCCTCCAGGCTGCACTCTACAATGACCTTGGCCTCGGAAATATTGCTCCACTGTACGGGAACACCCAGCGATGGGATGCTTGAACCCCATCGGCCGAAACCTATGAGCACGTAGTTCTTGCCCTCCGAGCGCATGCGAGTGTTGATGGCGGTCAGCTCACGGCCCATGGCAGTGGTTTTCTGTGTATCGAAAGCATCTTTCTTGAGATAGATCACATCATGTACGCCCTTGATCCATCCTGTACCCAGCGCACTGTCTGACTTGAGCAAGGCTCCGTCGGTGTCAATCTCATCCCAGTCCACATCAACGTTACGGCTGTCAACCGATATGGGGCGTATCTGCAGCACCTGGAACTTGGGCAGTTTGTCGGGGTCTCCGCCGCGGTCCAGATCGGCCGCAAACTCTATCTCCACGCCGCATTTCATCTCCTTGGCGGCTATGTCAAGCAGATCCTGGACAATCTCGGCCAGCGGGAATGTCTTGTACTTGAGCATCTGCGCGAATGTCACGAATCGGGGTCCGGTGGGATATGCCGAGTCAACCATTCGCTGGTTCTCAAGGTCAAATGTGGATACCACATACTTGAGATTGCGGAACTTCTCGCAGTCCGATATGTCCAGATGCTCCAGGTTCACGGCATCATCAATCGATGTCTTGAACTTCTCGGGGTTGAGGTTGAGCGCGAACATCTGCTTCTGGGTCTCGGTCATGACCTGCTCTATGGTCGATGTCTGGAGTACATGCTTGGGGTACTTGGGCGAGAATCGGAGCACCAGGTCACCGTCAACCACGGCCTTGCCCAGTCCGAACGCTACCTTTACGATGCCGTCCTCGGCCTTCTCATGACCTATGGGGTAGAAGTTCACGGAGCGGGCCACACCCGACAACGTGGGGAAGAAATAACCCTGGTCGCTGCTGCCGCATATCTCCTGCAGTATTATGGCCATCTTCTCCTCCGATATCATATTGGCCGTAGCGGCTATATAGCTACGCGATGATGCGTAGAATATTGAGGCATACACGCTCTTGATAGCCTTGGAGAGCAGTCTGAGCTGCTGATCCTCATTGTCCGTGCGGGGAATCATGTAGGTGGAGTAGACACCTGCGAACGGCTGGTAGTACGAGTCCTCGAGCTTGGATGACGAACGTACGGCCAGAGGCTTGCGGACCTTGTGTATGAACACCTTGAGCGCATCGGTCAGTTCCTGAGGCAGGGTCGATGCCACGAACTCCGACAGGATCTCGGCATCGGATATATCGGAATTGATTACATACTGGAGGCCGTTGTCAATGATGAAACGGTCAAAATATTCGGTCGTGATGACAAGGGTGCGGGGTACGGTTATGCGCACATCCTCATACTTGTCATACATGTCATATTTTACGAGTACGTGGTTCAGGAACGCCAGACCACGCGCCTTGCCGCCCAGCGAGCCGCTTCCCAGACGGGAGAACCGTATAGTGTCGTTGTAGGTAGCGGGGTTGAACTTGGCAACAACACCCACTCCCTGCATGATACGGAAGTCATGTATGATGCTCAGGTTCAGGCGGCGAATCTCAGGCAGGTCGGAGTCGTCACGTATGGTGAGCGGACGCAGCTGTTTGCCCAGGGTGAACAGACCGCGGGCGAACAGCCAGCGCGATATGTAGTTCTTGTCGCTCAGACGGCGGAAATCGCTGTCCGATATCTCTTTTATTATCTTCTCGAATCCGTACAGGTCCTTGGCACGGAAAAGTTCCTCGCCAGTCTGGGGATCAGTCACCACAAAATCACCGAATCCGAACTCACGGCCTATGTACTCGGAGAGGTCATGAGTAAGGGTCTTGGAGGTCTTGACCACAAAGCCCACGCCAAGTTCCTGGGCCACCTTTCGCATGCTCTCCTGCGACGACTGCATAAGTATGGGCATGGTGGGGTTATCCTTACGGATATGATGACACAGGTCCAGGCCTGCATCGAGTTTCTCCTTTTCAGGGGGATCGTCACGGTGTATCACGAACCCTATGTCCGATATCACACCGAGTATGTTCTGCTTGTAACGCTCGTAGAGCTCCACTGCATCATCATAGCAGCTTGCCATGAGGATCTTGGGGCGTGAGCGTTTACGGATTGTCTGCTGCTTTTCATTAAGTGTGTCGCTGATGGCATCACTGTTCTGGCGCAGTACCAGTTTGTAGAGAGCCGGCAGGTAGCTGGAGTAGTAACGTACGGAGTCTTCAATCAGAAGTATGGCGCGCACGCCCTCCTCAAGTATGTCATGCTCCGCGTTCATGCGGTCCTCAAGCAGTTTGATGATGGCTATGATAAGGTCCGTGGAGTTGTTCCAGCAGAAGAACCAGTCTATGGCCGATGTGTCATGATCCTGGATCCGGCGGTAAATCTCACGGGAGAACGATGCCAGCAGCACGATGGGGGTATCGGGCACTATGGATTTCATCTGGCACGAGAAGTCGAACACGCTCACCTCACCCACGTTGTACATGGTGATTACAAGGTCAAAACGCTCACCGTCACGAACCATCTGAAGTGCCTCGACAGTGGTCTCCACCCTCACGATTTCGGGCGGGTTGCTCAGGTTCAACGATGCATAGTCCTCGGCAATCTGTGCCTCTATATGGCCATCCTCTTCAAGGGAGTAGCTGTCGTAGTTATTGCACACAAGCAGGATACGGCGTATCCTACGGGACATCAACTCCACGTTACGTCTTTCGTTCTCTTCCATCTATACTGAATAATTTGGGCTGACCCATCACTAGGCCAGCCCAAAATTATGAATTATGTGTCAATTAGACAAGTCTCGATTTATACAAGACCCTGCTCGCACATAGCATTCGCTACCTTGATGAAGCCGGCGATGTTAGCACCCTTCACGTAGTTGATGTAGCCGTCCTCCTCGGTACCGTACTTAACGCAGGCAGCGTGGATATCGGACATGATACGATGCAGCTTCTCGTCAACCTCCTCAGCGGTCCACTTGAGACGCATTGAGTTCTGTGACATCTCAAGACCTGATGTTGATACACCACCGGCGTTTGAAGCCTTACCGGGTGAGTACAGCATCTTGTTCTTCTGGAACAGAGCGATAGCATCGGGAGTGGTAGGCATGTTGGCACCCTCAGTTACGCAGTAGCAACCGTTGGCAACCAGCTTCTCAGCATCCTTAAGCTCGATCTCGTTCTGAGTAGCGCAAGGCATAGCGATGTCGCACTTAACGCCCCAAGGACGCTCGCCCTCGAAGTACTTGGCGTTAGGATACTGCTTTACATACTCCTTGATACGGCCACGGATAACGTTCTTGAGGTTCTTTACATAAGCGATCTTCTCCTCGGTCATGCCCTCGGGATCGTAGATGTAACCGTTTGAATCAGAGAAGGTAACAACCTTGGCACCCAGACGCATAGCCTTCTCGGCAGCATACTGAGCAACGTTACCTGAACCTGAGATAACAACTGTCTGGCCCTTGAAGCTCTTGCCGCGTGTAGCAAGCATATCCTGAGCGAAGTAGCAAGCACCGTAACCGGTTGCCTCAGGACGCAGGAGGCTACCGCCCCAGCACTGACCCTTACCGGTGTAAGTACCAGTCCACTCGTTCTTGAGCTTCTTGTACTGACCGAACATGAAACCAACCTCACGGCCGCCTACACCTATATCACCAGCAGGTACGTCGGTGTCAGGACCGATATGACGATAAAGCTCGTTGATGAAGCTCTGGCAGAAACGCATTACCTCAGCGTCTGACTTGCCACGGGGGCTGAAGTCTGAACCACCCTTAGCACCACCCATGGGGAGTGTGGTAAGGCTGTTCTTGAAGGTCTGCTCGAAAGCAAGGAACTTCATGATGCTCAGGTTAACGCTTGAGTGGAAACGTACACCGCCTTTGTACGGGCCAATGGCGCTGTTCATCTGAACGCGGAAACCGCGGTTTACATGAATCTCACCTTTGTCATCCATCCAAGGTACACGGAACATGATGACTCTCTCAGGCTCAACCATACGCTCCATGATCTTCTGATCCAGGAGGTAGGGGTTCTGAAGGATGTAAGGTGCAACACTCTCAACGACCTCGCTAACGGCCTGGTGGAATTCCTTCTCACCGGGATTCTTGGCGATCAGCTCAGCCATGAATTTCTCAACGTAATTCTTTACCTGTTTGTCCATAATTTGAATGTTATTATGTTTGATTTGTTCGCTTTACAAACTATTTGTGTGAATTTGTTACCAAAATCGCCTGCAAAGTTACGATTTGTCATTGAAACAATCAAAGAATGCGCAAATTTTTTCATGTTAATAATGCAAAATTGCCAGAATGTAATGCATAATATCAAAAAAACGGCAGTTATTCATCCGTTTTGGGCATAAATATGCATCATCCTCCAAACTTGCTATTCATTTTGTCAGCAGGAGGGGGGCCAAAGGGGACGGTTCTTTTTGGCCCCTTTTTGAACCAAGATATACTATATCCGTTTTCGTACCGGAAAAGGGGGCCAAAAAGAACCGTCCCCTTTGGCCCCCTTCTGCGGCTTTTTGTAACTTTGCGGCATGAAAATACTTGTTACGGGAGCCGCCGGATTCATCGGCTCAAAACTCGCATACCGTCTGGCGCAGCGCGGTGACGAGGTCGTAGGACTCGACAACATAAATGACTATTACGATGTAAGACTCAAGCTGGGACGCCTCAAGGAGTGCGGAATCACCTCACACAGCGGCCGTTACATTGACGGTTCCGTACGCGAGAGCTCCCTGTTCCCCAATTACCGTTTTATAAAGATGGACCTGTCTGACCGCGGACAGATGGCGGAGTTCTTCCAGCAGGAACATTTCGACATAGTGGTCAACCTTGCGGCCCAGGCCGGAGTCCGATACTCCATCACCAACCCCTACGCCTATCTGGACAGCAACCTTGCGGGATTCATGAACGTGCTGGAATGCTGCCGTAACAATGATGTGAAACATCTGGTTTACGCATCGTCTTCATCGGTCTACGGGATGAATGAGAAGGTGCCGTTCTCGGAGGATGACCGCGTGGACAACCCCGTAAGCCTCTATGCCGCCACCAAGAAGGCCAACGAACTGATGGCCCACTCCTACAGCAAGCTCTACGGCCTGCCCACCACCGGCCTGCGTTTCTTTACCGTTTACGGTCCCTGGGGAAGGCCCGATATGGCGCCGATGCTCTTTGCCACAGCCATCAGCAAGGGCGAGCCCATCAAGGTATTCAACAACGGCAACCTGAGCCGCGACTTCACTTATATTGATGACATTGTGGAGGGAACCATCCAGGTGATTGACCGCCAGCCCGCAGCCGCCCTCTATCCCGACGGCATCCCCTACAAAATATACAACATAGGCTGTTCCAAGCCCGTGCAGCTCATGGATTTCATAAACGAGATTGAGAAAGCGCTCGGAAAGGAGGCCATAAAGGAATTCATGCCCATGCAGCAGGGCGACGTCCTCCATACTTATGCCGATACGTCCAAGCTGGAGCGTGAATGTGGCTACAAGCCCACCACCACCCTTCATGAGGGTATAGGCAAGTTCATAGACTGGTTCAAGTCAGACCTTAATCCGTTGAAATAATCAGAGAATCGCCACGCACTCCATCTCCACCAGCCATCCCGGACGGCATACCGGAGCGTGCACGATAACGCGGGGACAGTCTGCAAAACGGCTGTCCATGATTCGCTTTACAGCCTCATAATCAGTCCTGTTCCTGAGATATACAATCATCATGCCCACCTGGGAGAATCCGCAACCGGCCTCGGAGAGCAGCACCTCGACATTCTCAAGCATACGCTCCGTCTGGCGCACGATATCGCCCTCATACATGATGCGGCCCTTGTTGTCTATGCTGGCCGTGCCCGATATATAGACCCTGTCAACCTTGGGACTCTCCACTACCACACCACGCTCGAACCTGACCCCGTATTCCGATGTCCTGTTAAGATGAGTGATTCCGTAGAGGTAGCGCTGGTTCACATCCGGGCCGCACACTGACACGGCGTCAAGCATGACGTTGCTCTGAGGGTTCCCGGTGAAACCCTGTATGCCGGTGCTTGCTATGAAATGGGTATCGGTGGTGAGGTTGTGGTCATCGAACACCTTGTTACGGCCCTCGACCACACCCTGATAGTTTGAATCTATATCCTTGACAAAGAGCCAGGTACGGGCACAGTTGTCCTGCAGGGTGAGACCCTCTCTCCTGAGTTCGGCGGAGAGGCTGTCAAGCAGCCCGACCGTCTGGGCGAATGAATCACCGTCTGCCCCCACCCCGCCTGTATACCAGAATTCGCAGGTGCCATCGGACTCCACCTTGTGCATGCGGTCCGAGAGACGGCTTACCTGTGCACCCTTTCTGCACCATACCAGGACAGCGATGCCGGCACCGCTCAAGGGGGGCTGGCCAATTATGGAGAGCGGACAGTCAAGACCGATGCGCGAGCGGACCGCATCCGACTGACCGGCCGGATCGCTCAGGAAGACACGCACCAAGACGGGGGCGCCCTCCCTTTCTGTCACATTCTCCAATGCTGAGGTGATGGTATCGAGCTGGTCGCTGAACGGAAGGCCGGTATCAGTAACCGTGAGGAACGAGAATGATTCAGCTCCGTCACGTCTCCTTGCAGTCCGGACCAGTACTTTACTCAGAAAAACAGAACAGGTATAATTCATTTTCTTAAAAATCCGACGCGAATATAGCACTAATTTTTGAAAACTTAACAGGCGCTGTCCCTGCTGTTTAAAGAATACTCAATATTAATTAATAAACAACTATTGACAATAATTAAACCGTTTACTATCTTTGCATTTTGGTATAAACCGGTCTTGCCGCAAGTAGGAACACGAGGCTCCCAAATAAGCGGGTAGACTTATAACTCACTAAATATGAACAAAATAAGTAATAACATAAATAATGAACTTCAGATGGAACTACGTGCCACCCACCCAGGAGATGACAGAGGCAGCCAATGAATTGTCAAAGGCTGTCGGGATCAGTCCCGTTCTCTGTCGGCTTCTGATTGAGAGAGGCATTAAGAACAAGACCGAAGTACAGAAATTTTTCAACCCGCAACTGAACGAGCTGCTTGACCCTTGGCTCATGGATGACATGGACAAGGCCGTAGCGCGTATCAACAGTGCCATTGAGCATGGCGAGCGCATTCTGGTTTACGGTGACTATGACGTTGACGGCACCACTGCCGTAGCGTTGGTTTACAATTTCCTTAGCAGGGATTATGACAATCTGGATTACTATATCCCCGACCGATACAACGAGGGTTATGGTGTTTCCAGACAGGGCGTGGATTATGCCTATGAGACCGGCGTCAAGCTGGTCATAGTGCTTGACTGCGGCATCAAGGCCATCCAGGAGATAGCCTACGCCAAGGAGAAAGGCATAGACTTTATTGTGTGCGACCATCACGTTCCCGATGACGAGCTGCCCCCCGCAGTAGCCATCCTGAACGCCAAGCGTTTTGACTCACACTACCCGTTCAAGCACCTCTCGGGCTGCGGCGTGGGATTCAAGCTCATGCAGGCCTACGCACTTGACAACGGCATACCGTTCTCGGAGCTCATGCCCTCACTTGACCTGGTGGCCGTGAGCACGGCATCGGACATAGTGCCTATCATGGGTGAGAACCGCGTGCTTACACATTACGGACTGGAGCAACTCAACAGTAACCCCTGCACCGGCCTCAAGGCCATCATACAGGTGTGCAAGCTCTCCGACAAGAACCTGACCATAAACGACATAGTATTCAAGATAGGACCCCGTCTGAATGCCGCCGGCCGTATGAGCAGCGGCAAGAAGGCCGTGGACCTCATGGTCGAGAAGGATTCCAAGCGCGCCCTGGAGCTGGCCGAGAACATAGACAAGGAGAATGACGACCGCAAGAAGGATGACAAGGAGATGACCGAGGAGGCCAACGAGATCGTCACCAACCTTGAGGACGGCGAGAACCGCCACGCCATAGTGCTCTACAACGAGAACTGGAAACGCGGCGTGATAGGTATTGTGGCATCACGTCTTACCGAGGTGTTCTACAAGCCCGCCGTGGTGCTCACCAAGACCGGCAACATGGCAACCGGCTCCGCCCGTTCCGTATCCGGGTTCGATGTATACAAGGCCATCGAGAGCTGCAAGGACCTGCTTGAGAATTTCGGCGGCCACACCTATGCCGCAGGCCTCTCGCTCAAGGTCGAGAACGTAGAGGAGTTCAAGCGCCGTTTTGAGGATTATGTATCGAACCATATCGAGCCCGACCAGATAGAGGCATCGATCGATATAGACGCAGACCTGGACTTCAAGGACATCACGCCCAAGTTCTTCCGTGACCTCAAGAAGTTCCAGCCGTTCGGACCCGATAACAGCAAGCCCGTGTTCCGCACCCGTAACGTATACGACTACGGCACCAGCAAGGTGGTAGGCCGCGGCCATGAGCATATCAAGCTGGAGCTGATTGACAGCAAGAGCGGACATCCGCTTAACGGCATTGCGTTCGGACAGAGTTCATACGTGAGCTACATCAAGACCAAGAAGTCATTCGATATATGCTACTCCATTGAGGAGAACAACTTCAAGCAGGGTGACATACTGCTCCAGATAGAGAGCATAAAGCCCAATTCGCCTGAACAAAAAGCATAACGGTCCATATGACCTACCTGGAGATACTCAAGCAATACTGGGGGTATGACAGCTTCCGCGGCATACAGGAGCAGATAATTGAAAGTATCGGCCAGGGTCGCGACACGCTGGGACTCATGCCCACCGGCGGCGGAAAGAGTATCACATTCCAGGTTCCGGCACTCGCCATGGAGGGCGTCTGCCTGGTCATAACGCCCCTCATAGCCCTCATGAAGGACCAGGTCCGCATACTGCGCGACCACGGCATCAAGGCTGCAGCCATACACACCGGCATGAAACGTGACGACATCATAGCCGTCATGGAGAACTGCCTGTTCGGCGGTTACAAGTTCCTCTACGTATCGCCCGAGCGTCTGTCATCGGACCTGTTCCGTACCAAGCTCAGGCACATCAAGGTATCACTGATCACCGTCGATGAGTCACACTGCATATCACAGTGGGGTTATGACTTCCGTCCCTCATACCTGAATATAGCCGATATCCGCAAGGAACTGCCGGGCGTACCCGTGCTGGCGCTCACCGCCACTGCCACCCCTCAGGTGACCGATGACATACAGGACAAGCTGGGATTCCCCGAGAAGAACGTGATACGTATGAGTTTTTTCCGCGAGAACCTCTCATACGTGGTACGCAGGACCGAGAACAAACTGTCGGAACTCAAGCATATACTGGACCGCGTGCCGGGCTCAGGCATAGTCTATGTGCGCAACCGCGCCGAGACCAAGGAGGTATCGGACTACCTGAACGCCCAGGATATACCATCCACCTTCTATCATGCAGGTCTGGACCCCACCGTAAAGGACGAGCGCCAGAAAGCCTGGACCGCCGGCCGTTACCGCGTGGTCGTGGCCACCAACGCATTCGGCATGGGTATTGACAAGCCCGATGTCCGCACCGTCATACACATGGACATACCCAGTTCCATCGAGGCCTACTTCCAGGAGGCCGGACGCGCCGGACGTGACGGTCTGCGCTCTTATGCCGTGCTGCTTCACTCTCCCGGCGACAAGCGCACCGTAAGCAAACGCATAAGTGACACATTCCCCAAGGAGGAGTTCATACGTGACGTCTACGAGAAGCTGGGATATTTCCACGAGATGGCCGTAGGCGACGGCCGCGGCTGCACCTATCCGTTCTCGCTGGGCGAGTTCTGCCAGCATTTCTCACTACCCGTTATACCCACCGACAGCGCCCTGCGCATACTCACCCGCATGGGTTACCTGGATTATGTCGATGAGATGGAGTATTCCGCCCGCCTGCTCTTTACCGCAGGACGTGACGAGCTCTACCGCCTGCATCAGGACCGCGTGACCGAGGATGTGATGAACATCATACTGCGCCTGTACAGCGGCATATTCACCGACTACGCCTACATAGACGAGCAGCTCATTTGCTCCCGTGCCGGCATAGACCGCCACCAGCTCTACACCACCCTCATAAACCTGCAGAGTCAGGGTATAGTCCGATACGTACCTGAGCGCCGCACCCCTGTCATAACCTGGACCCGCGAGCGCGTGGAGTCGGGCAAGCTATTCTTCGACCCCGAGGTCTACCGTCAGCGCAAGGAGGAGTTCAAGGAGAGGATCGGCGCCATGATGGAGTATGTGACCCGTGAGACCGGATGCCGCAGCGCCATACTGCTCAGATATTTCGGAGAGCACCAGCAGCGCCCCTGCATGTGCTGCGACCTCTGCCAGGAGAAAGTCGAGGGCCAGCTTATGCGCGGCGAGCGTGAGGCTATCATGGCCGATATCCTTGACACGTTCCACACCTGCCCCGATGACCCACAGAAGGTATGGTCGCTGCCATACAACAGGAACAAGATAGATACGGTACTTCATTACATGGTAGCCGAGGGACACCTGCTCATGAAGGACGGAAAGCTCATGACAGGGCACGATTAAGAAAGATTTCATACATTTGCCGTTCGGAAACAACGAAAAACAAGATACACTATGAAAAAGTTTGCAATTATCCTTTCATCACTCCTTATCCTGGCCCTCACATCCTGCCAGAAGGAGCCCGTAAGAGTAGCATGCGTAGGTGACAGCATCACATTCGGTCACGGAATCAAGGACCGCGAGAACGATGCATATCCCGGAGTTCTCCGTAGCCTTCTGGGTGAGAAATATGACGTACGCAATTTCGGAGTGAGCGGTTCCACCACCATGATGGAGACCGATATGCCATACATGAACGAACAGGCATACAAGGATGCCCTGGCATTCAACCCCCAGATAGTGACCATCAAGCTCGGCACCAATGACAGCAAGCCCTACAACTGGAAGGAGAGCGAACACTTCAAGCAGGACCTCAAAACCCTGATCGGTTCATTCCGCGAGCTGCCTGCCAAGCCTCAGATCTGGCTCTGCCTGCCTGTTCCCGCCATGGGACACGCCTGGAGCATCAACGACAGCGTGATATATAACGGAGTCATACCTTTTATAAAAGAGGTGGCTCAGGAGGAGAACATACCCCTTATTGACATCAACACTCCTTTCCAGGGCAAGAAGCAGTATTTCCCCGATACCATACACCCCAACGAGGAGGGTCAGAAAATCATTGCCGATATCATTTACAACGCAATATTCAAACATTAATCAATGAGTCCAATTCTGAGAATTGAAAACGTCACAAAAGATTATGTAGGCCACAGAGCCTTGGACGACGTTTCGATGGAGGTTCCGCGCGGCTCCATCTATGGTTTGCTAGGTCCCAACGGCGCGGGTAAGACTACCTTGATACGCGTAGTGAACCACATGACATTCCCCGACAAGGGAAAGGTATGGTTTGAGGACCATGAAATTACAGAGAAAGACATCTTCAACGTAGGCTATATGCCCGAGGAGCGTGGTCTCTACAAGAAGATGAAAGTAGGTGAACAGGCGGTATTCTTTGCCCGCATCCACGGTATGTCAAAGACGGAGGCCATCATCAAGCTCAAAGGCTGGTTCGACCGTCTGGGCATAGCTGACTGGTGGGACAAGAAAGTCGAGGACCTGTCAAAAGGTATGGCACAGAAGGTGCAGTTCATCATCACCGTGGTACACGAACCCAAGCTGCTCATATTTGACGAGCCGTTCTCCGGATTCGACCCCATCAACCAGAACCTGCTCAAGGAGGAGATACTGGGTCTCCGCGACCGCGGCGCCACAGTGATATTCTCCACCCACAACATGGAATCGGTCGAGGAGATATGTGATGACATAACCCTCATAAACAAGTCGCGCAACATACTGTCGGGCCCAGTCGACGAGATACGCCGCAAGGCAGGAGGCAACACCTTCCAGGTCATCTACAGCGGAGACCGGGAGGAGTTCAACTCCATAATCAGCGGTAAGGCCGACCTGATAGGAGATACCGAGGGTCTCATAGGCGGCTACAACCAGCAGAAGATCCACATCCCCGAGGACTCCGACATACGCCCCATAATAGGAGCAATCAATGAGAAGCTAGGTCTGCGCTCCTTCCAGGAGATCATCCCCAGCATGAACGACATATTCATCCGTGCCGTAAACGGTACATTGTAAAACTGCAGAACTATGAACAGCAAGATCAGGCTTATCATTGAGCGCGAGTTCACAGAACGCGTACGCAAGAAATCATTCATAATAGTCACCATACTCACACCGTTCCTTCTTGTACTTTGCATGTTCGGTCCCATGCTGCTTATCGGATTGTCATCGGACTCGGCCAAGACACAGAAGGTGGCGGTAGTCGACAACTCGCAAGGCCAGTATGTAGGAACCAGACTGGAGTCCGATGACAAGGTGGAGTTCTCACTGCTCCCATCGGGCACATCGACCGAGGAGGCCCATATGAGATACGCCCGGCATGAAGACTTCTACGGGGTACTGGTAATCGGTGAGGATATACTCAACAACCCCGGTGACATGATGCTCATAAACCACGGCACCACCTCCATGGGCACTGAGGAGATAATACGCAACCGCATCCAAGGCATACTGCGTAACGAACGTCTGAGCCGTTATGAGAACGACAACATAGACCAGATACTGGCCGATGCCAATATCCGCGTGAACATCAGGACCATGGAGGTCGACACCAAGACCAAGAACGGAGACGGGATAAAGGCCTCATCGACCGGAGCTTCATACGGACTGGGATTAATACTGGCCATGGTCATCTACATGATCATCATAGTATACGGACAGCAGGTGCTGCAGTCTGTCATTGACGAGAAACAGACCCGTGTGCTGGACGTTATCATCACCTCATGCAAGCCATTCGAGCTTATGATGGGCAAGGTACTGGGTATTGCTCTCGTGGCGTTCCTTCAGATTCTCATATGGGGTGTGCTCATACTGGTGTTCTCCACCATTATAACTCCATTGGTATTGGGTAACATGGGAATAGACCTCTCATCGGCCACACAGGCCATGTCGGCATCGGGCTCCCCCGAGTTCGCCGGTATTGTAAGCAAGATAACCGACCTGTCATATCTGAGCAAGCTGTTCATCAGCATGCTGCTGTATATAGTAGGCGGATTCCTGTTCTACGCATCCATGTATGCAGCCATCGGCTCTGCCGTTGACACTCCCCAGGATGCCGCACAGTTCAACTCCGTCCTCATGATTCCCATCATGATTGCCATCTACGCCATGATTGCAGTCATGCAGAACCCCTCATCGGATATGGCATTCTGGTTCTCCATTATTCCGTTCACATCACCTGTGGTCATGATGGCACGTATCCCGTTCGGAATACCCACCTGGGAGATCGTGGTATCAATCGCGGTTCTCTACATATCATTCGTGATAATGATATGGCTGGCCGCAAGGATATTCCGCGTGGGAGTATTCATGCACGGCAAGAAACCGACCTGGAAGGATCTGGGAGACTGGATCAGGATGAAATAACTCAATCCCACCACTCACAAGCGGACTTTTCGCCCGCGAGCCAAACCGTATCGCCCGACTTGAAACGATAGTCGGGCCTAGGGTTTGTGGTCACCTGCCCCTCGCTGACCACGCTTATGACCATGCAGCCGTAGGAGCGCATATCGGTCTCAAGCAGGGTCTTGCCTGTGAGCCAGGAGTCATCCTTGAGTGTTATGGATTCGAGTTCGAACTCACGCGGTGCGAGCGCATCGGACTGCTCGGGTACGAATATGCTCTCGGCCATGTCCTTGCGGAACTCCTGGAGCTGCTCCCTGGTACCCACTGCCAGCAGCTTGTCAAAGGGGAATACCACCTCATCGCCGGTGGGAATCATTATGCTTCGGCTTCCGCGCAGTATCTTTACTATATTCACGCCTGACTTATGGCGGAACGGCAGCTCCCTGAGTCTCTTGCCCGCGTAGAGTGAATCGGCCGATATGGTGATCATATCGGTCTTGACATTGTAACGCGACATCTTGTCACTGACCGATGACGTGACGGGAGACATACGGCGCTGACTCTGCTCCTTCTCGTTGAGGTTGGCCATGAAGCGATCCTCGACCACGGTGAACTTGCTGATGGAACGGCGTCCTATGGAGACGAACACCACTCCCGATACAATTATGAGCAGTATGGTCCAGAAAGCCATGTTAAAGTGGCTGGCAATGACGCTGACCACGAATCCCATAGCTATGAGAATGCGCAGGAGCGCCAGTGATATGACAGGCCATATGTTTGCCTGTTTGGCGCGTATGAGTTTGAGCGACGAGCGGTTAATCTGGTCACCTGACACCGCTATGCCTACCAGGAAAGGCGACATGACGATGATGGTCACCACCACGCTTATGATGTTACGCACGAACGGAGTGAAGGCGTCAAAACGCTCGTTGAGCAGCTTGTCCAGGAACAGGTGCTCACCCATGTTGATGGCAGCCAGTATGACTCCGTAGAGCAGCACCCTGAGCGAGAGTTCCTTGATGAGGCGTTTCCACTCGTTCTGAGCGGCGGCGCTGTTCTCACGCTCCTGACCGGCAAATGAGTTGATGCGCTCCAGGAACCTGGGCGGGAGTTTTTTCATGAGCCAGTGATAGGCCGGAGTGCCCGCCTTTATCATATAAGGTGTAGTGAACGTGGTTATGACCGATACCGTTATTATGACCGGGTAGATGAAGCCGCGCATCACACCCAGCGACACGCCCAGTCCGGCTATGATGAACGAGAACTCACCCAACTGGGCCAGGCTGAATCCTGCATGTACGGCATTGTCCAGTCCCTGACCGGCCAGCACCGCTCCCGATGTTGAAAAGAACAGTATTCCTGCCATGACCGTGATGGTCAGCACCAGTATCGTACCCCAGTTCAGTACTATGACCTGCGGGTCGACCATCATACCGACCGATACAAAGAAGATGGCACCGAACAGGTCCTTGATACCCTTGACCAGGTTCATGATATGCTCACTCTCCAATGTCTCGGCGAGGATGGAGCCCATGACGAATGCACCCAGGGCCGCAGAGAATCCGGCCAGGCTGGCCAGCGTTACCATGACAAAACAGAGTCCGATGCTCACTACCAGCAGGATCTCGTCATTCAGGTACTTATGCGCCTTCTTGAGCAGTGTGGGAATAAGGTATATGCCAACCAGGAACCACAGTATCAGGAAGAATACCAGCTTGGTAAGTCCCATGAGCATCTCGCCGCCGGCGAACTTGTTCGATACGGCCAGCGTGGAGAGCAGTACCATGAGCACCACTGCAATCAGGTCCTCGAATACCAGGGCACCGAACACCAGCGGGGCGAACGGACGTTCCTTCATTCCCAGGTCATCATATGCCTTTATTATTATGGTGGTCGATGACATGGAGAGCATGCCGCCCAGGAATATGGACTCCATATTGCTCCAGCCAATAGCCTCACCCACCAGGAAACCGAGTATGAACATACCCAGGCACTGGGTCATGGCCGTAATCAGGGCACTGCTGCCCACCTTGAGGAGTTTCTTGAAACTGAACTCCAGTCCCAGTGCGAACAGAAGGAATATTATTCCTATCTCGGACCACTGGTCAACGGTAGTGGTGCTGGTAACCGTAGGGAACAGTCCCATATGGGGTCCTACCAGGAAACCCGCCACGATATATCCCAGTATAAGAGGCTGTTTGAGAGCCTTTGATATTATGGTGAATATGCCAGCCGATATGAGTATCAGCGCCAGGTCCTTTACCAGATTAGCCTCTTCTGTCATAATTATTCAATCCTTTTGATTTCTATGCAAAATTACAACATGGAGTCCAAATAAACAGTCGTGTCCAATTATTTATTATATTTGCCGAGTCATGTTCCGATACCGCCCTGACGCGGTCATCGGATTAAAAGGGAATCAGGTGAGAATCCTGAACAGACCCGCTGCTGTAAGCCCCTTTACAGGGATGTCCACTACCGCAAATGCCACTGCCCTCACGGGTGGGAAGGCGGACAGACCGGGGTAAGTCAGAAGACCTGCATGACTGTGTAAAACCGTCGCGCACGCCCCTAGCCTGCCGCGACATTACTGCCGGGACTCAGTAACTTTTAACTATACAACAATTATGAAGAAACTTTATTCATTTGCTCTTTTGGCCCTCACCATGGGCTTTGTGTTCGTATCTTGCGACAATGAAAAGGACGAGGATCCTGAAGTGTCATACACCCTTTCAATCAGCCTCCCCAAGGCAGACTCTCTCTACCTGACAAAGAACCTGACTGAAAAGGATGATTTTGAGTACTATTACATTGACACGATTGATATCAACCCCTTCCGTCTGTTTACTTCGGTCGGAACCTGGAATGTCAACGCTTTCGGTTTCGGTACCACCTTCAGCAGCCTGACAGACACCGTAACAGGCGGTTCCTCCAACAACTCAGCCATTACCACCAAGGGTGTAAAGACCAATGCATACTTTACTGTCAGCGCTGGTGGTGACATGTTCGGACTGCCCGCCGAGATCTCATTCAAGGACGGTAAGGCCTACAAGGCTAAGGAGTGTTACGTAACCAACGCCACATACGCTTATCTTGCCATAAGGGACCAGAATGTCGGTGGTTATGGCTCTGTAAAGGAATGGACAAAAGACGATCAGTTCAAACTGACCATCACCGGTTATAACGGTGAGCAGGAGACCGGTCATGTGGATTTCCTCCTTGCTGACGGTCTTGATATAGTAAGCACATGGCAGCAGGTTGACCTGACCAAGCTCGGCGAGGTAACCAGGATTGCCTTCACCATGTCAACAACCGACATAGGCCAGAATGGAATGAACACTCCTCTGTACTTCTGCCTTGACCAGCTCACAGTGACAGAATAAACATGAGATGGCTTTTGATGTAAAGACCATAACTTGTCTGACAGTTATCTGCACCCTGTGCTTCCGTCTGGAGGCACAGGGTCAGATTTTGTCTGACGGTACCCCATCAAAAGACCTTCAGGAGGTCACAGTAACCAGTGACCGCACCACCAACCCGCACTCCGTATCGGTTTCCAAGAAGGCCGATGCCGCACTGCTCCGCGCCACCTCTACGCTCCAGGTATCGGACGTGCTCAAATACATGAGCGGAGCCACCGTCAAGGATTATGGCGGCATTGGCGGACTCAAGACCGTATCGGTACGCGGTCTGGGAGCACAGCATACCGCAGTGGCCTATGACGGGATCATCATTACCGACAACCAGACAGGACAGATAGACCTGGGCAAGTTCTCGGGATCACAGGCCCAGAGTGTCAGTATGACCAGCGGCCCTGACAACGACATGCTCCAGCCGGCAGCCCTGGCGGCACAGGCTGCAGTCATCAGCGTAAGCTCAAAACGTCCTGAGATTGGAGAATCCAAGGCCAGGAGCAAGGGCGAACTCAAATACGGCAGTTTCAGGACGGTATCGGCACTGGCCGAAAGCGATTTCAAGGCCGGCCGTCTGGGCACGGCAACCGTCCAGGGCGAGTGGCTCGACACCCGTGGAGACTACCCCTACACACAGGAGAACAGCGCCAGTTCCAGACAGATGCGACGCACCAACTCCGATGTAAGCCGCCTGCGCGTAGAGGGAGCACTGTTCAGTTCCATAGGAGAGAACAGCAGCCTGACCACCCGCATCTACTGGTTCCAATCGGCACAGGGACTCCCTGCCAACATACTCTACAACGAGAATGCCGCACGTGAACGTCTGTGGAACAGCAACGGTTTCATGCAGTCCACACTCACAACGGCTTTCACCGACCGCCTCACCATGCGTCTGAGTGCCAAATACGGCACTACCTACACCCGATACCTCGACCCCAAGGTAAACAGCTCCACCGGAAAGACCGATAACCGCTACACCGAGCGTGAGGGTTACCTTTCAGGTGTTGCACTCTACCGCCTAGCCGACCGTCTGACTGCATCGGCAGGAATAGACACACGCCTGTCGGCACTGGACGGCAACGGAGCCGACCAGGCCCACCCCACCCGCCTTACCCTGAACAGTACCGCTGCAATCAAGTATGCATCGGACCGGATAATCATAACCGGTCGCCTGAACCATGTCTTTACAAAGGAGAAGACCCGTCTGCGCCAGGCTGCCGAAAGTTACAACCACCTCTCTCCTACAGCAGGCCTGAACTGGCTCGTCTGGCCCAAGGCGGGACTGCACTTGAGGGCGTCGGTAAGCAACACGCTGAGACTGCCCACATTCAACGACCTCTATTTTGAACAGATTGGACGCCGAGACCTGCGTCCGGAACGCGCCACCGTGACATCGGCCGGAATTGTACTCGAGAACGAAAGCCGGGGTTGGTTCTGGTCCTTTTATGCCGATGCCTACAACAGCAACGTAAAGGACCGGATCATGGCTGTCCCAGGCAAGAACACCGCCCTGTGGATGATGAAAAACATAGGCAGCGTGATCACCCACGGCCTTGAGACGGGCCTTGAAACGGGATACACGCTAGGCCCTGTACATCCGCACCTTATGTTATCCTATACCTACCAGCGTTCCATGGACAAGTCCGACAGCGGCAGCTCCACCTGGAACCATCAGCTCCCCTATACACCGCGTCACTCCGCATCGGCAGTGGCATGGGCTGAAAACAGCATCGTAAACGCCGGCATAAACCTCCTTTACAGCGGCGAGTATTTCTGCAACGGCTACAACGGTCCCGAATACTACATGCCTTCATACTATGAAATAGGCTGTTCGCTATGGAGGGATTTTAATATAAACGGCTCTACGGTTACCCTGAAAGCCGAATGCATAAACCTTACCGACAAACGTTACGAACTCGTGCGCAACTATCCCATGCCGGGACGACAGCTGCGCCTTACAGCAACCGTTGAGCTATGAGAAAAGTGAATCACATACTGCTTTCAGCACTCCTGCTCACACTCTCGTGTGATCCCGAGCCTGTACTGCTCAAGCACTCCGAGATAGTTGCTGACGGTGACCACACCGGCATATTCGTACTCTCAGAGGGACTGTTCAACCGGAATAACAGCACCCTGGCCTGGATTGACTTTGAGACCGGCGCGGTAGATTCCTGGAAAAGCCCGACCGGCACGTCATATGACTGCTTTGAGAAGGTGAACGGACGCCGTCTGGGTGACACCGCCAATGACATGATACTCTACGGCAGCCACCTCTACATAGTGGTATCGGAATCCAGTACAATCGATATACTCGATGCCACCACCCTAAAATCCGTAAAGCAGATACCCATGAGCCGTGACGGACGTCCGTCAGAGCCCCGCCGTATAACCGCCAGCGGCGATTATGTATACGTATGCAGTTTTGACGGCACCGTAACACGCATTGACACCCTGCTGCTTACGGCCGACAGGACCATAAACGTGGGCCGGAATCCTGACGGAATTTGCGTAGCCAACGGCAAGCTGTACGTGTCCAACTCAGGAGGACTGGATTTTAATAATCCTGACTGCACCGTATCTGTCATAGACCTCAATTCATTCACTGAAACAAAACGAATTGAAGTTCGTCAAAACCCAGGCTCAATATATTCTGACGGCAAAAACGTGTTTGTAGTATCTCGTGGAATCTACGACTACGGAAAGAACGATTATGACACCAGACTCCATAAGATAGATGCTGAGAATGACGTGGTTACGGAGACTTTCAATATACCCATTCTCACTATGGACGCCCATGACGGGATAGCCTGGTTCTACGGTTACGGCCCCGGAGGCACCATACAGATGCTGGACCTGGAGAGAGGTGAGATAATCAACTCCGATTTCATAACCGACGGGACAAGGATACAGTGCCCGTACGGCATCAGGGTGGAGCCAAGGAGCGGAAAGGTATATGTCTGTGATGCCGCAGACTATGTCACACCCGGTTCCCTGTTCTGTTTCAGCCCCGAAGGACGGCTGCTCTACAAGGTCACCAACATAGGAATCAACCCCAATACCATAACCTTCTGTGACAACAAGGTGACCCTGCGCCGATATGCGGGAAAACCTGAGCCCAAGGGTCATGTGGACCGCGTTTTCGAATATATGCCTGCGCCAGGACAGTTCGTGAACCTCATGCCTCAGTATGAGGAGGGTGACGACGCGCAAACCATGGCACAGAAGTGCCTTGAAGCGTTCCAGAGCGGTGAGATGATTACGCTGGGAGCATTCGGAGGCTATGTAACGGTAGGCCTACGCTCCACCATACATAACCTTGAGGGAAAGGACTTCAGGATTGACGGAAACGCATTCAACGGAAGTTCGGAACCCGGTGTAGTATGGGTCAGCTCCGATGAAAACCATAACGGACTGCCCGATGACAAGTGGTACGAGATAGAGGGATCGGAACAGAAAGCCGGACGCTCCGTTGCCGACTACACCATATCATATACCAGGCCGGCACATGAGGACGACCACACACCGTGGACTGGCTCTGACGGAAGGAGCGGTTCAGTACTGCACAACAAATCCCATAGCCAGTACTACTATCCTCTCTGGTATGAGAGTGACGCAGTGGAGTTCACGGGCACACTGCTCCCCGACAACATAACTCAAGAGAACGACATCTGGATTATGAAGTCATTCGAATACGGATATGTGGACAACCTGACCAACAACACAGAGAACGCATTGTTTGACATTGAATGGGCAGTCAACCCCGATGGGACGCCCGCCAATCTTGAGAGCATAGACTTTATAAGGATACAGAACGGCGTGATAGGATGCAACGAACGTACCGGAGAACTGTCAACCGAAGTATCCACCATATATAACCTCAACCCCAAATCAGAATGAAAAACAGTCTGTACACCATATCATTCACCCTTATGCTGCTCTGTTCGTGCAAGGGTGGAGTCAAGTTCCAGTCCGAGGGTGGCATAATGGAGCACACCAGCCACATTGTGCTGTCCGACACCCCGGACGGTTTTACGGCAAACATAGCCAACCCCTGGAAAAAGAACACCCTGCTCCACTCCTACACATTCACCGCCAGCGGAGAAACGGACTACAGTTTCAAACGAGGTGAAAACACCATCCACGTGCCTCTCAAACGAATCGTGGTCATGACCAACAGCCTGGCACACCTTATGGTTGAGCTTGGAGCACAGGACTGCATAGCCGGAGTCTGCGAACCGGAGTATATAGCCGACAGCGTGATCTGCGCCCGCCTCCGTGACGGTACCATAGCCGACTGCGGCAACAGCATGTACCCCACCATAGAGAAAATCATGGAACTTGGCCCCGATGCCATCATGGTGTCACCCTTTGAGGAGACCGGCTACGGACAGCTTGAGAAACTGGGCATACCCCTTCTGGAGTGCGCCGATTACATGGAGACATCACCTCTGGCAAGAGCCGAGTGGATGCGATTCTACGGACGTCTGTTCGGCGTAGGAGAGTCAGCCGACTCACTTTTCAAGGAGGTTGAAAAGAGTTATTACGACCTTAAGGAGACCGCATCAGGAACCACTGAGCGCCCCAAGATCATGCTCGATACCCGAAACGGATCGGCCTGGTATATGGCCGGAGGGGCAAGCACCATAGGTCAGATGATAGCCGATGCAGGCGGAGAATACGCCTTTAAGGAAAACAAAGGCAGCGGCGCAGTGCCGCTGTCATTCGAGACCGTATTTGAAAAGGCTGTAGATTCCGATATATGGCTGCTCAAGAACAGCAAGACAGACAAGCTTACATACAAGCTGCTGGAATCAGACTATAAGCCATACGCATCATTCAAGCCTTTCCGCGATCGCAAAATATGGATTTGCGACGTATACCGGGTGCCCTACTTTGAGCTTACCGCCTTCCATCCCGAGCTGCTTCTGGCGGAGTTCATCTCTATATTCCACCCGGAGTTCAGCTACAACAGGCAGTTCTACCACCCGCTTGACGAGTAGGCGTTCAGCAACCCAGTATAAGACGTGTGATGGTACGGTCAACCGATGCCTTGTACTTGCGTGACCATGTACCGCCAATGGTCATCAGATACTCGACCTCAGCTGATGAGATTATGTTCCGGCCATCGGCCTCATCAGTGAAAGAGGCATTGATATGAGCCAGCTTGCATGCTGTAGTGATGAAAGGCTTCATCTCGTCCTTGCAGCCGGTAAATACTACAGTATCGCCGCGACGGTAATCCCTTACCATAAGACCGTACGCAAGACGGCGTACCAAATCCTCAAATACTCTTACTGAAACGTTAGTCCAAACGCCGTCAATGGGGGCGATGAGCTTTGCGTCACCTATAAGTGACTTGATGGTCGACATGTTGCAGTCAAAGGAACTGATAGTAGTCATATCTGAATTGTGTTTATTCGTCAAAATTTTCACCACAAAGATATATCAGCATTCTGATGGGTAAAAATTTAAGGGATATAGGTGGGGTCAAAGTGACTAAAAGCGATATTCGGGGGTCAAATCGGAAATAGATGGGCGGAATTTAATGAGCAATAATTTTACCCCACCTATTGCGGGACTAATTTTTACCCCTATATTTGCATCGGAAACCATATTTATCCGTATAATATGCACAAGATTCCCGATTCATATTTCAAAGGCAACATAATAGCGTGCTATGTGCTGCTCATACCCCTGTACGCCTTTTTCTTCCTGATAGGAGCCAAACCGTTCCATCTTGACACCTTTATGCAGGTTACTCAGGGCCAGCTGGCTTTCAGAGCCGCTATCATGGTATCGATAGAGGTCGTGGTGGTGCTCATAAGCCGGCTATCCATGCTGCTGGTAAGAAGCAAGCACCAGATCACCTACACCGGATTCATTATATGGGAGATACTGGAGGGAATGTCAATCACCATGTTCTGCGCTCTGTTCGTATGGTTGCTGGACAAACGCACCATGGTATATGTAAGCCTTCTGCCCAACATGTTCATGATAACGTTCTCCATACTGGTCTTTCCCTACGTAATCGTAGCCCTGCTATCGGAACTCAAGGACAGGGAGATTAACCTGGCACGCAGCAAGGTCACGATTGACAAATACGCATCGGGCCAGATTGGCCGCGAGGACAGCACCCTGCCATTCCTGGATGAGAAAAAAGCACTCAAGCTTGCCGTACAGGCCAACTCAGTGCTCTACATAGAGGCTGCCGACAACTATGTGAACATATGCTACCTCAACAATGACAAACTGGTACGCTACCCCCTCAGGAACTCCATGCGCTCAATTGAACAGATCTGTGAGTCAAACAACATAGTCCGATGCCACCGCTCCTACTATGTGAACCTGCGCAAGGTAAGGGCCATACAAAAAGGTCAGGACGGCCTGTTTGCCGAACTGACCTATTCCGGAGCACCGCACATCCCTGTCTCTACGACCTATTCCGAGACAGTGACCGGTAAATTCTCAACCTTGAGCGCCTGAGCAAATCAGCGCCCGGCATCTTATCCGAGCGGTACAGACGCTCGTAGATAAAGAGCGCAAGCATGAAATAGGCACCCGCCTGGATAATCATAGCCAGAATTTCCCTGCGCACATCCTGAAGCAGCGCTCCAGCCGTATTGATCCTGGCAAATCCGTTCACCGCCGGTGTTGAAGGGAACAACATGGCAAAATGACGCCAGAAATCGGGCATGTTCGATGTAGGCCATGATATACCGCTCATGAATATGAGGGGAACCGATACGAACACAAACAGCAGGAAACAGGACTCCCTGTCCTTTACAAAGAAAGAGAGCGTTATGCCAAAGAATATGCTTGCAAGCAGGAACGGTACCACGAATGCCACCAGTGTAGGCAGTTGCCAGAGCTGAGGCATATTAAAGAGCCACGGCACAAAACATAGCACGTATGTTGCCGTGAATCCATACACAAGCAGATAGGCAAGCCCCTTACCACCCAGCACCGTGATAGGATTGCGGTAGGACTCTCCAAGTATGAGTTCGCCCTTGTGACGGCGTTCCCTTTCAGTTCCGGCAAGCATACAGATACCAAGCACCAGTGTCTGCTGGAGCACCAGTATGAGTACGGCGGGAATAAGGAATGCCTGGAATCCGTTAACCGGATTGAACATGGTCACATATTCATTGTCAATGGGCATGGTCTGTACCTCTTTCTCCCAGTCTGAAAGCCCTGAAAGACGCTCCATCTGTATGTTGCGGTTCATATCGAGCGAGACCATTGTGCAACCGCTCAGCAGCGCCTTGTAGTAAAGCAGTCCGCTCATGTCACAATAGAGGTTTACCGTAGCCTGACGGCCATCCGCAAGGGTACGTTCAAACTCTGAGGGGATTTGTATCAGACCATAGGCCTTATGACGGTGCATGAGATTACGGGCCTCCTCCATATCGGAACAGTATGATATTATCTTAAGGTCCGGTGTGGCATCGGTCTTACGGAGGAATTCACGGCTTGTGGCGCTGCGGCACTCATCGACCACGACCACAGGGACCTCACGTACCACCTCACGGCCGTACAGGTAGGCGTACAGCAGCGGATAGAGCAACGGCACTATCAAAAAGAACACCAGGACTCCCACATCTGAGAATATCTTTCTCAGCTCATTGCCTGAAACATCGGCCAAATCTTTCAACCACATAGTTTGTTCTTTTAAGGTAAGTATTCATATCGGTAGGCAGCCTTGCGCAGCAACCATATGTCGGCAAGCGGCATGATGGTGAAACAGAGCAGAGCGGCGTAGAACCAGAGCGAATAGACAAGCTGGACTCCGTTGAGCGCCTGATCCACGTAAATCAGGAAATAGTACCTGAGCGGGAACAGGTATGACAGGGCCTGAAGCGCTGCCGGCATACCCATGACAGGGAATGAGAATCCCGATATAGGTATGGAGAGCACGCCCCAGAGGGTACACAGGCTGAGTGACCAGCGAAGCGACGGGATGGCGGCAGCTATGAACACGGCAAAGCCCTGTGATGCCAGTATGAGCATCTCGGCAGCCACGAACATGGGCCAGAATCCGTTATGGTCAGGGAATCCCATCCACCCGTACAGCAGTACCAGATACATGACCGCCATAAGGGAGAATATCATGGTCTGAGGGAACAGTTTGCCGCTCACAGCCAGCAGGACATTGTCATGTGCCATACCCATCCACTCGCGCGCGGTATTGTCCTTAAGCTCTGTATGTATTGAGAAACAGGTCACCATAAGTATCATAAGAGTAAGGACCGCAGGCAACAGGGTGTTGCTCAGATATACGTTGTAATTGAGCCAGGGATTACCCAACGGACGCATATCCATCTTTATGGGTTGCAGGAACCCCATTGCCTGGTCCATTCCTGCACCTCTGGCCAGAAGAACCTCACGACCCACTGCGGCCGATGCCATGACAGCCATGGTCTTCATGTCACGGTACAGAAGCGAT
>CACZCX010000005.1 GCA_902779875.1 uncultured Bacteroidales bacterium | reverse complement strand
TATGTTGAGAACAAGGACGGCAAGCAAATCCCCATCACCCAGACCGGTATCCATTTTGCCAACATCGGCAAACTGATAATAACAACCGGCGGCAAGGTAAGCGTCCAACTCATGCCCGTAGAGGAAATCACCTACACCAGCCCCCGGGTAACAGCCGTCACCGACAGCATAAAGTCTCTCCTCCCTTAAGGCAAGTTGCAGTACAGGGAAACGATACTATTGTGTACGTACTGGCCAGATAAAGCTCATATTATCAAATTGATAGGGCGTTGCAAAACCGTCGCAGAAAAAATGCAACGGCAATGCAACGCTCTTTTCTTGTTATGGGTTGACAGCCGCTCTACCTTTGTCGGCAGAACAAATCAAAAAACCGACAACGGTATGAAAAAGCTGGTTATTATTGTAATCTCACTGATGTGTGTGAGTGTGGCGTCTGCCAAAAAGGTGAAGACGGAGCAGGTTGATGGCGGAGTAAAGTTCCATATTGAAGACAGGGATATACCTACAGATCCGCTGCCTCGTATTGCCGGACGCCAGTGCTGGGAAAAGATCCTGAAGGAGTCTGAGATTGCCGCATCAAATTATAATATCAGGCACCTGAGCCAAGTGAGCGACAGCCTGGTCTGTTTTGACCGCAACGCCTGCTTTGAGGGCTTCCTTACAGCGTACGATAAGCACTATTCACTGGTTCTTTCGCCCGATATGATATGGCTGCTCATAAGCCAGGGCATAGCCACGCATATCAATGAGCATGCCGAGGAGCTGCGTGACCGTCTGGTCGGTTTTGACGGCCAGAAGACTTTGAATATCAAATTCGAGGGTGAGGGACTGCTCAAGCATCCGGAGTACTGGGATTGGATTGTTCCGGACCTTATGGTATGCAATTTCTCAACGACAGGTGCTGTGGAGCGCATTACGTCACAGATTACCATGATGGAGAGCGTAAAGAAGTATTTCAAATATGAACTGCAGGAGAGTGGGTGCGGTATTCCTGATATCACCCTTCTGGGCACCACGGATGACTGGACGGAGATACGCTCACGCATCAATAGGCTTGATTATCTGGACCTGGGCTGGTGGCGCGAGAAACTGGAGCCCGTCCTTGATGAGTTCGTAAAGGCATCGGAAGGAAAGGTAAACCGTAAGTTCTGGCTAGATATGGTGGATCAATACTCTCCCCAGAAGAGAGTACCGGCAATGTGTGGATCGAACGGTATCATTCCGGCTAAGTATAATGGTTGGTTCACTGTGTTTTTCCCGTTTTGTAAAGACAGTGATGACAAGATCTTTCGTACACCTGAACTCGTTACCCATAATACTGATGTATGCCCGGAAATAAAGAAAGTCGATGTAAGATATACATGGCAGGATCCTATAACGCTTATTGAGGAGAGGCATGAACTTGAGCTTTGGGCCGGATTCATCGGCATGGAGATGGACTGGGAGACCCGCACTCTGAAACCCGCCATGAGCTGGATGGTACGTGAAAAGCCGGAATCGGATCTTTATCTTGATAAACTGACACCCGCCGAACAGACATTTATCAGGAGTTCTAAAAAAATCAGGTTCATTAACTCCGGTATTCTGGAAGAGATATTCGGTAATTCCGATACATGGTACATTATGGGATTGCCTAGTGGCTCCATGCTTGAGAAATATCCTCAAGGATATAAAAGAAACAGTCTTGTGTTCATTAGCCTTGAAAGGATAACTGTGCCCGATGACCTGGGCGAGTGGTGCAGCAAGTTCGGAATAGAGAGCCTGACAATAAAGGCCCCCATGACCGACGAGCAGAAGGCCGATATCCTGCGCCAGGTTCCCACTGCGACAGTAGTTCAACTTTGATGAAAAAGGAGCCAAAGGGGACGGTTCTGTTTGGCCCCTTTTTCCCGAAGGGGGCCAAACAGAACCGTCCCCTTTGGCCCCCTAAATAGCAGCAGTATGAAGAATTTACGAATTAAAGCATTGACTTTTTTCCTGGGAGCAGTATTTACGATGGCTCAGGCCCAGGAACTGGATGGCGAGTTTGTTGATCTGGGCCTTAGCGTCAAGTGGTCTACCCATAACCAGTACCAATCCGCAAAAACCAGATATGGGAACTATTTTAACTGGTCCAAGGCAACCAACGCCAGGACATCGACCGGCGCCCGCATCCCTTCAAAAGAGGAGTGGCAGGAACTGATTGACAATTGCATCTGGAAATGGACCTTCCAGGATGGGGTTTCCGGATATCTTCTGACCAGTAAGGTGAAAGGCTACAAAGGCAACAGCATATTCATTCCGGCAGCAGGCTATTGGAAGGATGATCATGTCGAGGACCTGTCGTCATTCGGCCGATACTGGACCTCAACCCCAGTGACAAGCCCTGATCTCCAGACCGCATATTCCATCTTCTTCCAGGAAGGTAATATAAGATGGAAGGCCGATAAGAAGGAATACGGTAATTCAATCCGTATGGTCATGCCCCTGTCCGTCAGGGAGGTTGCCGGTATATCGTTTGAAAAGAGCAGGTACACCATGCAGCAGCACACTTCGGCAAGGCTGAACGTGACCGTGTCAGAAGAGGCGCGAAACGTGAACCACGCATGCAGGTGGACATCGGCCGATGAATCAGTGGTGCGTGTCACGGATGACGGCCTGATAGTCGCAGTCGGTCCCGGCCGATGCACAGTCCGTGCTGAGGCGTTCGGAAAGAGAGCCGAGTGCACCGTATCGGTCATTAAACATGATGTGGAGTTCGTGGATATGGGCCTTGACGTGTTGTGGGCCACGTCCAATATAGGGGCCGATAATCCATCGGATTACGGCGATTATTTTGCCTGGGCGGAGATTGAGCCTAAAGAGACATATCTCAGAGGCAATTACCGGTATGCCAGCTATGTCAATCCTTACAGTGAGGTTAATACCAAATACAATCAGGAGAGTGCCGGTTATCCGATATATGATTTCGAGGACGATACCGTTATCTACCCCAGTGTTACGCTTGAACCTGCCGACGATGTGGCATCGGTCCTGTCAGGAGGAGAGTGGAGGATGCCTACTTCGCGGGATTTCCGGGAGTTGGCCGATAACAGCAGGCAGGATACTGTGGCCGTTAACGGTGTGAACGGCATTCTGTTTACCAGTACTGTCCACGGATATGAGGGTAACAGCATATTCATCCCGTTTGGAGGGATGATGGACAGGGATGAACCGGTCGGGCGCGGAGAGCGTGGGCTGATCTGGACCTCAAATCTCTCCACGCTCCATTATGGCGGTGATAATGATGCTGACTACGCGATATCCGCGGGCATCGGCCCCAAAGACGAACACCGCCATCTTGGTCTGCCCGTCCGTCCGGTAAAAGGAGCCAAAGGGGACGGTTCTATTTGGCCCCCTTTTTAAAAAAGGAGCCAAACAGAACCGTCCCCTTTGGCTCCTTTTTATTAAATTTGCAGGGTAAAAACGCCCCATATGGAGAACATCCGCAACTTTTGCATAATAGCTCATATTGACCACGGTAAGTCTACGCTGGCTGACCGTATGCTCGAGTTTACCAATACCATAAACATTACCGAGGGCCAGATGCTCGACGACATGGACCTGGAGAAGGAGCGCGGTATCACAATCAAGAGTCACGCTATCCAGATGGAGTACGAGTATCAGGGACAGAAATATATCCTGAACCTTATTGACACTCCGGGACATGTGGATTTCTCATATGAGGTAAGCCGCTCAATCGCTGCCTGCGAGGGCGCTATCCTGGTGGTCGATGCCACACAGGGCGTGCAGGCGCAGACCATCAGCAACCTTTACATGGCCATCGAGCATGACCTGGAGATCATCCCGGTCATAAACAAATGCGATATGCAGAGTGCCATGCCCGATGAGGTTGAGGATGAGATTATAGAGCTTTTGGGCTGCAAGCGCGATGAGATAATACGTGCATCGGCCCGTACCGGAATGGGCGTGGAGGAGATCCTGAACGCCATCGTGGAGCGCATCCCGCACCCGGTCGGCGACCCCGAAGCCCCGCTGCAGGCCCTTATCTTTGACTCGGTATTCAACTCGTTCCGCGGAATCATAGCATATTTCAAGATCGAGAACGGCTGCATCCGCAAGGGTGACAAGGTCAAGTTCTTCAACACCGGCAAGGAGTATGATGCCGATGAGGTGGGCGTGCTCCGAATGGATATGGTGCCGCGTGATGTGATGACCACAGGCGATGTGGGTTATATCATATCGGGCATAAAGACATCGACCGAGGTCAAGGTGGGCGATACCATTACTCATGTGGCCCGTCCCTGCGACAAGGCGATCGCCGGATTCGAGGAGTCCAAGCCGATGGTGTTCGCCGGCGTATATCCCATTGAGGCCGATGAGTTCGAAGACCTGCGTGCATCGCTTGAGAAACTGCAGCTGAACGATGCCTCGCTGAGCTTCTTCCCTGAGTCATCGGCAGCATTAGGATTCGGATTCCGATGCGGATTCCTGGGTCTGTTGCATATGGAGATTGTGCAGGAGCGTCTGGACCGCGAGTTCGATATGAGCGTGATCACCACCGTGCCGAACGTATCATATATGGTCTATGACAAGCAGGGTAATGCGACCGAGGTACACAACCCCAGCGGCATGCCGGACCTTACGCTGATTGACCATATCGAGGAGCCTTATATTGACGCATCGATAATTACCACCACCGAGTATATCGGCCCTATCATGACACTGTGCCTTGACAAGCGCGGTGAGCTGGTAAAGCAGCAGTTCATAGCCGGTAACCGTGTGGAGATTTACTTCAAGCTGCCTCTGGGTGAGATCGTGATTGACTTCTACGACAAGCTCAAGAGCATATCAAAGGGTTACGCATCATTTGACTACCATCCCGCAGGATACCGTCCGTCCAAGCTCATCAAACTGGACATTCTGCTTAACGGTGAGCCTGTCGATGCCCTCTCGACCCTTACTCACGTGGACAACGCTTATGACCTGGGCCGACGCATGTGCGAGAAGCTCAAGGAGCTCATACCGCGTCAGCAGTTCGATATCGCTATCCAGGCTGCCATCGGCTCCAAGATCATTGCGCGTGAGACCATCAAGCAGGTGCGTAAGGATGTGACCGCCAAGTGCTACGGCGGTGACGTGTCACGTAAGCGCAAGCTGCTCGAGAAACAGAAGAAGGGTAAGAAGCGCATGAAACAGATCGGCAACGTGGAAGTTCCGCAGAAAGCCTTCCTGGCAGTACTCAAACTTGACTAAGCGAGCTGAGGGAGCCAAGGGGCCAAAGGGGACGGTTCTATTTGGCTCCTTTTTACAAAACCAAAAAGCAGTGAGGGTTTCAACCTTCACTGCTTCTGTTAATGTCAGATAAAAGGAGCCAAATAGAACCGTCCCCTTTGGCTCCTTTTCAATCACTCTTTCTGGTACAGGAACCTCTTAATGCTCTTTTTGGGAGTCTTCTCAAACTCCTCATGATAGATGCGGATCTGCGAGATCTTCTCGTAGGCGGGCAGGATGTCGTTAAGTTCCTGACGGTTCTGCTCCATGACTGCAGCGATCTGTTCCTCGGTCATGCCAGTCTTCATGGCCTCGTCAAAGTCAGGATAAACCAGAGCCACGAGCTTATCGTTCTCAGAGATTACGACCGATTCGTTGACCAGGGTCATGTTGTTCAGGTGGTCCTCAATCTCCTCGGGGTAGATGTTCTGGCCTGAGGGACCCAGGATCATGCTCTTGCTGCGACCCTTGATGAATATGTTGCCCTCCTTGTCCATGATACCCAGGTCGCCGGTATACATCCAGCCGTCCTTGTCAATGGTCTCCTCGGTGAGTTTCTCGTTCTTGTAGTAGCCGAGCATGACGTTGGGACCGCGGCATATGATCTCGCCGGGCACGTGCTCGGGATCGGGACTCAGGATCTTGACCTCCATGTTGGGAGCGGGCTTACCGCATGAACCCTGAGCAAAGGTGTTCTTGTCATCATATGCGATGATAGGACCGCACTCGGTGGCGCCGTAACCTACGGTGTAGGGGAAACGGATCGATGCAACGAATCTCTCCACCTCCTGGTTGAAAGGCGCACCGCCCAGGATCACCTCGTAGAAATTGCCGCCGAATCCCTTTATCATCTCCTCGCAGACCTTCTTCTTGATCTGGTCGTTCAGCAGAGGCACCTTAAGCAGGAACTTCATCTGCGGAGTCTCGAGCTTGGGCAGTATGTTCTTCTTTATGATCTTCTCTATAACGAGGGGGACCGATACAATCACGCTGGGCTTGATCTCTCCCAGGGCCTGGAAGATGATCTTGGGGCTCGGCAGACGGGTCAGGAAATATACATGACAACCTATGAGGAACTCAAAGAAGAACTCGAACGAGAATCCGTACATGTGAGCCATGGGGAGCATGGATATAACCTTGTCACCGGGTGTGAGCACGTAGAGCGCCCTCCTGGCGAACATATAGTTGCTTATGAGTGAGCGGTAGGGGAGCATGACACCCTTGGAGAATCCCGTTGAGCCCGATGTGTAGTTGATCATGGCCATGTCATCAAAGCCGGCCTCGAAGTATTTGACATCGGACTTGGTGAACTCCTTGGGGTACTTGCGTCCGAACAGCTCGTTCAGGTGCTCGCGTGCCTCGGTGAGTTTCTCGCTGCGTGAGATCACCAGCTCAAAGTTGTCGAGTGTGATGATGCCGAGCACATCGGGCATGGAGGCCTCGTTCAGGTTCTCCCATATCTGGTCGCCTGCAAAGAAGAGCTTGGTCTCCGAGTGGTTGATGATGTGGTGTATGTTATCGGCCTTGAATTCGTGAAGTATGGGAACTACCACAGCTCCGTAAGAGAGGGCGGCCAGGCAGGCGGTACCCCAGTTGGAGCTGTTCTTGCCGCAGAGTGCAATGCGGTCGCCGGGTTTGAGCCCGGTCTCCTCAAAGAGAATATGCAGCTTGGCGATGCGGCGGGCCACGTCACGGTAAAAGAGGGTGGCTCCCTTATAATCGGTAAATGCCTCCATGTCCCAGTTGCTGGTGATTGAAGCGCTGATGTATGCATTCAGGTTCTTCTCCTTGAAGACATTGTCTGAACGGTCGTAATGATCAATCATGTAGTAATGAATTATTTTTTCAAATTGTAGTTTCTCTCTCCGAATATGGAACTGCCTATGCGGACCATATTGCTTCCGGACTTGATGGCGAGCTCATAGTCACCGCTCATGCCGGCAGATATGGTGTTGAACTCAGGACTGGCACTGAAGTATTTGGCCTTGTAGGTGTCAAACAGCTCCTTGAGGCGGCGGAACTCGCCGAGCACCTGTGCCTCATCATCGGTATTGGTGGCCATTCCCATGACTCCGCCGATGGTGATGTTCCTGAGGTTCCTCCAGTCACCCTGCTCGAGCATGGCGCTGCATTCATCGGGACTGAATCCGAACTTGGTCTCCTCACTGGCTATGTGAAGCTGCAGGTAGCAGGTGATATGACGGCCGTTTTTGGCAGCCTGACGGTCGGTCTCGACCAGCTTGTCAAATGAGTCGATTCCCTGTATGACCGATACGTACGGAGCCATCATTCGTATCTTGTTGCTCTGTACATGACCTATGAAGTGCCACTCGATATCGGCGGGAAGCACCTGGCTCTTGGCTGTCATCTCCTGGACCTTGTTCTCGCCGAATACGCGCTGGCCGGCATCATAGGCCTCCTGTATCATCTCGGCGGGGTGGGTCTTGGATACTGCGACAAGCCTGACTCCTGCGGGGAGCGTGGCTTTGATCCTGTTCAGGTTCTCTTTTATATCCATATCTGTTAAAGCGCTGCAAAATTACTCAACTGTGGTAGTTCGGATGATTCGGCAATCCATTATTTAGCCTGAGATGCACAGTTTATAGTAGTTTGTGCATGTTTTAGCCCTTCCGATGTGGCTTCAAGTCGGATTTCTCCGGATTTTTTGTTGTTCTGAACTACAACCAGGCACTTCCCGTAGAACGCCTTGCGCTTATTGTCCTTGAAGCGCTCCAGCGATATGGGGCTTCCGTTGTCGACACCTGCTATGAATCCGTTGCCGTCAATCCTGAACTCCACCAGGTTGTCGGCATTGGGGCAGAGGTTGCCGTCCTTGTCAAGGATCTCAACGGTGATAAAGCTCAGGTCCTTGCCATCGGCCTTGATGGTGGTGCGGTCGGGGGTGAGGCGTATCTGGGCGGGCTCGCCGGCGGTATGTATCTCTTCCGATGCAGTCTCGCGGCCATCCTTGCGGGCTACGACCTTGACGGTGCCGGGCTCAAAGGTCGTGTTCCAGACTACATGCAGGTGCTCTGCGTCCTTGCTGCGTACGCCCTGTGACTTGCCGTTAATGAACAGCTCCACCTCATCGGCGTTGTTGTAGTAGCACCACATGTCAACCTGCTCGCCGGGCTCCCAGTTCCAGTGGGGGAACAGGTGCAGGACGGGGGTATCGGTCCATTCGGACTGGTAGAGATAGTAGACGTCCTTGGGGAATCCGGCCAGGTCAACTATGCCGAAATATGAGCTGCGGGCGGGCCAGCCGTAGGGGGTGGGCTCGCCTATGTAGTCGAATCCGGTCCAGATGTACTGGCCGGCCACGAAGGGCTGGGAGTTCAGGAATATGAGGTTGTCCTCATGATGGCTGCCCCACGGGGTGCGTACGTTGTCGTAGGCCGAGCATGAGAATGTCTCGTTAAAGTAGGGACGGTCCCAGCGGGCTGGGCGCTGCATCATCTTGTCCGACGGCATCTCGTAGAAACCGCGTGTCATCAGGGCCGATACGCTCTCGGTGATGATGAACGGCTTGCCGGGGAAAAGGCGAGGCACGGACGGCACGTTCTGGTTGTGGTAGTTGTAACCTATCACGTCGATGGCGCCCGATCGGAACAGGTGGTTGCCTGGGCTGGGTTCGTTGCAGCCGGCTGTGACGGGACGGGTGGGGTCGAGTTTCTTTATGATCTCGGCCAGACGGGCGGTGATGAGGGAGTTGACGCTCATCTCACCCTCCTGGGCCAGCTGGTCCTCGCTGTGTCCCATGTTCAGTATGAGGTTGGCTTGTTCAAGCGACAGGGTATCGGCCTTGGCATCGGACCACTGTTCGAGTACCTCGTTGCCGATGCTCCAAAGCACTATGCTGGGGTGGTTGCGGTCACGTACCACCAGGTCGGTCAGGTCACGCTCGTGCCACTCGTCAAAGAAACGGGCGTAGTCGCGGTCGGTCTTGCGGCGGCGCCACATGTCAAAGCCTTCATCCATGACCAGGAATCCCATGCGGTCGCAGAGGTCCAGCAGGATGGGTGAGGGCGGGTTGTGGGAGCATCGGATTCCGTTGCAGCCCATTGCCTTGAGTATCTCGAGCTGGCGTTCTATGGCGCGTCGGTTGGTCGCGGCGCCCAGGCAGCCCAGGTCGTGGTGGTTGCAGACTCCGTTTATGAGTACATGCTCGCCGTTCAGGTAGAATCCGCTGTCGGCGCGGAACTCTATGGTGCGTATGCCGAACGGGGTTACATATGTGTCAATGGTTTTCTGGTTCACCCTTATCTCGGTAATCATGGTGTACATGTACGGGTCATCGACACTCCACAGGTGAGGGTCAGTCATGTATACATGCTGCTTGAAGGTGTTTGTGCCGTTTGTGGCAATCATATGGTCTGCCATCTGGGAGATTCCCTTGCGATTGGCATCGACTATAGTGGACCATATGGAAATTTCGGCCGGATCGGGACTGTCGTTCTCAATGGTCAGGTCAACGTCAACGACTGTATACTCATCATTTATTGTTGTGGTTATGTATGTACCCCATTGGGCGATGTGCACCGGGTTGGTCTTTACGATCCTCACGTCGCGGTATATGCCGCAGCCGGAGTACCATCGGCTGTTGGGCTGGTCGGAGTTATCGACCTTAACGGCTATCACGTTCTTTCCGCCCCAGTTCAGGTAAGGGGTCAGGTCGTAGCTGAACGATATGTATCCGTAGGGGCGGGTGCCGAGCAGGTGTCCGTTTATGTAGACCGAGCTGTTCATATAGACGCCGTCAAACTCAATGCTTACACTCTGTCCCTTGTCCTTTTTGTCGACCTTGAAGCTCTTGCGGTACCAGCCTGTGCCACCGGGCAGTGCGCCGCCGCCGGTTCCGGAGGGGTTGTGCTCGTCAAAGTCGCCCTCTATGGCCCAGTCATGGGGCAGGTCAAGGGTGCGCCAGTCACGGTCATTGAACTTAGGTTCTGCGGGGTTTTCGCTCTCCGGGATGTTCAGGGCGAACTTCCAGCCTTCATTAAAGTTTTGGATCTCTCTGGCCTGAATCGAGAGTGTGATCAGAAGGAAAAGAACAAACCAAATCTTTCTCATAATAAAATTAATACATTGGGGACGGTTCCTAATGTTATAGTTTTGCGGGAAAACTGCAACATTAGGAACCGTCCCTAATGTTGCAGTTTTATGCAAATGTATAAAACTTAAACAGTAGGAACCGTCCCCGGTGTGCAAAAAAAATATTTATCTTCGCGGTCAGTTATGGAGAAGTTTCTGGCCAGACGTCTGTATGGTAGGGACGAGGGCGTAAAAGGCGGCTCGCGTCCGGCCATCATCATAGCCACGGCAGGCATTGCGGTGGGTCTGGCGGTCATGATAATCACCATGGCAGTGACCCGCGGATTCAAGGGCCAGATACGCGACAAGGTGATGGGATTCTCCCAGCACATCACCGTAACCAACTATCACACCGGCCTGGGCACGATCGAGGACCCCGTGACCTGCACGGCCACCACAATGCAGACCCTCCTTTCACAAAGCACGATAGAGCACGTACAGCCCTACGTGAGCAAACCCTGTATAATAAGGACCGATGAGGCCTTCCACGGCTTCATGCTCAAGGGCGTCAACAACCTTTACGACCGCACGTTCCTGAACGAGTACATGGTAAAAGGCGGATTCCCCGAACCTCAGGATTCACTGGGCAACAACTGGATAATACTCTCAGAGACGATAGCCGGCATGCTCGGACTTGACGTGGGCTCCAGGGCCGATGTCTATTTCATGCAGGACCAGGTGCGTATAAGACGCCTCACGGTAACCGGAATATATGAATCGGGATTCGTGGAGTATGACAGGCTGATGGGTATTACCGATATGCACCTGCTTCAGCGCATGAATGACTGGGAGAGTTATGAGTACAGCGGCCTGGAGATAGGTTTGACCGATGTCAGCAAGGTCGATGAGGGATATGGTCAGGTTCGTGACGTGATCAACGAACTGGAGGAGACCACCGGCGACAGCTTCCTGGTACAGACTCTCTACGACTCACATGCCGGCCTGTTCGCATGGCTCGATGTGCTCGACCTCAACGTATGGATAATCCTGACCCTGATGTTGGGTATAGCGGGATTCACCATGATATCGGGCCTTCTCATAATCATATTCGAGCGTACTGCCACAATAGGCACGCTCAAGTCCATGGGTGCGTCAAACCGTACGGTGCGTGCCATATTCATGCGCCTGGCATCGTACATCATTATAAAAGGTATGGTGATAGGTAATGTCGTGGCCCTGGCAATCTGCCTGACTCAGCAGTGGCTGCATATTATCCCGCTCGATCCGGTAAACTATTACCTGGACAGCGTTCCCATGCAGGTGGGTCTGGGCTGGCTCATCATCCTCAACGTGGTGATGTTCCTCCTCTCCATGCTCATGATGCTCATACCGTGCGCAGTGATTTCGCGCATAGTTCCCTCCAAGTCAATTCGCTTTGAATAGCGGAAGGGGGCCAAAGGGGACGGTTCTATTTGGCCCCTTTTTCAAAAAAGGAGCCAAATAGAACCGTCCCCTTTGGCCCCCTCAAAGAAGTGATGCCATTCCTTCACGGAGCTCCGGCATGGGGCAGTTGGTGTCACGCTCCACGATGAGGGTCTTGAGGCCGGCATAAGGGCGTATCTCCTCCTCTATATCCTTGAGCGGACGGTCCTGGCCAAAGTAAGCGACGGCAAACTCCTGCCAGAACTTAATGGCTACCGGCTTGGGCATATGGAAGGTCTCCTCAATGAAATCAGCATGGCTCAGACAGCAGCACAGGTAAACCATACCCACGTCAAAGAGGCTGTAACCGTAGCAGAAATCACCCAGGTCTATGAAATAGCGGCTTGTGTCGGTGAATATGGCATTGCCGAACTGCAGGTCACCGTGGATGGCGGTGTCGGAGTCGGGGGCATCGGATATGAACTTGCCTATGCGGTCCTTCTGTTGCGGGGTAAAGAAGGGGTTGGATTCGAGCAGACGGTAGTATCGGTCCTTTACGTTCTCGAACCGGGTGGTGTCAACATGGACCGTATGGAGCTGTTTGCACATCTGGGCGAACTCCTGGGCGTACTGACCCACCAGGGCCGGGTTGTCACCGGTGGCGCGGGCATATGATTTCTTGCCGAGGATGCGGCGGAACCGTATGCCGTAGCGGCCGTCCTCAGTTACCACCAGGTCGCCGGGCTCGGGTGACGGTATGCCCAGCTCATAGACCTTGCGGGCCATCATCATCTCGTCATAGGGCTGCTGGATCTTGCCCGGAAAATAGAGCTTGAGCATGACCCCGGGGTCGGTCTTGTGGTCATAACTCTCTCCGTTGGCACCTCCGCCGGAGAGCACATAGTCACTGAGTGATATTTTTACGGGATCAATCATTTCTTACTGAAGACTTTTTCAATCAACCATTCAAATTCCTGATATGCGAACGTGTCCTTGAGCTCCTTAAGGGCATCGGCCAGTCCGCGGTAGTGCCACTCGTGGTCCTTGGGATCGCTGGCGTGGAAAAGGCTCCATAGGGAATCGCCCTGAAGGTAGTAGTCGCGCGCTATGGCACGCATGTTGGAGAGCTTGTCCCCCAAGGCTACGATCTTGGCATCGAGCGGAGCGGCGGCTATGCGGTCAATGGCTTTCCGCTTGCGCTCATGCCACGTGCCCTCGTCATCGCCCACGCTCTCAACATTGACCAGCTGCGCCACACGGTCACCGAACTCCTTACGGATCTGCTCCAGAGTGACGTCTGTGTCCTCAACCGTGTCATGAAGCGCGGCGGCGGCCAGCAGCTCCTGGTCCGATGTTATGGTGGCCACGATAGCCATGGCCTCAAGCGGGTGTACTACGTAGGGAAATCCCTTGCCTCGGCGTTCTGTGCCGGCATGGGCTTTTACCGCGAACTCTATGGCGCGGTCAAGAAATGCGGTGTCTAACGGTTTGTTAGCCATATAGGTTTATTTGTTCATAAAAGGCAGGCCCTTGGACTGTTCCAGAAGCATCTCCGCCATCATATCATTACTCTCTGACTCGCCGTTAAGCAGGTCAAACATATGCCTGATACCGGCCTTGCCGCCTCCGTTCTTGAGTATATAGGCAATGCAGAGGTCCTGCGGGCCGATGGACGATGAGATTATATCCAGGTCGGTGAGTCCTATCTGATAGCAGGCAATCTGATATGCACCCTCTGAATACTCCTTGATTACGGTGGCGATATCGCCAAGGGTCTTGAGTCCGATGCCCTTGAACACGGCCAGGTAGGGCAGGATCGATACATCCTGTATCTCGGCCTGGTTCATGGCTGCGATACGCTTGTTGAGCTGGCTGAACGGCTCCAGTTCCAGGTAGCTGCGGAACGTGTCACCGTCAAGCGGCACCTCGTCAAGGTTGCCGGAACGCACGAGCGACTGCACCTTGCGGCGGTAGTCGGTGAGCTCTATGCGTATCTTGCTGAACTCGTCATCGACCAGCTCCAGCATACCTGCCAGACGGCTCATGTTACGCAAGTAGCGTTTGGGAATCTCCACGCCCGACTTGTAACCGGTGTCATGGTCCATGTTGGCCCATGCATGCTGCAGCAGTGTGCGCATCTGAATCTCAAAACGGTAGGGGAAACCGGGCACGGAGCATATGTAATGCAGCGAGAGATAGCCAAAGCTGTCAATCTCATGTATCTTGCGCTTGTCGATGGTGTTCTCCCAGTCTATCTCGAACAGTTTCTCCACGGCCGATGCCACCTTGTCCACGTCATCGATATAGAAGGTAATGACACGCAGGCCCAGGATATCGGTTATATCGGCCAGGCTCTTGTATTTCTGCCCTTTGAGTTCCAGCTTGCCGGCCAGCGAGTCATATGCCTTGACGCGTGACTCAATGGCAGCCACAAGCAGCCCGGCCTCGCGGAACGTGTCGCTCAGCTTCTGCTTGACAGTCTGTTCAACCTCTCTGAATCGTGGAAGATTACTCTGGTATTCCTCAAGTATTGCCTCGCAGTGAGGATCGAGATGTCTGGTCTTTGGCATAGTCCGTACATATTGATGTTACATCTGCAAAGATATTTTTTTCTTTGGCTTGACAATGATTAAATGCTTATATTTACAACTGCAAACGTAATCATTCGCTGTACAAATGGAGATATTGTTATACATACTGTTCGCGGCTCTGGGAGCACTCGTGGGATTCCTTCTCGGCCGTAACCGCAAGAGGGAGGCGGAGCTCGAGGCGCAGGCCGCCATGCTCGCAAAACAGCTGGAGGCTAAGGACGAGCAGCTTAAGAAAGACAAGGACGAGTCCGATGCCCGACTGGCCCGTTCCCGTGAGGAGTGGCAGTCACACACCCAGGAACTCATGGCAGCCCAGCAGTCCAAGTTCGATGAGACCATAGCCAAGGTCACGGCCCAGATGGGTACCGCCACCGAGCAGATGCTCAAGAAACGCCAGGAGGAGTTTGCCGCCTCCAGCAACAGCAGCATAGGGCAGATAGTCAATCCCCTCAAGGAGACCATTGACAAGATGAAGGAGGCCATGCAGGAGAATACCCTCAAGCAGACCTCCATAAGCAGTGAGATCAAGACCCAGGCGGAGAACATGATGCGTCAGAGTGCCGCCGCCAAGCAGAGTGCCGATGAACTGACACGTGTATTCCGCCACGCCGGACGCGTACAGGGCAACTGGGGCGAGATAATACTTGACGAGCTGCTTGAATCACAGGGTCTGACCAAGGGCGTACATTATGATCTCCAGTCATCAATCCGTGATGCTGCCGGCGATGTGGTCCGCAATGATTCCGAACACAGCATGCGTCCCGACGTGATACTTCATCTGGATATGGAGCGTGATGTCATCATTGACTCCAAGGTCTCCCTGACGGCATTCATGGATTATGTGAACTCGGATGACGAGAACGAGCGCCAGCGATTCCTCAAGGCTCATGTGGACAGCATCCAGAAACATGTCAAGGAACTATCGGCCAAGGACTATTCGTCATACGTCAAGCCGCCCAAGATCAAGATGGACTATGTGATAATGTTCGTCCCCAATACAGGCGCCCTGTGGACCGCCGTCAAGGCCCAACCCGACCTGTGGCGCAACGCCATGGAGAAAAACGTCTATATAGCCGATGAGCAGACCCTGTTCGCCGCCCTTCGCATAATCAACATGACATGGACCCAGATACGTCAGGCTGAGAATCATGAGAAGGTCTACGAGCTGGCAAATGAGATGATGGACCGCGTGGGCCAGTTCATGGACCGATACAAGGCCATAGGCAAGGCTCTTGAGAATGCCGGCAAGGCCTATGAGGCAGGTGAGAAGAAACTCCTGCCGAGCGGTCAGAGCATAATACAGACCTGCGGAAAACTGCAGAAGCTGGGTGCCAAGCAGAGCTCGCGCAATCCCATACCTCAGCTCCAGGAACAGCTCCCTGACGATGACGATGAGTCTCCCGATACGCCTGACACCGCAACAGAATAAAGCAAGAGACCCGGGCTCCCCAACCAAACGGAGAGCCCGGGTCTCTTTTATCCCTGCAGTATCAGTCCTGAATCTCGAACAGGTTCAGGAATCCGGTCATCATGAACACCGAGCGGATCTCGTTGTTGATGGCCTTTACAATTACCTTACCACCCTTTGATGCGGCTGCCTTTCTCAGTGACAGAAAGAGTCTCAGACCGGAACTGGAGATGTACTCCAGCTGGGTGCAGTCCAGAATGACTGTGCCGGCGGCATACTTGGTAAGGTTCTCAAAGTCTCCGCTAATCTCCTGTGATGCGGGTGTGTCAAGACGTCCGATCAGCTGTGCTGTGGTGACGGAGTCCTGTGTGGTGATCTTAACTTCCATACTTTATCAATTATTTAATTGTCAATTAATCTTCAGTATCTCCCATGAGTATCACGAGCCTGTCGCCCTCCATGAGCTTGAGGCTTCCGTGAGGTACTATGTATTTGGGACCGCGCCTTACCATGACCACACGGATTCCGTGCGGCAGATGCAGCTCCCTCAGGGTGGCGCCGCGTTCCAGGTCATCGGTCGTGACGATATGGTCACGCAGAATTCCCATCTCCTCCGGTATCTCCATGCCGAATGTCTCAACCTCAGGGTCATCATCAATGCTCATGTTGAGCAGGTGAGCCATGGGGGAGAGTGTCATGCCTTGCAGGAGCAGCGAGAGCAGGGTTATGCAGAACACGATGTTGAATATCTCGTTTGAACCGTCCACTCCCTCAATTACGGTATAGAGGGCGAACAGTATGGGGCCGGCTCCCTTGAGTCCTACCCACGATGCCAGCAGCTTGGCCCTGAACGAGAGGCCCTTGAACGGCAGCAGGCTCAGTATGATGCCGGCGGGACGTGCCACGATCATGATGAACAGTCCGATAAAGAGCGCAGGCACAATGATGTGAGGCATCTGCGTGGGCTTGGCCAGCAGTCCTAACAGAAGGAACATAATTAGCTGTGAGAGCCATGTGATTCCGTCAAAGAACTGGAGCACCTCCTTGCGGAAAGGCATCTGTTTGGTGTTACCCATTATGATGGCCGATATGTAGAGGGCCAGCAGTCCGTTACCACCCAGATAGGATGTGGCACCGTTGGCGAACATGGCTATGCTGAGTATGAGGATGGAGTAGAGCGAGCCGTTGGGCAGATGTATCCTGGTGAGCAGCCAACGGGCTCCGTATCCGATAGCGCAACCCATGGCGAATCCCATGGCTATCTGGTTCACCAACACCCATGCTCCGTGAAGTATCACCGTCCAAGTGGCTCCTGTGCCTGCCTGGGTCTCCATGACGTCCATGATCTGGACTATAAGGATGGTGAGCACATATGCGGTGGGGTCGTTACTTCCCGATTCAAGTTCCAGGATGGGACCTACGTTCTCGCGTAGTGACAGGCGCTTGCTCCTGAGTATGGAGAACACCGATGCGGAATCGGTCGATGACATGACTGCAGCCAGAAGCATGCAGCCCATGATGGTCTTGCCGGCTCCTCCTATGCGGTCACCCCATACGTAATAGATGAACACACCGGTAAGGGCAATGGTGATGAACATGCCCAGGGTGGTCATGGATATACCTTTCCTTATGATGGGCCTGGTCTCTTCCATCGATGTCTCCAGACCGCCTGACAAAAGGATGATGGTCATGGCAAAATGGCCCAGGAACTCAGCCACATGCAGGCTCTCTATCTTTATGCCCAGTCCGTCCTCACCGGCCAGCATACCCAGAACCAGGAACAGCAACATGGTAGGGACACCGTATTTGGTTCCGATCTTGGCTACCAGGATAGCCACGAACATAAGCAGCGATACGAACAGTATCAGGTTGCTCGCAGAAAGGTCGATGTTAAAAACGGAAAGTGGTATCAGCATCTTTATTTTGGCAATTTCTTGGTTAATGTGAGCACGTTATGGCCTTCAGTACGCTCGTAGTTTATATTGTCCATAATCTGGCGTATCAGATGTATGCCCAGGCCGCCTATCTCACGGTCCTCGGCGCTGAGGGTGATATCGACCTCCTCCTTCACGGTCGGGTCAAACGGAACGCCGGTGTCACGTATTATGAATTTCATCACCTCGCCGTTGGACTTGGCCTCTACGTTTATGTCACCCTTGGTACCCTCGGGATAGGCGTAGTTCATGACGTTGACTACCGCCTCCTCAATGGCCAGGTTTATCTGCATGGTGGTGGACATATCGAACCCGTTGGCCTCACATACCTCATCGATGAATGCGTTCAGACGGGGCACGCGCTTGAGGTCGTTGGTCAGCGTGAGGCTGTGCTGATAGACTATGTCCTTATGGTGCTTGGTGTACTGGATGGCCAGCATGGTAAGGTCATCACTCTGGTCGGCCTCACCTACGAATGCCTGTACCTTTTCAGTCATCTCATTGACCACGAATGTGGGTGTGAACGTACCGGCCTTCTGCATGCTCTTGGCCAGCTCAACCATACGTGACATCTCGAACTGCTTGTGGTCTATGTTCTCGGCCTCGGTCAGTCCGTCGGTGTACAGGAATATGGTGGTATCGGGATCAAGAAGCGTCTCCTGCAGGCTGAATTTCCACTCCGGAAGCACGCCTACGGGCAGGTTGGAGTCAACCGGAAGCATGCCGGCACCGGTGTTGCCTATAAGCAGAGGCGCGTCATGTCCGGCGTTGCAGTAATGCAGACGTCCGGTAGGCAGGTCAAGCACACCTATGAACATGGTCACGAACATATTGGACTCGTTGCCCTTTGACATGACCTCGTTGAGGTTCTGAATTATCTTGCTCGGTGATGACTCATGGGCCGATATGGTTCGGAACAGAGCCCTGGTTACCACCATGTAGAGCGATGCCGGAACGCCCTTGCCCGATACGTCGCCTATGCAGAACAGGAGCTTCTCGTCACGGATGTAGAAATCGAACAGGTCGCCGCCCACCTCCTTGGCAGGTGTCAGCTTGCCGAATACGTCAATGTCGTCACGGTCCGGGTAGGGCGGGAATATCTTGGGCAGCATGGCCATCTGTATGTCACGCGCAATCTTGAGCTCGCTCTGTATGCGACCTTTCTGTTCGTTCACCTTCTTGAGCTCCTCCATCTGGTTCACGATAGAGAGCTGCATGTTGCGGAACGACTTGTTGAGCAGTCCTATCTCGTCATTGTGGGTGTATTCGGGCAGTTCCTCCAGCAGGTTACCCGATGCGATGGTCTCTGCCTGATAAACCAGGTCCTCAAGCGGCTCGAGCTGTTTGGTTATGATGCTGCTGAATACCATGAGCATGAGCAGCAGTCCCACGATCACGATACCGATGATGGAGTTGATGAGACGGAAATATCCGCCGAATATGTCACTGGCGGGACAAACTATACCTACGCTCCATCCGGTCTCGGCCAGAGGCTTGAAGAATACGTAGCTGTTCGTACCGTCGATATCCATCTGACGTACGCCCTCCAGACCGGCCTGCATGTCATGACCCAGATTGATGACGGATGAGTCGGGCTCAAGCATGGTCTGTGTGAATATGGTCTGGTAGAACAGCTTGGATGAGTCGGGGTGTACAAAGAATGTACCGCCCTTACCGATCATGATGCTGTATGAGTTGGGGTAGGGCTTTACTGCCGATATGGTCTTGGAGAGCCAGTCGAGCGAGAGGTCGACCGACATGGTTCCGATATATCTCTGATCCGTATCCTTGATGGGGATGCAGTAGGAGATAATCATCTCCTTGGAGTAGATATCCTCGGGGTTGAAGTCCCTGAACGGCTCTGTCCAGCAGGGACGGTCGAGCAGTTTGGGAAGCTGGTACCAGTCAAGGTAGAAATACTGGTAGTGGTCGTTACCCTCCTGGGTGGTCTGTATGCGGCCGTTTTCGTTGAGCGCGTAGGCCGAGAAATAGAGTCCCTTCTGCCTGTAATGGAAAGGCTCAAAAGCTATGGAGCATCCGTTCAGGTTGGGGTTGTTCTGGAGTATGCTGCGGCAGTAGGTGAACATGGAGTCGGGCTCGTCAAGGTGACGGCCTACCAGCCATGCGGTGTTCTCAGTTGCCACCTTGACACCTTTGAGTATGTTGTCCACACGCTGGACGGTGTTGTCCAGCACCTGTGTGGCGTTGTTGATGGCCTCACGGCGTACGGCGTTGCGTGACTCCGCAAAGAAGACTCCCAGCGCAGCTATGAATATGACAGCTGCAAACAGCACGATCCAGATACTGAGTCTGGTTGAAAGTGATTTCTGCTTTTCCTGTTTCATGTCCGTATTCATTTGGCTAGGATTTCCTCATATGTGACAGGGCGGTTGAGCATTCCTATCTCATACATGTAACGGCTGGCCTTGTCGACCATGTCCTTACGCAGACGGAACTCGGCTTTGCCCGATTCGCGGTCATGAAGGAGTCTGATGACCTCGTCAAGCATGAGCTTCTGGAGCACAGAGTTGGTAGGAATGTTGTTTTTCTGCACCATGCGCATGACTATGTCGAGAGTCTCCTCCGGGTTCTCCATGGCGTACTCCCAACCTTTACGGCTGGCGTCGGCGAACCTGCGGGCCTGGTCCTGATGCTTGTTGTAGTATTCCAGAGTCATGTACAGGCCGTCCTCCTGTATGTTGTATCCGTGGTCGCAGAAACGGTATACATTATCCTCAGTAAACTCTATGCCGGTCTGCTTGAGCTGGTAGTACTCGTTGTAGCTCATGGCCAGGGTGGCATCGACTGCACCCTCAATAAAGAGGTTTACATTGTTGGCAAAGGGTACCCAACGGTAGCCCAGGTTGTCGTTGATACTCATGCAGATGGCAATCTGACCGAATCCGGCCTGCCATATGCCGACCTTCTCACCCTGCTGTTCCAGAGGGTTCTTGCCTCGGCGCGATACAATGACCATGGCATTGTTCATGGAGGTCTGTAGTATGTTCACAAGGGGAATTCCGTCACCTACTATCTCCATGGCCTGGGCCAGCTGGAGTGTGGTGGCATGACTCTCGTTGTTCTGTATGCGGTTTATGGCAGACTGGGTTACAGAGGGGTGGACAATCTCCACGTCGAGCCCCAGATCCTTGTAGAACCCCTTCTCCAAGGCTACGTAGTAACCGGCAAACTGTGCCTGGGCTGTCCATTGCGGAGTAAATATGAATTTTTCCTGTGCCCGCGCCGTGACTGCCATCAGGCTGACGAGCAAGGTTATAATTAAGCTTTTTCTCATGTTTATGCTTGAATAGGGCGTAGAGTTATGCAAATATACATAATTTTAAAAATTATTCAAACAGCGGACGCCATTTGTGAGAGTAGGATATTTCCCCCTTTCTTTTAGGGAATTTACCCCGACAGGGAAAATTTCTTGCATTACCTTTGTCTCGGTTTAGGACGGCAGGATAGCCGTATGTAATTCTAAAGTTATGAAAAAGAGTTTGTTAATGATGATTGCCCTGATACTTCCCTATGTATCGATAAGGGCTGCCAAAGAGGAGAAAATTGACCAGAACATCATGGTCTGGGGCGTGGTTGAGACAGGTGCTGACAGCCTGGATTATCTGACCATGTTCAAGAACTGCCCTGCCGAGGTAACGGCACAGTTCCATTTCAATTATACCGATAACACCAACTCCCAGATGTTCGATCTGGTCATGCCCGATTCCGTGGCTCAGGTGTTCGATCCGACTCCGGTCGAGAAGCCTGTGAGCGAGGTGGTAATAGACAAGGTCATATATGCCGCCGTTCAGGAGAACGGTGAGATATACCGCACCGAGGACCCCAACGACCCGTTGCTGGCCGCACTCATGATAGACCTGTTCGATTTCTATCATGACCTGTTCTGGTTCGACGTGTTCCACCGCGCCACCTACTACCGCGGACGCAGTTATGACAACTACGTACGCCCTGCCACACCTTCACGCCGCGTCACTACTCCCGACCGCCGACGTTCAGGCTCATCGGATATAAACCTTGACAAGGTTGATGATGCCGCCATCATAATAGGCGTGGCTGCCGTTGCTGTGGCATCGGCCGGTATGCTTGTGGCTGTCGTCAAGAACTGGGATAAGCCCGATGACAGGTTCCCGTATGTATCACTGTCACCTCAGGTCCAGTATTTTACACAGACCGGAAGCCTGCGTAACGTCCTGCAGGTAAAGGCCAGGATAGGTCACTACGGCGGTTTCTCATTCATCGGTGACATGGGATTTACGACCGGCTCGCTGAATGAGGCACGTATGTTCGATCCGGGATTCACCTGGAGCGCAGGTGTGGGATTCGACCTGGGTGCATTCTCACTCCAGCTCCGCGGCAAACCTGCCGTTTACGAGAATGACGAGAACTTTATCACATGCAACGCGGTTTATGACTGGTTCATTACCAGGAACATGGCCATAGACCTGAGCGCAGGCGTGGGATTGATGGAGTATCAGGGTGATTATTACGCAGACGTACCCGTGTCAGTGGGTCTGCTCTGGAAGTTCTGATCAGTTTCCGAACACCATATCGTAGTCCGGGACGGCATCGTTACCATAGGGGTAGCTGCCGTTCCGGACTATGTTTCCTGTAGTACAGAAGAGTTCCAGTATGACGGCTGCCGTCTTGTCGGAGGGATGGGTATCGGCATAACGGAGAGCGCTTAGGAACGCATCACGGCGTACCATGTTGTAGAGCTCCTCGGCCATACGTGCGTCACGCGGCGTGCCAAAGAAAAAATACTGCTCGGCGCTGCGCCATCCCAGCCACATGATGAACTGGTAAGGGGTGTATCGACCCGATGAAAGCAACTCGCGCATGACCGGCAACACCACCTCACCCGGCACCTTTCCGACCGATGAGAGGGCTATGGCGCACTGCTCCTCAAGTGAGGGCGCAGCTGTTACGGCGTCAAGGAACACCCTGGAGAGCGAGTCCTTGGACGATATGCCGTTGGTGAGTCTGCAGTAGTCGGAGTCCAGGTATTTCCTCCATGAGAGCTGCTCCGCTATGGCGCGGCTCCATGTCTTGTCCTGAGGGGATATGAAGGGCTCGGAGGCCAGGATCTCAAGGACCTTGTCAAAGGTGGCGGCAGGATTCTCGTCCGATGCACCGAAGGCGGTCGAACCGATCTCCCTGCAGAGGGCTTTCTTGGCCTTGTCCAGCTGGACTTTCACGGACCGGTCACGGAGAGTATCGGTATTGAATCCCATGATGTTCTCCATGATGTTTACGAACGGGTCGGCGTAACCGTTGTCACGGCAAACCGTGAAGAGGTCATACTGGCTCCATATGTTGTGGGCCGTGAGATAGGAGTTGTATCGGTCCACGGCTCCTCTGTAAGCGGGAGCGGTTAGGGTTATGGTATCGGGAATGAGATAATCTGAACCGGGCACCGGCATTCCGTAGGAGTAGATGTCCAGACCTTCAAAATCGGTCACGAAGGGCTCGTCCATACTGAGGGCGTCAAGACAGCGCTCACGGACCTCGCTAAGGTCAGCTGGAGCGGTATCCCAACCCTCAAAAGCAGCAGCGCCGCCATCTTTACATGAGATGACGGCAACTGTCAGTGCTGTAAGGAGAATATCTCTTATCCTCATACCTTAGAATTTGCCTGCCTCGGCAGGGGGGAGAGGACGGCAGTTGTACTGTGATGACATGACCTCACCGTAGGCACCGGCTGACAGCAGGGCTATCAGGTCGCCGCGGTGTGTCTCGGGCAGCATCTCGTCCTTGCCGAATACATCGGATGACTCGCAGATGGGGCCTACCACGTCATATTTCTGCAGCTCACCCTTGGAGGTCAGGTTCACGATCTTGTGATGCGCTCCGTAGAGGGCGGGGCGTATGAGCTCGGTGAATCCGGCGTCCACGATGGCGAACTTCTTGATGGTACCCTGCTTTACGTAGAGCACCTTGGTGACAAGGCGTCCGCACTGTGCTACCACCGCACGGCCCAGCTCAAAGTGGAGCTGCTGTCCGGGGCGGAGCTTGAGGTCGCTCTCGAATATGCTGAAATACTGCTTGAAGTCAGGTACGGGGTTCTGCTCGGGGTTGACATAGTCAATACCCAGGCCACCGCCTACGTTGATGCTGTTCACCTTGATGCCCTCATTCTCAAGGTGATCCTGCAGGGCGTTGACCTTCTGGCAGAGCAGACGGTAAGGCTCCATGTCAAGGATCTGTGATCCTATGTGGAAATGCAGTCCCTCGAATATGAAGCAGGGGTTATCTATAGCCTTGCGGATGATGGGCAGAAGCATGGGAATCTCAATTCCGAACTTGTTCTCTGCCTTACCGGTGGTTATGTTGGCATGGGTGTGGGCATCGACATCGGGGTTCACGCGGAAGGCTATGTGAGCGGTCTTGCCCAGGGCTGAGCAGCGCTCGGCAATCACGTCAAGCTCGGCCTCTGACTCCACGTTGAAGCAGAGTATGCCGGCCTTGAGTGCCAGGTCAATCTCCCAGTCAGCCTTGCCTACGCCTGCGAATACTATCGACGAGGCGGGGAAACCGTTGTCCATGGCAACCTGGATCTCACCGCCGCTTACGCAGTCAATACCCAGGCCGTACTCCTTGATGTGCTTGAGCAGCAGGGGGTTGGCATTGGCCTTGATGGCGTAGTGTACGTGCCAGTTGCTATGCAGCTGTGTGCATTCCTCGATTGACTTGAGGGTATTTTCAAGTATCCCCAGGTCATACTGGTAAAACGGTGTGCGCATCTTTATTTGTTGTTAAAGAGTACGTCACTGAGGCGCTGCAGGGCAGCTTTCTTATCGGATTCCTTGATGAGGAATGATATGTTGTAGTTGCTGCCGCCGTATGAGATCATGCGGACGGGGATATCGGCCAGGGCATCGGTGGCTCTTGACTCGAATCCCAGGTTCTCCCAGTTCATGTCACCTACCACGCAGACGATGCACATGTCGTGGTCTACGGTTACGGTGCCGTATTTCTTGAGCTCGTTTACGATCTCATCCAGATGCTTTATGTTGTCGATTGACATTGACACGCCTACCTCCGATGTGCAGATCATGTCGATCGATGTGCGGTAGGTCTCGAATACCTCGAACACCTTCTTGAGGAAGCCGTGGGCCAGAAGCATGCGGCTTGACTTGATCTTGATGGCGGTGATGTTGTCCTTGGCGGCTACGGCTGCTATGCGGCCGGGCTCATTGCGGTTGTCAATGAGTGTGCCGGGTGCTGAGGGCTCCATGGTGTTGAGCAGACGTACCGGTATGCCTGCTGCCTTGGCGGGCTGGATGCAGGTGGGGTGGAGGATCTTGGCTCCGAAGTAGGCCAGCTCGGCAGCCTCCTCAAAGTGGAGGTGACGTACGGGCTGTGTCTTGTCAACCACGCGGGGGTCGTTGTTGTGCATGCCGTCTATATCGGTCCAGATCTGGATCTCGTCGGCCTTGATGGCTGCGCCCAGGATGGAGGCTGTATAGTCACTGCCGCCGCGCTGCAGGTTGTCTATGTCACCGTTGTCGTTGCGGCAAATGAAACCCTGTGTGATATAGATCTGCATGCCGGGTACTGACTTGAGCTGTGCTGCGGCGTGCTCGGCGATGAATGTCATGTCGGGCTCGGCATCGGCATCGGTCTTCATGAAGTCGAGGGCGGGCAGGAGGGCTGCCTTGATGCCCTGCTCCTTGAGGTAGCTGGTAACCATGTAGGTTGAAATCAGCTCACCCTGGGCAAGTATGATCTTCTCCTCCTTCTCGGTGAAGTTCTCCTTTGAGAATGACTGGAGGAATGCGAATTTCTCTTCAAGGAATTTCTGTACGTCGTCCTGGTTCTCCTTCTTGCTCAGGAGCTCGGGAACGTGAGCGTAGTACTTCTGGCGCAGACGGTTGATTACGTCATCGGCTCCGGCCTTGTTACCGCCGTAAAGGTACTGTGCAATCTCTACAAGTGAATTTGTCGTGCCTGACATGGCTGACAGGACAACCAACTTCTGCTGTCCGTCTTCTGTGACGAGGCGGCTAACCTCTTTCATTCGCTGCGGTGTTCCAACTGATGTTCCGCCGAATTTCAATACTTTCATCTTATGGTCGTTTTTGTGTTACTTCAATGTTGTTCCTGCTCTTCCGGCTCTGCATCGGGTGCCGTGGGATCGGCTCCTGTCAGCAGCTTGCGGTTCTCGCATTTGAATACGCGGCCCGGGAAGTCGGTTATCCACTGCAGGTTGTGGGTGATCATCAGGATGGTAGTTCCGTTCTGGCCGACCTTGTGCAGGATCTCCATGATCTGACGGCCGGTCTCGGGGTCCAGGTTGCCGGTGGGCTCATCGGCCAGTATGAGCTTGGGGTCGTTGAGCAGGGCGCGTGCTATGCATATGCGCTGCTGCTCACCGCCTGACAGCTCGTGGGGCATCTTGTAACCCTTGGTGTCCATGCCTACCAGTGAGAGTACCTGGAATATTTTCTGATGGATGAGTTTCTTGTCTTTCCAGCCTGTGGATTTGAGCACGAAACTAAGATTGTCGAATACGTTGCGGTCGGTAAGAAGCTGGAAGTCCTGGAATACTATGCCCATCTGACGGCGCAGGCGGGGTATCTGGCGCTTCTTTATGTTCTGAAGGTCCATGCCGAGCACGATGGCGTGGCTGTCAGGCATGGGGCAGAGCACGTCAAGCTCACAGTAGAGCGTCTTGAACAGGGAGCTCTTGCCGGAGCCGACCTTGCCTATAAGATAGACAAAGTCACCCTCCTGGACAGTGAAGGTGACGTCGCCCAGGACATACATCTCCTCCTGGCGGACCTCAACGTTACGGTAATCTATGATGTCCATCTCTTGCTGAAAGGTTTCTTATTCCTTGTGGCGTTTTACGAGCTCGGCTGCAAGCTCCTCGATGCGGTGACCCTTTGAGGTGAGCAGCACGATGAGGTGATAGATCAGGTCCGATGCCTCATAGATGAGACGGTCGTCTGTTCCGTTGGTGGCCTCGATGACGGTCTCCACAGCCTCTTCACCTACTTTCTGGGCCATGCGGTTAACGCCGCTCTTGAAAAGTGAAGTGGTATATGAGCCCTCGGGCATCTCCTTGTGACGGCGGTCGATGAAGTCCTGCAGGTATGACAGGAAATTCAGGTCCACGCTGTTCTTCTCGTTCCAGCAGGTGTCGGCACCTGTGTGGCATACCGGACCGTCGGGACGTGCCTTGATGAGCAGGGTGTCCTGGTCGCAGTCAAGGAGTATCTCTTTTACGTTAAGGAAATTGCCGCTGGTCTCGCCTTTGGTCCAAAGGGTGTTCCTGGTGCGGCTCCAGAATGTAACCTTACCGGTCTCTACGGTCTTGTCATACGCCTCCTTGTTCATGAAACCAAGCATCAGGACCTTGCGTGTCACATTGTCCTGAACGATAGCGGGTACGAGACCGCCCAATTTTTCAAAATTTATATCCATCTTATGGTAAAATTATAATCTGATAGGAATATTCAAGCTGCAAAGGTACTGCTTTAATTCGGGAATTGGTATTTCTCCGAAGTGAAAAACGCTGGCGGCCAGTGCGGCATCGGCATGACCCTCTATGAAAGTGTCGCGGAAATGCTCTTTGGCACCTGCTCCTCCCGATGCTATGATGGGGATGGTGAGCTCGTCGGAGAGCCTGCGCAGGGCGTCATTGGCAAATCCCTGTTTGACTCCGTCATGGTCCATGCTGGTGAACAGTATCTCGCCGGCTCCGCGGCTCTCGGCCTCATGCGCCCACTCGAACAGCATGCGCTCCGTAGGAACGCGGCCTCCGTTCAGGAAACAGCGCCAGCCCTCGGGTGTCTGCTTGGCGTCGATGGCGGTCACACATACCTGTGAACCGAAATTGAGTGCGATCTGGTCTATCAGGTCGGGGTTCTTGATGGCGGCTGAGTTGACCGATACCTTATCAGCACCGGCACTGAGCAGACGCTCCACGTCCTTGAGCTCGTGTATGCCTCCGCCCACGGTGAACGGGATCGATATCTCCGCGGCTATGCGCTCTACCAGTTCTGTAAATGTTTTTCGGCCCTCGAACGATGCTGTGATATCCAGGAACACAAGCTCGTCGGCACCCTGCTCGCTGTAGAGCTTGCCCAGCTCCACGGGGTCGCCGGCGTCACGCAGGTTTACAAAGTTGGTGCCCTTGACGGTGCGTCCGTTGCAGATATCCAGGCAGGGTATTATTCTCTTTGCTAACATGATCAATTCTGGCTAAGTTCAGAGAGCTGCTCCAGTGTGATGCGGCCCTCGTAATATGCCTTGCCTACTATTGCGGCAGGCAGTCCGGCCTCACTGAGGCGGTGCAGGTCATCGACGGAGCTCACTCCGCCGCTGGCTATGAGATAGATGTCGGGGAACTTGGCGAGCAGCTGGCGGTAGAGCTCAACCGACGGGCCCTGCAGCATGCCGTCCTTGTTTATATCGGTGCAGAGCACCTTGGTGATTCCCTTCTTTATATAGCTGCCTATGAAATCATCGAGTTCAAGGGCGCTGTCCTCTTTCCATCCGTTTACCGAGATCTTGCCGTCGCGGGCATCGGCCCCGAGTATGATATGCTCCTGACCGAATTCCGATATCCACTCCTCCATAAGCTCGGGGTGCTCTACGGCGGTGCTGCCTACGGTGACCATGTGAGCGCCGCATCCGAGCGCCGTCTCCAGGTCGGTGCGGGCCTTGATGCCGCCGCCGAAGTCAATGGTCAGGTCGGTATGAGTGGCGATTGACTCAAGGGTGGGGTAGTTCACTATATGCTTGCTGCGTGCACCGTCCAGGTCTACCAGGTGGAGGCGTCTTATGCCGGCATCCTGGAACCTGAGCGCCATGTCCAGAGGATTGTCGCTGTAGGTCTTGCAGATGTTGTAGTCACCTTTGGTCAGGCGTACGCACTTGCCGTCTATTATGTCAATTGCAGGAATTATGTCCATTGCTCTCAGATGTCAAGAAAATTCTTAAGAATACGCTCGCCTGTGGCACCGCTCTTCTCGGGGTGGAACTGGGTGGCGTAGAAGTTGTCCCTGTGCAGCGATGCGCTGAAGGGATTTATGTATTCTGTCCTGGCTGCGGTCCATTCGCATACTGGAACGTAGAAGCTGTGGACAAAATATACGAATTCAGGTTTGTCGAACCCTTTGAACAGGCCGTCTCCCGTGGTCTCGATGGTGTTCCATCCCATGTGGGGGACCTTGTCCTCATGACGCTGGGGCTGGAACTTGAGCACGGGTACATCGAATATGCCAAGGCACTGGGCGTCACCCTCCTCGCTGCGGCTGCACATGAGCTGCTGGCCCAGGCAGATTCCGAGTACGGGCTGCTTGAGGTCCTTGATTATCCTGTCCAGATTATGTGCCTTGAGGTATTCCATGGTGGTGCTGGCTTCACCTACGCCGGGGAATATCACCTTGTCGGCGCTGCGGAGCTCCTCCTCCCTGTCGGTGAGCATATAATTGACGCCGAGTCTGCCCAAAGCTCCTATCACGGAGCGTATGTTTCCGGCGTTGTATTTTACAATGGCTACGTTCATTTTGGGTCGCTGTCTGTTTTCAGCCGCGAAGTTACTAAATTAACCTACTCGGAGAGGTCTTCTTAATAATAAAATGAGTAAATTTGCGCCAAATTATTGGGCAGGAGCCCGGTTTTTAACTGTAAATATCTATATATCAGATAGTTGTGATGAAAAAGTTTGCTGAGCGTGGACAACTTGACCTGTCGCAGGTCAACAAGGATGTGTTGGAAGATTGGCTGAAGGAAGACCTTTTCGCCCGCAGTATCAAGGAGCGTGAGGGCTGTCCCTCTTTTGTATTCTACGAGGGTCCTCCCTCGGCAAACGGAATGCCCGGTATCCATCACGTCATGGCACGTACCATCAAGGATACATTCTGCCGTTACAAGACCATGTGCGGCTTCCAGGTAAACCGTAAGGCCGGTTGGGATACCCACGGACTTCCCGTTGAGCTGGGCGTTGAAAAGAAACTCGGCATTACCAAGGAGGATATAGGCAAGAAGATCTCGGTCGATGACTACAACATGAACTGCCGCACCGAGGTCATGAAGTACAAGGAGCACTGGAGTGACCTGACACAGAAGATCGGTTACTGGGTGGATCTGGACAACCCCTACATCACATATGACAACCGCTACATAGAGACCCTGTGGTGGCTGCTCAAGCAGCTCTACGGCAAGGGTTACCTGTATAAAGGCTATACCATCCAGCCCTATTCACCCGCTGCCGGTACCGGTCTTTCGAGCCATGAGCTCAACCAGCCGGGCTGCTACCGTGACGTCAAGGACACCACCGTCACAGCCCAGTTTGAGATGACCGATCCCAAACCCGAGATGACAGGCTGGGGCACACCCTGCTTCCTGGCATGGACCACTACACCGTGGACTCTGCCTTCAAACACCGCACTCTGCGTAGGCAACAAGATAGACTATGTTGCAGTACGTACCTATAACCCCTATACCGGAGCTCCCGTGACTGCCGTAATGGCTAAGGAGAGACTCTCCGTTTACCTTGATCCCAAGGGCGCAGAACTGGCTCTTGACTCTTACGCACAGGGTGACAAGGTGGTACCTTATCAGATTGTCGGTGAGTACAAGGGTAAGGACCTGGTAGGAATGCACTACAAGCAGCTGTTCCCCTGGGTTAAGCCCGTCTATAAGGATGAGGACGGTTCAATCAGGACTTCCGATGCAGGTTTCCGCGTAATTCCCGGTGACTACGTTACAACCGAAGACGGTACCGGCATAGTACATATAGCACCTACATTCGGTGCCGATGACGCATTCGTGGCCAAGGCTGCAGGCATACCGTCACTCTTCATGGTCAACCGCAAGATGGAGACACGTCCTATGGTTGACTTTACCGGTAAGTACTGGCTCCTGGATGAGCTCGATCCCGACTTCGTCAAGAACTGCGTGGACCAGAGCCTCTATAACGAGTATCAGGGAGCATACGTAAAGAACGCATACGATCCCAAATTCAATGAGGGCGGCAAGTACGACGAGGCTGCCGCTCAGAAGGCTGAGGACCTGAACGTATACCTGTGCATCCGCATGAAACAGCAGGGCACGGCATTCAAGATCGAGAAACACGTACATAACTATCCTCACTGCTGGCGTACCGACAAGCCGGTGCTCTACTATCCTCTGGACAGCTGGTTCATCAAGGCTTCGGCAGCCCGCGAGCGTATGATGCAGCTCAACGACACCATCAAGTGGAAGCCCGAGTCAACCGGTACAGGCCGATTCGGCAAGTGGCTTGAGAACCTGAACGACTGGAACCTGAGCCGTAGCCGTTACTGGGGTACCCCGCTGCCTATCTGGCGTAACGATGAGGGCGATGAGCTCTGCATCGGTTCTGTTGAGGAACTCTATAACGAAATCGAAAAGTCGGTCAAGGCCGGCGTGATGAAATCAAATCCGTTCAAGGATAAAGGTTTCCAGCCCGGTGTATATACCGCTGAGAATTATGATAAGATAGACCTCCACCGTCCTTATGTCGATGATATCGTGCTGGTATCGGAGGCAGGCCGTGTGATGAAGCGTGAGACTGACCTGATTGACGTATGGTTCGACAGCGGCGCCATGCCTTTCGCACAGATGCACTATCCGTTCGAGAACAGGGAACTGATAGACAACGGCACCGTATTCCCGGCTGACTTCATAGCCGAGGGCGTGGACCAGACACGCGGTTGGTTCTACACCCTGCATGCCATAGCCACCATGATCAAGGACGGCGTATCATACAAGACCGTGATATCGAACGGTCTGGTTCTGGACAAGAACGGCAACAAGATGTCCAAGCGTCTTGGCAATGCCGTGGATCCCTTCCAGGCAATCGAGAAGTTCGGAAGTGACGCCCTGCGCTGGTACATGATAACCAACGCCCAGCCTTGGGATAACCTCAAGTTCGATGAGGAGGGCGTGAAGGATGTTACCCGTAAGTTCTTCGGTACACTTCACAACACATACAAGTTCTTTGCACAGTACGCCAATGTGGACGGATTCGACAACTCCGCAGCCCGGATTCCTGTAGCTGAGCGTCCCGTAATGGACCGCTGGATACTGAGTGAGCTCAACTCACTGACCAAGGGCGTACGCGAGAGCCTTGACGACTACGAGCCTACCCGTGCCGGCCGTCTCATCACCAACTTCGTGAACGACTACCTGTCCAACTGGTATGTTCACCTTACACGTGACCGTTACTGGGGCAGCAGCATGAGCGCTGACAAGCTGGCCGCTTACCAGACTCTCTATACCTGCCTTGAGACCGTTGCAAGACTCATGTCACCTATAGCACCGTTCTATTCGGACCGTCTGTACCGTGACCTTACGGCTGTGACCGGCAGCGCATCGGCCTCAGTACATTTGGCCGAGTATCCCGTATGTGACAACAAGCTGGTCGACAAGGAGCTCGAGACACGTATGGAGCTGGCACAGAAGCTCACCTCAATGACTCTGGCCCTGCGTAAGCGCGATGATGTCAAGATCAACGTGCGCAAGCCGCTGCAGAAGATACTCATACCTGTTACCGATGAACTCCGCTCACACCTGGAGCCCGTCAAGGAACTTATCCGTGACGAGGTCAATGTCAAGGAGGTCGAGTTCGTGGAGGGCGCTACCAACGTCCTGGTCAAGAAGGTAAAGTGTAACTTCAAGATTCTTGGCAAGAAGTTCGGACCGCTCATGAAGGGCGTAGCCGCAGCTGTTCAGAACATGAGCCAGGAGGATGTTGCCCGTCTGGAAAGTGAGGGCAGCTTTACCTTTGATATAAACGGCACTCCCGCTACCGTCGATACCACCGAGGTTGAGATATTCAGCGAGGATATCCCGGGTTGGGTAGTGGCCAACGAGGGTACACTGACCGTAGCTCTCGATATCCAGCTCACCGACGAGCTCAAGCGCGAGGGTATAGCCCGTGAGCTCAAGAAGAGAATACAGGATGTACGCAAGCTTACCGGACTGGAGATAACAGACCGCATAAACGTACGCATAAGCGCCAACCCCCAGACCGATGAGGCCGTCCGCGAGTATGAAGAGTGGATAAAGACCCAGGTACTGGCAGACTCCATTGAGATCGTAGAGGGTCTTGAGGGCGGTGAGGACGTATCGTTCGATGAATACACCCTGAGTGTCAGGATTGAAAAGAAATAACCTTATTTAATAACCGAAATACAAATTACCTGTTATGGCTGAGAAGAACCGCTATTCTGACGAGGAACTTGAGGAGTTCCGTCAGATTATCAATGAAAAACTTGAAGTAGCACAGAGAGATTATGATGCCCTCAAGGCTTCCCTTATGAATGCCGACAACAACAGTACTGATGACACATCACCTACATACAAGGTGCTTGAGGAGGGAGCCAACACCCTTTCCAAGGAGGAGACTACACGCCTTGCACAACGTCAGATGAAATTCATCCAGTCACTTCAGGCTGCTCTGGTACGCATAGAGAACAAGACATACGGTATCTGCCGCGAGACAGGTAAGCTCATTCCCAAGGAGCGTCTGCGCGCCGTACCTCACGCTACCCTCTGCATCGAGGCCAAGCAGAACAAACATTGATCGGAGCCGATGGAGAACGGCAGTCAGAAGGATACCATGCGTATCCGTCAGGGGTGCATTGTGCTGGTGATAGCAGTGTCTATGCTTGTTATTGACCAGATCATCAAGATCATGGTCAAGACGGGCATGCCGCTCTATGACTATAATGTGATTACCTCCTGGTTTGAGATACGTTTCGTGGAGAACAACGGTATGGCATTCGGAATGGAGATACTGGGCAAGTTGTTCCTCTCCCTGTTTCGTATCGTGGCCATCGGATTCTTTATCTGGTACCTGGTCAAGATAGTCGGTAAGGGATTCCCGACCGGTTACATTGTGACGTTGTCATTCATCCTGGCCGGTGCTACCGGAAACCTGGTGGACTGCATGTTCTACGGTCTCATCTTTGATGAGAGCTCCCTGAGCCATGTGGCCTCTTTCGTACCGATAGGTGAGGGTTATGCCCCTTTCCTGTACGGTAAGGTGGTCGACATGTTCTATTTCCCGCTCTGGACCTGGCCTGAGTGGATGCCGCTGGTCGGAGGCGATGTGTTCTTCGGACCTATATTCAACTTTGCCGATGCATGCATAAGCTGCGGCGTGGTAGTCCTGCTGCTCTTCTATACCAAGTACATCAACATGGGACTTCATTTCCATACTCCCGGAGAGGAAAAGCCTGAGACTGATGAGAAAGAGTAATATCCTGCTGCTTGCACTGCTTCTGCTCACCGTCACCGGTTGCCGTCTCAAACGTCCCGATGATGTGATGTCACCCAAGAAGATGGAGCAGTTCCTCTATGACTACCATCTTGCGCAGGCTATAAGCCAGGATCTGCCCCGTGAAGAGAAATACATGACCCGCGCCTACATAGACTGGGCGTACAACAGGAATCATGTGACCCACGAGCAGTTCGAGAGGTCGCTCGTATGGTACACCCGCTATCCCAAGGAGTTGGCCAGGGTGTACAAACGACTCTCCAACCGTCTTGAGGACGAATATAAGGAGGTATCCAGGTCCCTCTCGCAGATAGAGAAGAAGTCTGTCATCATAGAGTCGGGCGACAGCGTGGACCTGTGGTATCTTGACCGTACGGCTCTTCTGAACTCGTCATCATTCATGGACAAGGTGACATACAAGATCGGTTATGACACCACGTTCCACATGGGTGATACGGTCGTACTGAGCATGAACAACACGTTCGTGCCCGATACCGTAGGAAAGCCTCAGTACGCCTACATGTCTTTGTCAGCCATGTACAGGGACAGCATAGCCACTGTCGACACCATACTTCGTGCAGGCGGCAACGTAGCCCTGAGGCTGGTGCTTGATGACAAGGACGAAATCTCGACCCTGAGCGGTTCGATAAACTATCTGGATTCAACCAAGAGCCGCAGCGGCATACTCATGGTCACGGGTATCGGACTCATGCGTTATCACAGTAAGGTAAAGGAGTTGCCCGCCGATACGGTGAGCGTAGAGTCAGAAACTCCTGCGGCGGAACTCTGAGCAGGTGATCGCGGTAGCTACAGCTACGTTAAGTGACTCCGATGTGGCCGCACCTGCGGGCCAGTTGGGGATAAACAGACGGCGGTTGACCTTGGCGGCTATCTCACGGCTTATTCCGTTCCCTTCATTTCCCATTATTATCACACCGTTTTCTGAGAGCGTAGTGCTGTAGATGGTCTCTCCATCCAGGAACGTGCCGTATACGGGTATCCCGGACGGCATATGCGAGATATCTTTAAGGAGGTCGGTGTAGTGTACACGGACTCTTGCAAGGGCTCCCATGGTGGCCTGTACGGCCTTGGGGTTGTAGATATCGGCGGTGCCGGAGGAGCAGAATATATCCTTTATGCCGAACCAGTCAGCTATTCGTACTATGGTACCCAGGTTACCGGGATCCTGAATGTCATCCAGGGCAAGGATCAGGCTTTTTGCGGCCTCTGTAGCCATGTCGGTGCTGTAGTCGGGTATGCGGAACACAGCCAGCACATCCTGAGGGGAACGCAGCAGGCTGGCGCGTTTGAGCTCATCGGGAGTGATCTCTTCCTTACGCTCGGCGCGGAAGCTGCCGAGGGGTTTCCAGTCAGGTGTGGCAGCCAGAAGGACACAATCAAATTTACTTAAAAGATCGCCTACAAGTTTGTGACCTTCGGCCACAAAGAGGCGTTTCTCTTCACGGAACTTCTTCTGTTCCAGACTCTTTATGTTCTTTATGTCGTTCTTGCTGAGCATGACCGCTTTTTTACGAGTTGTAAAGATAGTTATTTTTCAAATCTCCCCTTTGCTTGCAATGGTACTTTCTGTATCTTTGTATATTCTACTCAAAAGTTTGGCAGATTACAGAATAAACGGTGATGAACAGGAGATTCTTGCATTCGGCAATTGTGTTGTCAACCCTGCTGTGGCTGGCCTCCTGCTCCGTTTACAAGTATGTGCCGCAGGGTGAGTATCTGCTTAACAGCGTGGAGGTGACATCGGCCGACAAGTCGCTTGCCAACCCCGGCAAATACCGCAACCTCTCTTACCAGACCCCCAACTCACGCTGGTTCGGACTGTTCCGTCTGCCGCTGCGTTTCTACTCCCTCACGGGCAGGCGCTCGGGTGAGGCTCCGGTCATCTATGACGAGCTGCTGTCTGAGGCCACCAGTGCCGATATCAGGCGTTCCCTCATGAACTCCGGATACCTGAACGCCAATGTCAGCTACACCGCAAAGAAGGGACGTCATAAGTCATCGGTCCGTTATGAGCTGGATCCGGGTAAGATGTTCGTGGTGGACAGCGTGCGTCTCACGGTACAGGATCCGGCCATAGACCGCATTGTACGCGAGAGCTGGGACCAGACACTCCTTGTCAGGGGCATGAACCTGGATGTGGAGATTCTCAATGACGAGCGCAACAGGATTGTTCAGCTGGCACGCCGTCACGGCTATTACCGTTTCAACAGGGATTACATCTCTTTCATTGCCGATACCATCCGCGGAAGCGAGAAGGTGGGCATAAGCATGATTATTGCCGCCGAGAGTTCCGATGAGGACGGCACCCTGCATCCTCACCGTCAGTATACCATTTCATCGATTGACTATATCCTCTCCGATAAGAACGGCAACCTGCCCGGATCGGCGGTGGAGTTCACGGCCGACAGCTGTGGCGGATTCCGCCTGTTCCATCCGCTTTCCGACCGCAAGCCCATGTTGCGTTCCAAGATAATAGATATCCACTCGTTCCTCAGGGAGGGTATGATATACAACTCCGATTCCATATCCAAGACCTATACGTCACTCTCCCGCCTGGGTATCCTCAAATACTCCAACGTGAGCATGGATACGGTAGCGGGTACTGTGGACCTGCTCAAGGCCAACGTGCTGCTCATGAGGCAGCCCAAGCACTCATTCTCCTTTGAGGTGGAGGGTACCAACACCGCCGGTGACCTGGGTGCTGCGGCATCGCTCTCACTTACGGACCGTAACCTGTTCCGTGGCTCGGAGCAGCTCACCATCAAGGTGAGAGGCGCTTACGAGTCCATTTCGAACCTGCCCGGTTACTCTGGTGACACCTATCTGGAGTACGGTCTGGAGGCTAACCTGGATTTCCCTGAGTTCCTGGTGCCGTTCATGTCACGTGAGCTGCAGCGCAGGAGTCAGGCTACGTCACGCCTGAGCGCCAAGATCAACGCACAGCGCCGTCCCGAGTTCCAGAAGACCATCTTCTCTACGGGCTGGAGCTACAAGTGGGGCGACACTTGGCAGAAAGTCCATCAGTTCGATGTGCTGGACCTGAACTACCTGGTTGTGCCCTGGATATCGGACTATTTCAGGTCTGAGTATCTGGATAACATCACATCGGCCCGTTCTATCCTTAAGTACAACTACGAGGACCTGCTTATAACCAAGATAGGTTACACATTCTACTATTCGAACGCCAAGGTCAACTCCGTGGCTCCGTTCCAGTATTCGGTGCGCGTGGGCCTGGAGACATCGGGCAATATGCTAAACCTGCTTGCCCGTCCGCTCAAGTTTGACGAGAATGCGGCTGGTCAGTACAAGGTGTTCGGAGTGGCATTCGCTCAGTATGCCAAGCATGACTTCTCTTTCACCGCCAACTGGCGGCTGGACCGTATGAACAACTTTGTGGCTCACGTGGAGTGGGGCATAGCCGTTCCTTACGGAAACTCGTCCAGCCTCCCGTTTGAGAAGCGTTATTTTGCAGGCGGTGCCAACAGTGTACGCGGATGGTCGGTACGTGAGTTGGGCCCCGGTACCTACCGTGGCGGTGACAAGACCATCGATTATATCAAGCAGTCGGGTGACATCAAGCTCGGGGCGAGTCTGGAGTACCGCTCCAAACTGTTCTGGAAGGTTAACGGAGCCGCATTTGTTGATGCCGGCAATATCTGGACCATCCGTGACTATGCCGAGCAGCCCGGCGGTGTGTTCAGCTTTGATACGTTCTACAAACAGATTGCCATATCCTACGGACTTGGCGTCAGGTTTGATTTCGGATTCCTTGTGGTCCGTCTGGACGGCGGTATGAAGGCTTACAATCCTTCAGGCCGTACGGCTTATCAGAAAATACCTCTGATACATCCGTCCATGGACCGTGACTTTGCATTCCACCTTGCGGTGGGTTATCCGTTCTGACCGTCAAACACACCCGTTTATGAAGAAAGAAATAAGACAACATAAAAATGAAGATCAACTTTATGAGTTTGTCAAGTGGAAGCAGCGGCAACTGCTACTATCTTGGCACAGACGAACATGCAATCCTGATTGACGCCGGCATCCCGGTAAAACAGATAAAGGGATATCTCAAGGATGCCGGTATCCCTTTTGAGAGAGTGATGGCCGTGTTCGTGACGCATGATCACGCCGACCACATCAAGGCACTCGGAAACCTTGGTGAAAAGTGCAACATCCCCGTTTATGCTACCCGTGAGACACACGAGGGTATAAACAACAACTACTGCATGACGGAGAAACTGTCAAGCTGCGTTCATTATGTGGAGAAGGAGGTGCCTTTTGAATTCCGCGAGTTCGTCATCACCCCTTTTGAGGTCCCTCATGACGGTACCGACAATGTGGGTTACCGTGTGGTCGTGGACGGCAAGGTGTTCTGTTTCGTGACCGACCTCGGTCAGATTACCGAGACCGCTTCCAAATACATCCTGCAGGCCAACTATCTCATCATGGAGGCCAACTATGACGAGGACATGCTCCGTATGGGCAACTATCCGCAGTTCCTCAAGGATCGCATAACCAGTCCCAAGGGCCATCTGAGCAACAAGACCACCGCCAAGTTCCTGGCTGAGAACATGACGCCCGATATGAAGTATATCTGGCTCTGCCATCTGAGCGGTGAGAACAACCATCCCGAGATAGCCTACAAGACCGTAGAATACGAGCTCCGTGGCGTCGGTATAATTCCCGGCAAGGACGTTCACCTGACCGCCCTCAAACGCACCACTCCCAGCCCCCTCTACACCTTCGAATAAGGTAAGGTGCCGTAGGCACCAAATATGCCGTAGGCATAAAACAAAGGTAGCCAGCCATTTCAATGGCTGGCTACGCGTGTTTATACGTATTGGAGCGAGCGAGGCAACGAGCGAGACCGCGGACCCGGAGGGCCGCCAAGCTCCCAGAGGGAGCGCGTTCGTGGAGCGAACTAAAAAAAGGTCGCGTGATCGCGTAAGAAAAAAGGAGGCCGTTCAGGTCTCCTTTCTTTCGTACGCGATCAGGGATTCGAACCCTGGACCCATTGATTAAGAGTCAATTGCTCTACCAACTGAGCTAATCGCGCATCGCGCTTTCCTTAAAAGCGATGCAAAGGTACTTCTTTTTGTGATTACTCCAAAACGAAATGGCTACTTTTTTTCAAAAAAAATAATGCTCCGATGTCCTCTGCACCGGAGCATTATCGTAATTCGTTATAAATCAGAGCTTGTCCTCAGTGTTGTCATAAACAACTTTCGGTACCAGTTCCAGGTAGTCGAACAGGAACTGTGCTGATTCGTCGTCCTGCAGCACCTGCTTGATGCGCAGATAATAGTCATTGTTAGCACGCATGTATTCGGTCATGAGGATACGGCGTGCCATGGTGCTGACGTCTCTGTGGTTGGTGCCTGTCGAGGTCTTCTGTGAGTCGGGACCCTTCATCCAGCCTCTGTTGTGCATAGCCTTGTCGGCAGCATCGATGGCCTCGGGGTCATCGTCCAGATCTGAATCGTCATACCAACCAATTGTGGGGTTGCCCTTCAGGTCGCTGGCACGGAGGTCGGTAGGAATGCCGAGCGGAGTCCATGAATCGGGTACTCCGGTCTGTGATGTTCCGATAAAGTGCTGTACGATACCGCAGGCTGAGTTACATCTGGTGGAGAGTCGGAGCTCCCATGTTCCGTCATACGGTATAGGCGGCAGCTTGATGCAGATGTCAAAGTTACCCATGATATCCACACCGTCGCCCTCGTAGGCGTAACTGTCACTCTTGTTTACGGGACGGACGGAGAGTACGTAATCACCGTAGATGGAGCTGAAGTTCATGGGATCACGGAATCCGAATCCGGGGCGGTCTGAACCTGACTTGTGTTCTCCGTAGTAGTACTGTCTTGCACCTGATGTTATGAAGTCAGGCGACAGGGTGGCGCAGTCAATTCTCAGACGGCGGTTCAGTATCTTGAGACGTGTCTCGTTGTCATATTTGAGGATGTCCTCTACGAACAGTACATAACCGTTATCGGCAATCTGCTGGGCGTCACCGGACTCATCGAATCCGAGTATCCTTACGCCGTCATAGTACGGACCTTCATAGTCTCTTGTGCCGTTGCCTTCTTTACCCATACGGTTGATGTATACCTTATCATAGAATCCCGATGCTGACTTGGCAGTCGAAATACGCATAAGGGTATGGGGTGAAACGGTCTCAAAGAAGTCCTCAGGATCGGTTACACCGGCATTGTAGGTGGTGATCATCTCCAGGTTGGTGTTGAAGTTGCTGGGAGAGCAGCCGAACGGCAGGATATGGTAGGACATGAATCGGTTGAGCGAGTTCTTGCGGTCCTTGAAATCCGTTATGTTCGCATCCTCGGGATAGGTGGGGTCATAGATGCTCTTGGCCAGCGCAACCAGACCGTCCAGGTCATCGACTCCGTACTTGTCATGGAAAATCTTGTTGGTGACGGTGAATACGGTAAAGCAGTCCTTTCTCTCAGCCCAATAGCTTACACGGTAGGTCTTGGTGGCTGAAATCAGGGTAACCTTGGAGGTGGTTCCGGTTGAGTCGTCACCGATCTTGTACTCCTCATCCTTGTACTTGTTCAGGAGGTTGTTAGGACCTGACAGGCCTGTAACCTTGAGGGCCTCGGCAAAGAGTGAGGTCTCGGGGTTCTCCTCGATAAGGTCGTAAACGTAACTACCCTTAAAGTTGATGCACTTGTCAATGGTGTGAATAACACCGTTGGTGCAGGAGTCATCTCTCTCTACGATATGAGAGAACTTGTTCACGCATCTGCGCAGACGGTAGGTCGAGTCAGTTCCGTTTACGGTGTTGAGGACCGAATCAAACGACAGGGTAAGATACTTGTCGTTCATGTTGGTCTTGGGGAACGAACCGGCTTTCATCTCGCCCACATAGCATGTGATGTCTACCATATGGGTCTTGGCCAGGGTATCGATTACTGTAGGCTCCCACTGGTACAGGTCCTCGATGGAGTTGTAGGTACGTCCTGCCAATTGTGAACGCTCCTTGAGGAACTCCTCGATACATGCGTTGTAGGGTGCGAATACGGTATGCTCGCCGTAAGTAGAGAGTTCGGTCCAGAGACTGGCTCCTCCACGGCGTGAGTCGTCATGTGCGAGCTTAAGGACCTTGATGAACTCGCTGAAGTCCTCAGGGCGGCTTTCCAGTTCCGATGCAATCGTATGCCCGGTGAACGTGTAGTAGGTACCGGGATGCTGTTCGCTAACACATCCGGTAAGGCAGAACACAGCAAATGAGAGGGATGCTATGATGCCGGTTGCAGAAAACTTTTTAATTCTCATTATTGGTGGTAATTTAGGTTACAGTTTTGTAGTGGACGTCGCATCCCGCGACGTTCAAACGTCAGAAGTTAAAGAACTTCTTGGCGTTGTAGTAAGAGATGTCCTCGATCATCTGCTCTATACGAGGCATCTCACTTGACGGGATCTCACCCTTCTCCACGTCGGTTCCGATAAGGTTGCAGAGTATGCGACGGAAATACTCGTGGCGGGGGTAAGATACAAAGGAACGGCTGTCGGTCAGCATTCCCACGAATCTGGAAATGAGGCCGAGCATGCTCAGTACCTGCATCTGCTGTTCCATTCCGTTCTTCTGATCCAGGAACCACCAACCGGCGCCAAGCTGTATCTTGCCCGGAACGGATCCGTCCTGGAAGTTACCTATGGTGGTACCTACCATCTCGAAATCGCTCGGGTTAAGGTTGTACAGAATGGTCTTGGTCAGTTTGTCCATGCTGTTCAGGCGGTCCAGGTAGCGGTTCATGGATTTGGCGGTCATGACCTGAGCCATGGAATCGAAACCGGTATCCTTACCGATCAGGTTGAACATCTTGGTGTTATTGTTTCGGATTACTCCGTAATGGAACTGCTGGGTCCATCCGGTGTCGGCATCCATCTTTCCGAACTCAAGCAGCATGGCGCTCTTGAACTTGCGTATCTCCATGTCGCTCAAGGCGGTGCCACCGTAGACCTTGCTGAATATGGCATCCAGCTCGGCTGCAGTGAAGTCCTCTGCATAGAACTCCTCCATTCCGTGGTCGCTCAGACGGCAACCCTGCTCCTCAAAATACTTGTGGCGGATCAGGAGGGCCTTTACAATGTCATCGAAAGAGTTGATGCTTACGCCGCTGACTTTTGACAGCTTGTCTATGTATTCACGGTATGCCTTGGGATCCTCGACGGTCATCGCCATATCCGGACGCCAGGTGGGCAGGACCTTGACCTTGAATCCGCTCTGACGTATCTGCTTGTGATACTCCAGCGAGTCGATGGGGTCATCGGTCGTACAAACGGCCTCTACGTTGTAGTGGAGCATTAGGTTGCGTGCACTGAACTCCGGACTTGCCAGTTTTTCGTTGCACTCGTCATAAATCTCCTTGGCTGTCTGTGGATTTAGGACCTTCTCTATCCCGAAACAGGTCTTGAGCTCCAGGTGTGACCAGTGGTAAAGCGGGTTACGCATGCAGTAGGGCATGGTCTCCGCCCATTTCTGGAATTTTTCCCAGTCTGAAGCGTTGCCGGTTATGAATCTTTCATCTACGCCGTTGGTGCGAAGCGCGCGCCACTTGTAATGATCACCTCCAAGCCAGAGTTCGGTGATGGAACGGAACTTGTGGTCTTCGGCCACCATCTTGGGGTCAAGATGGCAATGGTAATCGATTATAGGCAGCTTCTTTGCATGGTCGTGAAACAGATGGGCGGCTGTTTCGTTTTGTAGTAGAAAGTTCTCGTGGATAAAGGGTCTATTATTCATAGGTTATTAATCAGGTTCAGTCTTCTGCTTCTCTAAACTGTTATTTTTGCGAAAATACGTTTTTATTCACATATATTGAAACTCATTTCCCTTAAAAATGCTCCGCATCGGCCGGTTTGGTCATTTTTTAACATTACGGAGAATGCCTGGAACTCTCTTCTGATGCGGTAAGATGAGCGTAATTTCTCGAATGAGCTTATGTCTGAGCGTAAAAGGGCGTCATCTTGGCGTACATCGTAAGTGTGCAGTATGGCATCGGCCAGAACCTCCTGGGGTTTGAGACCTTCGGCATCAAGGGTGAACTCCGCCGGTTCCTCGGGTTGCGGTAATTCATCCACCTCCCAGTCAGTAAGCGGAAGGTCCAGGTACTTGGCCATGGTCTGTATGCATATCATGGTGCCGTTTGCCTTGCCATCCTGCGAATAGCCTGCTATGTGGGGTGTACCTGTAAATAGTAGGTTGAGCAGCTCGGGGTCTATCAGGGGCTCGTTCTCCCAGACATCGAGGGCGGCTGTAAGTATGCTTTTGCTTTTGAGCGCCTCCTTGAGTGCCTGACCGTCAACTATCTCACCGCGCGAGGTGTTTATGAGTATCTGGTCGGGTCGGAGGGACGCTATGCGTTTGCTGTCGAACAGATGGTAAGTGGCGTCATCGCCCTGGCGTGTCAGGGGGACGTGGCAGCTTATGATGTCACATTGAGCCACAATCTCATCGATTGTCACGAATCCGCCTGCACCCTCCTTGCGGGCACGCGGTGGGTCGCACAGCAGGACACGGAATCCCAGCAGGGCTGCCAGACGGGCAACCTTGCTGCCTACATTGCCGGCTCCTATAATGCCTAAGGTTTTCTCTCTTGGGGCGAACCCGAAGTGGCGTGAGAGACACACTAAGAGCGATCCCATGTATTGTTGGACTGACCATGAGTTGCAGCCTGGCGCATTGGTCCAGGCTATGCCGTTGGCCTCACACCATGCTGTGTCTATGTGGTCATATCCAATGGTAGCGGTGGCTATGAAACGGACTTTGGAACCCTCCAGCAATGCCTTGTCGCAGCGGGTCCTTGTCCTGACCATGAGGGCGTCGGCGTCACGGACGTCATCAGCACTTATGTCCTGTCCGGGTATATAGGCTACCTCCGCGTACGGCTCCAGTACACCGCGGAGGAATGGTATATGTGCATCGCAAACTATTTTCATTCTGTCACTTGTCTCTGTCTTGCAAAAATAGAGGTTTATATTAAAGTGCAGTTCCGTGAACCGCAAAAAAGTCCGGCCGCGGGGCCGGACTTTCTGTCGTGAGGATATGCAGTCGCAATCAATATGCGAACATGGGATAATCCTTCATGATGTTGTTTACGCGGGCGCGAACCTTTGCGATTACAGCCTCGTCCTCGGGAGCGTTCAGAACCTCCTCGATCATCTCGGCGATTGTAACCATCAGGTCCTCCTTGGCACCACGGGTTGTGATGGCGGGAGTACCGAATCTCAGACCTGAAGTCTGGAATGCGCTGCGTGAGTCAAACGGAACCATGTTCTTGTTGGCGGTGATATCGGCAGCTACAAGGGCCTTCTCTGCAACCTTACCGGTCAGGTCAGGATACTTGGAGCGGAGGTCAACCAGCATGCTGTGGTTGTCGGTACCGCCTGATACGATTGTGAATCCGCGCTTGGTCAGCTCCTCGGCCAGCTTCTTGGCGTTCTTCTGAACCTGGATCTGATACTCCTTGAACTCGGGCTGGAGAGCCTCGCCGAATGCAACGGCCTTGGCAGCGATTACGTGCTCCAGAGGACCGCCCTGAATACCGGGGAATACGGCTGAGTCAAGAAGCTGTGACATCATCTTGATCTCACCCTTGGGAGTCTTGCGACCCTGGGGATCCTCAAAGTCCTTACCCAGCAGGATGATACCGCCGCGGGGACCGCGCAGTGTCTTGTGGGTTGTTGATGTAACAATGTGAGCGTACTTGACAGGGTTCTCGAGCAGACCTGCTGCAATAAGACCTGCGGGGTGTGCCATATCGATCATAAGGAGTGCGCCAACCTCATCGGCAATCTTGCGCATACGGGCGTAATCCCACTCGCGTGAATAGGCTGAACCGCCACCGATGATCAGCTTGGGCTTAACCTCGAGAGCCTGCTGCTCCATCTTGTCGTAGTCAACGCGACCGGTCTCAGGATTGAGGTCGTAACCTACGGCGTGATAAAGAATACCTGATGAGTTTACAGCTGAACCGTGTGACAGGTGACCACCGTGAGCCAGGTTAAGTCCCATGAATGTGTCGCCCGGGTTGAGGACGGCCTGGAGTACTGCTGCATTGGCCTGGGCACCTGAGTGGGGCTGTACGTTTGCATATTCGGCACCGAAAAGCTGCTTGATGCGGGCAATGGCAAGTCTCTCGGACTCATCAACAACCTCGCAACCACCATAGTAACGCTTGCCGGGATAACCTTCTGCATACTTGTTGGTCAGGCATGAGCCCATGGCCTGCATAACCTGGTCACTTACAAAGTTCTCGGAGGCAATCAGCTCGATGCCTTTTGCCTGGCGCTGGTGTTCGCGCTCAATGATGTCAAAAATTTCTTGGTCTCTTTTCATTGTTTATTGTATTGGTTTAAATCTTTCAAAACATTACTCCGTATGAGAATGCCACCGTGCTGAAACGTCTGTCCAGCCTGATGTCAGGCCCGGGGGTGGCTCCGTTCTCGTAGGAGAGCTCGTGTGACAGGTTGTTTATGACTGCTTCATACTCAAAGTCAAGGAACGTACGTCCTATCTTTACGCTGAGTCCGATGCTCCATCCCATAAGTATGGTGGTGGGGTTCTCTATCAGCTTGTTGGGACCCATGTTCTCGAATGTAGCCGTATAGTACTTATCGGGTATGTAACGGAATCTGGGTCCGGTAAAGATTGACATGCAGTAGGGGTCATTGTTTACGATGTGATATCCGACCTGTAACGGTACGCTGAATGATATCATCGAGTAGGACTCTGACATCTCGTCCTTGCTTGTGGCATCGGGGTTCCAGCTGTTCTTGTCGATCATGAACGATGACTTGTTCAGGGCCACCGACATACCCGTCTGGAACAGGAACTTGCGTGAGTTGACTCTGAACTGAACGGCGGCAAAATTGCCCACCTGGGTATCCATGGTGTATTCCGACAGCTCATGTCCGTCAATATATGCGTCAGTGACATATGTACCTGTTGCGGCGAATCCCACCTTCAGTCCCATGTTCACACGCGGGAAGCTGGGCAGGCTGAGCCTGTCCATGAGCTGGGCCTGGGCCATGCTCGGGAGTAACGCTGCAAGTAATAATGTCAATACACGCAATCTCATCGCTTAGAGCAGTCTTATATCGCCTTTGTGTATGTCCTTGTTGCAGTAACGGCACCTGATGGTTCCGTTTTCCTTATCCACCACATCGAACACGGTAGTCATAGGCTCGTGATTGGTGATGCATTTGGGGTTGTTGCACTTTACTATGCCTCTTACCTCATCGGGCATGGAGATCTTTTTCTTCTCTACGACCTCATAGCCGCGTATGATGTTGAGCACGATGTTGGGCGCGATCACCGAGAGTTTGCTGAGCTCCTTCTCCGAGAAGAACTTGTCGGCAATCTTTATGATTCCCTTGGTTCCCATCTTGCGGCTGCTCAGGTTGGCGCCGATGGTGATGGGGGTGTCTATGCTTGTGAGTCCCAGCAGGTTGACTACGTCAAATACCTTGTCGGAGGGGATATGGTCTATAACCGTTCCGTTCTCGAGTGCCGCAACCAGCAGTTCTGATTTTCCGTTTTTTGCCATGGCTGTCATTTTAGAAGGTTCAGTGCGTTGCAGATAAGGGCCTCACGTACAAACAGACCGTTCTTGGCCTGCTGGAAGTAGTATGCCTTGGGGTTGTCATCCACATCCTGGGTGATCTCGTTCACTCTGGGCAGCGGATGCAGGATCCTCAGGTTGGGCTTGGTCTTGCGGAGCATGTCGTTACGCAGTATGAACATGTCCTTGACGCGCTCGTACTCCATCAGGTCGGTGAACCTCTCGCGCTGAACGCGGGTCATGTAGAGTATGTCGGCATCGGCTATGGTGTCCTCGTCAAAGCTTGAGTGCTCCTGGAACTTAATTCCGTGTATGCGGCAGTATTCCTTGTATTCCTCAGGCATCTTGAGCTCATCGGGAGAGATGAAATGGAAGGTGGGGTTGAAGAATCTCATGGCGGTGAGCATGGAGTGTACCGTGCGTCCGTACTTAAGGTCTCCTACAAGGTATATGTTCAGGTCGTCCAGACGGCCCTGTGTCTTGAGCATGGAGTAGAGGTCAAGCATGGTCTGTGAAGGGTGCTGGTTGGCTCCGTCGCCGGCGTTGATAATGGGGACAGGCGATACCTCGCTGGCGTAGCGGGCTGCTCCCTCCAGGTAGTGTCGCATTATGATCAGGTCGGCGTAGTTGCTTACCATCATGATGGTGTCCTTGAGGGTCTCGCCTTTTGACGAACTGGTCGTGGCTGCATCGGAAAAACCGATTACACGGCCGCCCAGACGGTTCACCGCGGTCTCGAAACTAAGCCTTGTCCTGGTTGAAGGCTCAAAGAAAAGGGTCGCTACAATTTTCCCGTCCAGTATCTTGCTGTTGGGGTTCGCCTCGAACTTGGCCGCATGGCCTAAGAGCCAGAGAATGTCCTCTCTGTCAAGCCCTTCGAGTGATATCAGACTTCTGCCTGTTTGGTCCATATGCGTATAGTTGGTTCGGGAGTCCAAAATTACTAATAAAATACCAACTACAGGAGCGCTTGTTCATAACTTTATTTAAATACCCATTTTTTGTTGCAAGTGTTTCCGCGTTACATTGTTTTTATGCTAAATTTGTAGAATTAAGTGCAACATTTTCCGGGCTGTTCCGGAGATTCAAAAAGGAGTAAAAATTGAAATGAGCAAGACATTCAAGCGTATCATACTGGGACTGTGGCTTTTGTTTGTTGTAGGAATCCTCTCCATATACCTCTTCTTTACCGGCATCGCCAAGGGCTGGATAGGAAACACCCCCTCGGTTGAGGACCTTGAAAACCCCATTGACAAATTCGCTACCCAGATAATCTCCTCCGACGGCGTGGTTCTGGGTACGTTCGCATATACTTCCGATAACCGCGTGTGGGTCAATTTCGATGAGCTGTCACCGTATCTGGTCAAGGCTCTTCTGGCCACCGAGGACGTGCGTTTCCAGGAGCACTCCGGCATAGACCTCAAGGCTCTGGTGAGAGCTATCGTGAAGCGCGTCATACTGCAGCAACGCAGTGCCGGCGGCGGCAGTACCCTGACCCAGCAGCTGGCCAAGCAGCTCTATACCGAGCATGTGGCCCGCGGAACGGTGCAGCGCGCCTTGCAGAAACCCATAGAGTGGGTGGTGGCAGTCAAGCTGGAGCGCTACTATACAAAAGAGGAGATCATGACCCTCTATCTCAACAAGTATGACTTTGTACATCATGCCGTAGGTATCTACACTGCATCGAACACATATTTCGGCAAGCATCCTTCCGAACTGAACGCCGAGGAGGCTGCCACCATGGTCGGCATGCTTCAGAACGCCTCGCGTTTCAACCCCAAGTCACATCCTCAGAGGTCGCGTGAGCGTCGTAACGTGGTGCTCTCGCAGATGGAGAAGGCCGGATTCCTGACCGAGGCCCAGAGAGACTCGCTGCAGCAGACCGATATCGTGCTGAACTTCCATGAGGTGGACCAGAAGGCCGGACAGGCAACCTACCTGAGGGAACTCCTGCGTGTGAGACTCTACGAGAAAAAGCCCGATCCCAAGAATTATGCCGCCAGCTGGCGTAAGCAGCAGTTCTATGAGGACTCGCTGGATTGGGAGAACGACCCCCTGTTCGGATGGTGCAACAAGAACTTCAAGGAGAACGGTGAGCCCTACAACCTCTATACCGATGGCCTCAAGATCTATGTGACCATAGACTCCCGTATGCAGCGTTACGCCGAGGAGGCCATGGCGGCACAGCTCCAGGATTACCTGCAGCCTGATTTCTTCAAGGCCAAGAAGAATGTAAAGACGGCTCCATACACCAGTAACATATCGGCCGAACAAGCCCGTAAGATGCTTGAGGACGGACTGCTGAATGCCGGTTACAGACGTCTTCAGAATAATGGAGTCTCCATGGATTCTCTCCGTAAGATATGGAACACTCCACGTGAGATGGAGCTGTTCACATATGACGGATACGTGGATACCGTGCTCACCCCCATGGATTCCATACGTTACATGAAACACTACCTGCGTTCAGGATTCATGTGCATGGAACCCAAGACCGGATTCGTGAGGGCTTACGTGGGCGGACCCGACTACCGCGCCTTCCAGTATGACATGGTACATACCGGCCGCCGTCAGGTGGGTTCTACCATGAAACCCTATCTTTACTCTCTGGCCATGGAGAGCGGTTATTCGCCCTGTGACCAGGTGGTGAATCAGCCTCAGACCATCCTTACCGAGTCGGGCCAGATATGGCAGCCCAAGGATGACGGCAAGACCATGCTGGGTCAGCTGGTTACCCTCAAGTGGGGTCTTTCACGCTCCAACAACAACATCACGGCATACCTCATGAGCCAGCTCAGTCCGTATTCGTTCGTGGACCTGCTTCATGAGTTCGGTCTGCGCAACCAGGCCATCGAACCTGTGCTCTCGCTCTGCCTGGGCACTTGTGACGTATCGGTCGAGGAGATGGTAAGCGCATACACCACATTCGTAAACCACGGAATCCGCGTAAGCCCGCTTTACGTATCGCGCATTGAGGACTCCGAGGGTAATGTGCTGGCTCAGTTCTCGGCACGCTCGCATGAGGTTATCAGCGAGACATCGGCCTATAAGATGATTGACATGATGCGTGCCGTGGTGAATGAGGGAACAGGAACACGTCTGCGTGTCAAGAGCCTCTTCCCTAACTTCTACACCGTAGACTGCGCCGGCAAGACCGGTACCACCGATAACCACTCCGATGCATGGTTCATGGGTTATACCCCTGACCTGGTTGCAGGATGCTGGGTAGGAGGTGAGGACCGCGACATACATTTTGATGACATGGACCACGGACAGGGCGCCCATGCGGCACTGCCTGTGTTCGGCAAGTTCATGGATAAGGTCTATGCCGACTCCGTTAATCTGGGTTACTCGCCCAGCGCCCGCTTTGACATCCCCGAGGATTTTGACCCGTGCGCCGACGGCATGAACCCCCAAGGTGAGATACTTGATAACATATCAATAGAAACATTCTGATGGAATTTGCAGCAATCATTCCGGCCCGATACGCATCCACACGTTTCCCTGCCAAGCCCCTGGCCATGCTGGGTGGCAAGCCTGTGGTGATACGTGTATGCGAGCAGGCTAAGAAGGTCTTTGACCACGTGTTCGTGGCAACCGATGACGTACGTATCTTCGACGCGGTCAAGGATGGCGGTTTCACACCCGTCATGACCCGTGAGGACCATAAGAGCGGCACCGACCGTTGCTATGAGGCATTCATGAAATGCGGTGTCAAGGCCGATGTGGTAGTAAACATACAGGGCGACGAGCCGTTCATACAGCCGTCACAGCTCATGACCATAAAGAGCCTGTTCGACAGCCCTGAGACCGATATAGCCACTCTTGTCAAGCCGTTCCCGGCTGACACCCCATTTGAGAAGGTTGCCAACCCCAACAGTCCCAAGGTCGTTGTCGATGACAACTGGAACGCGCTCTATTTCAGCCGCAGCGTGATTCCCTATCTGCGAGGCGTACCCGAGAACGAATGGCCTTCACGCCACACCTACTACAAGCATATCGGTCTTTATGCTTTCAGAGCCAAGGTGCTGGAGGAGGTTACACGTCTTGAACAGGCCCCGCTTGAGAAAGCCGAGAGTCTTGAGCAGCTTCGCTGGCTCTCTGCAGGCTATAGGATCAAGGTGGGCGTGACCGATGTGGAGACCATAGGAATAGATACACCCGATGACTTGGCAGCTGCCGAGCGTTTCCTTAAGGAACATTCGCTATGAGGATAGTCAGGTCGGTATGCATAATGACTCTTGCGCTGGCGTCAGCCACGGGAGTATGGGCCCGCGGAGCCCAGGACAGCACCCGGATCGAGCGCAAAAACCGTTATGTGTTCAGTGACGGTTCCGTATACACCGGTACGCTCAAGTTGCGTAAACCTTCGGGGACCGGCCGTACGGAGTATGTCAACGGCGATGTTTATGAAGGGGCATATGAGAAAGGACAGCGTCAGGGTGTAGGCATCTGCCATTACGCCAACGGAGACCTTTACCTGGGATTCTGGTCGGGTAACGTGAGGTCGGGCGAGGGCGAGCTCCAGTATACATCGGGCGATGTCTATAAGGGAAACTGGGATCACGATGTCCGTGACGGAAAAGGAGTATATCTCTGGGCCGATGGCTCCTATTACTCAGGCGAGTGGGAGAACGGCAAGCGTCAGGGTACGGGAACCATGTGCTGGTGTGACAGCTCCGAGTACAAAGGCTCGTGGGTGAACGGCCACCGCGAGGGACACGGTGAATACCGCAGTTCGGATTACAGCTACACAGGTGGCTGGAAGGATGACCGTGAGAACGGAAACGGAACGTGCACCATGCCCAACGGTGACTCCTACAAGGGCCAGTTCCGTAACGGAGCCATAACCGGTAACGGAGAGTATACGTTCGCCAACGGTGACAAATATAAAGGCACTCTGAGCAACGGACTGGCTGAGGGAAAAGGCGTTTTCACCTGGGCCGACGGCTCCGTCTATGACGGTGAGTGGAAAGATAACCGCCGTGAGGGTACAGGTCGTATGGTCTGGGCCAACGGTGACAGCTACTACGGAGAGTGGCTGGAGGACAAACCCTGGGGTGAAGGCTCCATGAGCCTGGCCGACGGCACCAAGTTCAGGGGAACATTCGTGGACGGTCTGGTCGATGGCAAGGGTGAGGTCGTGGAGTCCGATGGTACCCGCCTGGAGGGTATGTTCAAGGAGGGATTCCGCTCCGGCACATTCGTAGTGAAGGATAAATCAGGAAAACAGATAAGAACAATAGTATATTGAATTATGATACTCGATACACTTGACAGACTTGACAGCTACAGCTACCTGAGTCCCCTCATGGGCAAGGTGACGGAGTTCTTCCGTAACACTGACCTGGAGACCCTTGAGCCTGGCCGTATCGTGCTGCAGGGTGACGACCTTTTTGTCAATGTGAACCGCCAGGACGCCCAGCGCCGTGAGGAGGTTCCCATCGAGGCGCATCGGGATTACATCGACATCCAGGTGCCCATATCATGTGACGAGGAGATGGGTTATATCTCATCGGCCCATATGCCCGAACCGTCGGTCCCCTACAACGCCCAGAAAGACGTGGCATTCTATCCTGGTCTTTGCGACACATATCTGAATGTAAGGAGAGGGATGTTCGTGGTATTCTTTCCCGGTGAGGGGCACGCCCCTGCCATTACTGAGTCCGGAATTGTAAAAATTGTAGTCAAGATAAGAAAGTCATGATGAAGATTATAGAGAATGACCCCTGGCTGACACCCTATACAGGTGCCATTGAAGGCCGGCATGACCACGCCCTGTGGCGTGAGAACAGTCTGACCGGCGGTAAGATGAGCCTCACGGATTTCGCCTCAGGCTATCTCTATTACGGTCTTCAGCACGGCAAGGGCGAGTGGGTATTCCGTGAGTGGGCTCCCAATGCCACACAGATATACCTTATAGGTGATTTCTCAAACTGGGAGGAACAGGAGCGGTTCAGCCTCAAGCGTATCAATGACGCCGGTGACTGGGAGGTCCGGATACCCATTGGCGTGCTGCGTCACGGCCAGCACTACAAGATGCGTGTCAAATGGCAGGGCGGTCAGGGTGACCGTATCCCGGCATGGTGCCGCAGGGTGGTGCAGGACCAGCAGTCGCATATATTCTCAGCCCAGGTGTGGGATCCCGAGAAGGAGTACAGTTTCCGTCACAGGAATTTCAAACCCAAGAAAGACCCTCTGCTCATATACGAGTGTCATGTGGGCATGGCTCAGGAGCGTGAGGGTGTGGGTACTTACATAGAATTCAAGGATAATGTCCTGCCGCGTGTAAAGGCTGCCGGATATAACTGCATACAGGTCATGGCCATCCAGGAGCATCCCTATTACGGAAGCTTCGGATATCATGTCTCCAGTTTCTTTGCCCCGTCGTCAAGGTTCGGCACACCGGAGGAACTCAAGGAGCTGATCGATACCGCCCACGGTATGGGCATATCGGTCATAATGGACCTGGTACACTCGCATTCGGTCAAGAACGAGAACGAGGGACTGGGTAATCTGGCCGGTGATCCCAACCAGTATTTCCTGCCCGGTGACCGTCATGAGCACTCAGCGTGGGGTTCGCTCTGCTTCGATTACGGCAAGGATCAGGTGCTTCATTACCTGCTCTCCAACTGCAAGTACTGGATGGATGAGTTCCGTTTTGACGGATTCCGTTTTGACGGTGTGACCTCCATGCTCTATTACAGTCACGGGCTGGGTGAGGCGTTCTGCAACTATGACGACTATTTCAACGGCCATCAGGACGATGATGCCATCTGCTACCTGATGCTCGCCAACCGTCTTATTCACCAGTTCAACCCCAATGCCATAACGATAGCCGAGGAGGTGAGCGGCATGCCCGGTCTGGCAGCCCCCTTTGAGGATGGCGGATACGGATTTGACTACCGTCTGGCCATGAACATACCAGACTATTGGATCAAGACCATCAAGGAAAAGAAAGATGAGGATTGGTCCATGGCCGGCATATTCTGGGAGGTGACCAACCGCCGTAAGGATGAGAAGACCATATCATACGTGGAGAGTCACGACCAGGCTCTTGTAGGTGACAAGACGGTCATATTCCGTCTTATCGATGCCGATATGTACTGGCATTTCACCAAGGACGGAGGCAATGATGTGACATCGAGGGGAATAGCTCTCCATAAGATGATACGACTCGTGACTGCATCGACCATAAACGGAGGATACCTGAACTTTATGGGTAATGAGTTCGGACACCCCGAGTGGATCGATTTCCCGCGTGAGGGTAACGGCTGGAGCCATAAATACGCCCGCCGTCAGTGGAGTCTTGTCGATAACAGGGAGCTCTCGTACTCATGGCTGGGTGATTTTGACCGTGCCGTCATGAGACTTCTCGGATCAATTAAGAACTATCAGGACAAGGAGGTGGTGGAGTATTGGCATAACGACTCCGACCAGGTGCTGGCGTTCGGTCGCGGCGATCTGGTGTTCGTATTCAACTTCAACCCCACGCGCTCGTTCTCCGACTACGGGTTCCTGGTACCGCGCGGCTCATACCGTACCGTGCTTGATACCGATGACCTGGAGTTCGGCGGTTACGGCCGTGTGGATGACAAACTGGAGCACTTCACCCTCATGGATCCCCTATATAAGAAAGTGCGTAAGGAGTGGCTCAAACTCTACCTGCCCGCACGTTCGGCTTTAGTACTTAAAAAGGTGAGACGAAATGGAAAAACAGTATTGTGACAAATGTGATCGGTGGGTCTGCGGAATACTGTTCTGCACGTTCACCTTCTGCTGGCTGTTCTTCTTCCAGAAGGACCTTGTATGCTCGGCCTGTAACAGAGCCCTCTTTGATGGGGAGTGTGTGGCTACTCCCATGTCATACTACCATCTCACTCTGACGTTGGTAGTGACGGCGCTTGCCATGTTCTTTGTCCTTCCGGGCAAGACCATCCTTGGATTCCGCCGCGGTCTCTATGCCTGCAACTACATACTTTCGGCACTGTTCCTGGGTATAGTGACAGGATATGACGGAGAGTCCGTATTCGGCCAGAACTATCTCCAGTGGATACTTGTGGCTACATTCTCCCTGCTGCTTCTTACCGTGAGCAAGATCATATCGAACGTACCCAAGTCCAGCTACAACTCACAGGCACGCTCGCTTTTGGGCAATTTCCTTATCATGACGCTGCTGTTCTCCATGATAGCCTATCTGAGTAATGTCGATGAAAATTTCCACCGTCGTCTGCGCATGGAGTACCTCATGTATGAGGCGGATTATGAAGGAGTCCTTAAGGTTGGGGCCGATGAAGAGGAGACCGATACGTATATAGACCTCCTGCGTGCCAAAGCCATGCTCTCCGTCCCTGTCCGTTCCAACCCCGAGGGTAGTGGGATAGGGGATAACCTGTTCGCGTACCGTATGGCCAGTGTCAGCACTCTTTCAGACTCGCTCAAGGCTATGCAGTCCGATCAGGCTATGCTCGCATCATTGCTCCTTGACTGTGACCTGACGGCATTCTCAGACAGTATCAGGATTGAATCCTATTCCGTCATGCCCCGGTATTACATGGAGGCTCTGATCCTATCTTCTGATACCATAGCCAGCCAGAGATTCCCTGATCAGTATGCCGCCGGTAAGGCTGCCTATGACGAGTTCCTGCAAGCCCTCGAACCAATCCGTAGCGAACCTCTCCGCTATCAGGCCAACAGTACCTTCATCAAGTACGGCAAAACCTACTTCTGGTTCTACACCTTCCACAAATAATATTTCGGAAAACCGTCGCCACCCTCGGCGCGTAAGAGGGAGAAAAATAAGGTGGAGAACCAAGAGGTCTCCACCTTTATTGATATTTTTCAGTGTTAGTACGGTAGTCTGCCGTACCCGTCCGAAGGACGCCCCGTTTCCGTTAGGAAACTAAAAGGATGTCGTTTGGGCGGAATTGGAAATTGCGATTAGCAATTTTCAATTGCGCCCTGAGCGGCAGCCAGACGAGCGATAGGTACGCGGAACGGTGAGCAGCTCACGTAGTTCAGACCAACCTTGTCGCAGAACTTGACTGATGAAGGCTCGCCACCATGCTCGCCGCAGATACCGCACTTGAGGTCGGGACGAACTGAGCGACCCTTCTCAACGGCCATCTTGATGAGCTGGCCAACACCCTTCTGGTCGAGAACCTGGAACGGGTCAACCTTAAGGATCTTCTTCTCCAGATATACGGGGAGGAATGAAGCGATATCATCACGTGAGTAACCGAATGTCATCTGTGTCAGGTCATTGGTACCGAATGAGAAGTACTCGGCGTGAGCTGCAACTGCATCGGCGGTAAGAGCTGCACGCGGGATCTCGATCATAGTACCAACCTTGAACTCGAACGGCTTAACGCCCTCCTCCTCGAACAGCTTGGCAGCTGTCTCGCGGATGATAGCCTCCTGCTGCTCGAACTCGTGGTGCTTACCAACCAGAGGAACCATGATTTCGGGCTTGGGATCCATACCCTCCTTGCGGAGCTGGATAGCGGCACCGATGATAGCCTTGGTCTGCATCTCTGTGATCTCAGGATAGGTGTTACCCAGACGGCAACCACGGTGACCGAGCATCGGGTTGTTCTCTGACAGAGACTCTACGCGAGCCTTGATCTGCTCCAGAGTTACGCCCATGGCATCGGCCATCTCCTGCTGACCCTTAGTATCGTGAGGTACGAACTCGTGGAGAGGGGGATCAAGCAGACGGATGTTGACGGGCAGACCGTTCATGGCCTTGAGGATTCCGTAGAAGTCCTTGGTCTGGTAGGGGAGCAGCTTGGCAAGAGCCTTCTCGCGACCCTCCTTGTTATCGGCAAGGATCATCTCACGCATGGCCTTGATCTTCTCACCCTCAAAGAACATGTGCTCGGTACGGCAGAGACCGATACCAACGGCACCGAATGTGCGGGCTACCTCAGCATCGTGAGGAGTATCGGCGTTGGTACGTACAACCAGACGAGTGTACTTGTTGCAGAGATCCATCAGCTCGGCAAAATCACCGCTGATCTCGGCAGCTTTGGTCTCAATCTGACCCAGCAGAACCTGACCCGTTGAACCGTTGATTGAAATATAGTCACCTTCCTTGAGGGTAATGTCCTCAATCTTAACTGTCTTCTTAACGTAGTCAACGCTCAGGGCACCTGCGCCTGATACGCAGCACTTACCCATACCGCGGGCAACAACTGCAGCGTGGCTGGTCATACCGCCGCGGCATGTCAGGATACCCTCGGCAGCAGCCATACCG
>CACZCX010000004.1 GCA_902779875.1 uncultured Bacteroidales bacterium | reverse complement strand
TTGGCGGCGCGGCGGAATGCCGACGGGAAATAGAGCACGTTCTCATCACCCATGGTCTGCACCATATCGTGATAGAAATATGCAGCCTCCTCCTGATCATTAAGTATTATAAGGATGCAAGGCTTACCCCCGTTCTGAGCCACTCCACAGAACAAAAGCGGAGCCGATGACGCACGGAGCCCCTGCAGAAAAACGTTTCCGGTGCGTTTTCCCGCAAGTTCCTTAAGCAGCGCCTTGGTCTGCGCCAACCCGCCGTAAAGGCCACTAAGATCCGCCAATGTCATAGCACCTGCAAAGATAGTGCAAGCCGAGAGGAGAAAAAAGGAGTTTACTCATTTTTTATCCCGAGGCGCAGCCTATCTTCAAGGAGCCAAAGGGGACGGTTCTATTTGGCACCTTTTTCAAAAAGGGTGCCAAATAGAACCGTCCCCTTTGGCTCCTTTTGGCTCCTTTTTATTATATTTGTGCGTTATATTAGAACAAACTATGAAAACTAACCAGAGCATAGTAATTATCCCCACCTATAACGAGAAGGAAAACATAGAGAATATCATCCGCGCAGTCATGGCGCTGGAGGATAATTTTAACATACTTATTATTGATGACGGCTCTCCCGACGGCACCGCAGCCATCGTGAAGGGACTGATTGAGAGTGAGTTCAAGGACCGCCTGTTCATTGTGGAGCGTTCCGGCAAGCTCGGTCTGGGAACCGCTTACATCACTGGTTTCAAATGGTGCATAGAGCGCGGATATGACTACATATTCGAGATGGATGCCGATTTCTCACACGCTCCCGCTGACCTGCCCCGCCTGCTCAACGCCTGCCGCAATGACGGTTATGACGTAGCCATAGGCTCACGTTACGTGAGCGGCGTGAATGTGGTCAACTGGCCCATGGGACGCGTGCTCATGTCTTATTTCGCATCACGTTACGTACATTTTGTGACCGGCCTGCCCATTCATGACACCACAGCCGGATTCAAGTGCTACCGCCGCGAAGTGCTTGAGACCATTGAACTTGACAAGATACACTTTAAGGGATACGCCTTCCAGATTGAGATGAAGTTCACCGCCTACAAGTGCGGGTTCAAGATCAAGGAGGTGCCCGTAATATTCGTGAACCGCGAGCTTGGAACATCAAAGATGAGCGGCGGCATATTCAGTGAGGCATTCTTCGGAGTGATCCGCCTCAAAGTCTCAAGCTGGTTCAGGAAATATCCACAGAAACAATCCTGAGCACTATGAGCAAGATTCTCATAAAGGACGCCATGGTGGTCAATGAAGGACAGACGCAGCAGGCATCGGTCCTTATTGCTAATGATATCATAGAAGGTATTTACACCGGAGAGTGTCCGCAAGCCGATACTGAGATTGACGCACGTGGCATGTGGCTGCTTCCGGGCGCCATTGACGACCACGTCCATTTCCGCGATCCCGGTCTTACACATAAGGCCGATATGGGATCAGAGAGCCGTGCAGCCGCAGCAGGCGGTGTGACATCGGTGTTCGATATGCCCAACTGCATACCGCAGACCGTGACCATGCAGGCTCTCGATGAGAAATTCTTCCGCGCTGCGGAGTGCTGCCTGGTGAACCACTCCTTCTACCTGGGCGCCACACGTGACAACCTGGATGTGATTGAGAATCTGGACCCCGGTCATGTGTGCGGCGTGAAGCTTTTCATGGGCTCAAGCACGGGCGGCATGCTGCTCGATGACCGCGACTCGCTCAAGGCTCTGTTCAAGTCCAGTCCCGTACCCGTTGCGGCGCACTGTGAGGAGAGTTCAATCATAAACGCCAACATGGAGCGTTACACCGCCGAGTGCGGCTGTGAGCCCCCTGTGGAGTATCATCCGCTCATACGCAGCGAGGAGGCCTGTTACGCATCGACCTCCAAGGCTCTTGACGTGGCTGCCGGCACAAACGTGCATCTGCATGTTCTGCATCTCACCACAGCCCGTGAGCTGGAGCTGTTCAAGGCCGGTCCGGTTGAGGGCAAGCAGTTCACCGCCGAGGCCTGCCCCGCACATCTGTGGTTCACCGACCAGGATTACCGCACCAAAGGTACGCTCATAAAATGCAACCCCGCCGTCAAGACACAGGCTGACCGCGACGCCCTGCGCCGTGAACTCACAGGCGGACGCATAGACGTGGTCGGCACCGATCATGCCCCGCACCTGTTCCTTGAAAAACAGGGAGGTTGCCGCACGGCTGCATCGGGTATGCCCGTACTGCCCTACTCCCTGCCTGTCATGCTTGAACTGACCGAGCAGGGTATCCTTAAGATTACCGATGTGGTACGTCTCATGTGCCATAACCCCGCCCTGCTCTTTAAGGTTAAGGAGCGCGGATTCATACGTACCGGTTACAAGGCTGACCTCACGCTGGTGTCACGTTCCGACGAGGGTTGGACTGCCGATGCCGAGAACAACCACACCAAGGCACGCTGGAGCCCGTTCGAGGGTGAGCAGTTCCGCTGGAAAGTACGCAAGACCTGGGTGAACGGCCACATGGTTTATGACGAGGGCCATTTTGACACGGAGATTAAAGGACAGAAAATTGCTTTTGAAAGATGATTAAGATACTCTACCTAATATATCAGATCTGTTTTGCACTGCCTGTAATGATTGCAGTGACCATCCTGGTGGCGCTGACCACCATGATAGGTTCCGTTTTCAACGACCGTTTCTGGGGTTACTGGCCCGGCATGATTTGGGGCCGTCTCTTTTACGCCATATTCCTCATACCTATCCGTATTGACGGACGTGAGAATATCGTGAAAGGCCAGTCATACGTGATAGCCGCCAACCACCAGAGCTACTGGGACGCATTCCTCATGTACGGCTTTGTGGGCATACCGTTCAAGTGGGTCATGAAAAAGGAGCTGGGCAAGATACCTTTCGTAGGCTGGGCATGCTATATGGCAGGTCATATCCTGATAGAACGCAGCTCCAGGGTCAAGTCCATGGAGAGCATACGTAAGGCGGAGTCCAAACTCAAGAACGGCATGTCAGTGGTGATATTCCCAGAGGGCACGCGTACACCTGACGGCAAGATGGGCCGGTTCAAGCGCGGCGCTTTCCTCATATCACAGGAGCTGGGGCTCCCTATCCTGCCTGTGACAATTGACGGCAACTATGATGTCATGTCACGCCATGCATGGCATGTGACCTGGCATCCGGTACACATGACCATACATGCACCCATACCTGCACAGCCCAATACCGGACTGACGGAACAGGAGCAGACAGCTGTCATGAATGACACTGCACAGAAAGTAAGTGAAATAATTCAGGGGACCCTGGACAAGGGTTACTGATCCTTACGGGCGTAATTCATACGCTCGGTATATCCCTTTACGTAGGAGTTGGCCAGGAATTCCTGGGGAGCTGCATCGAGAATCCTCTTAAGGAGCGAGGGTATCTCTGTGGTAGGTGCTACGCTCAGCATCATGAACACGCCTACTGCAGCCGGCTCGTCATAGTTCCTGGACATGAACTTGCAGATCATCTCTTCACAGTCACCCACAATGCTCAGGAGTGAATCCTGTATCATCTGCAGCGATACTGCATCGGACTGGATTTCACGTGAAAAACGTTTCTGTGACACCTCCTCATAGCGGTTGTCACATGCGGTCTTGTCCCTGAGGAAGCTAAAGAACAAATCGTTCTGACGTGTACCCGAAACCGTATTGCCGGTAGGTGTAAGACGGATGGTGGCGTGTCCCCTCTCCATGTAGACCGGAACGATGGGGTACTCATCCTTGCAGAGGAACACGAGCTTGATGGAGTCAACGCATCCCTTCATGCGGAATCGTCCGTTCTCGACCTTGCAGGAGTCTAACCTGGTGGTCTTCCAGGGAAGAAGTTCAGTGAGATAAAGCTGACGGCCTTCATAGCCGATGGTCTCGACAATACCGTCAATCCTGTAATGGCCTGAGCATGACGATATTGCAAGCAGAACGCTTGCCGTTACAAGAATTGATTTAACGTATTGTCTTAACATGTCCTTTATACTAATTTATTGATGTGCAAAATTACAACACATCATAAAACGAGATGCTGTTTTATTATTCTTTAATGCAAAGCACGCGTACAGCCGCTAAAAGTTGTTAAAACCTTTAGATTCTTTTTAAAATCCGATGTTGCAGAATGGGTTATTCCTCTGATTTTGAGGACTCGCGCTCCATCCGGAATGAGGAGTAAAGTTCGAATATTGCGCCGATGCAGAGGGTGACAATCCAGTTGTTCCTGCGGGTGAGTTCCAGAAGGAAGGAGTTCAGGCTGCCGCCCTTTCCGGGATTCATGAGCAGGTATGAGTGTATGGGCTCGGCGTGCATGAGGACTGCCGTAAGGAGAAGGAAGCAGGCTCCCAGGATCTGCTGCGAACGCAGGCGCTTGATTATCAGGTTGCGGCCCGTGTATCGGTCCGCAAACTGGCCGACAGCGAACATGAGTGAGCCGACCATGTAGAAGTAAGGCGCATAGCTCCAGCCGGTTATGAACACGGCGGCGCCCAGAAGGAGCAGCACTCCGCCTACGGTTATGAACGCTTCAATAAGGCGATTGTCTTTCTTATCCATCTCTCAGTCTTGCTCTATGAACAGGTCCTCATCGGCACGGTGCATGTTATAACGCTCACGTGCTATCCTCTCGGTGACCGTGGTGTCGTTGTTCAGGTCATTGAGCAGGAGCTCGTTGCGCTGCTTGAGCTCGGAGCTCTCGCGCAGCTGTTCCTGCAGGTCGCGTATCTGGCGTTTGAGCACCATACGCTTGACCATGCTGTTGTCACTTGCCACGAGTATGACGACAAGGAACAGGCCGACTACAATAAGATATTTGTACCTGGCCAGAAATGATTTGAGTTGTATAAGGAATCCGTTGTCCATAAGCTCTCGTAGCGACATGCAAAAATAACTTATTTTTCTGAGTGGGACTGGGGTTGGCAGCCGAAAAAATCAATATCTTTGTATATGATATGTACGGCTCCGAAAGGCCCCGCGCGGGAGCATCGGCCCGTCCTATCTCAGGGAATATTAACTCATTATGGAAGACTACATAGTTTCAGCCCGTAAGTATCGGCCCGTGACGTTTGACAGCGTGGTAGGACAGAATGCGCTGACCACCACCCTCAAGAACGCCATCAGCTCAGGCAAGCTGGCCAACACCTACCTGTTCTGCGGACCCCGCGGCGTAGGCAAGACCACCTGCGCCAGGATATTCGCCAAGACCATAAACTGCACCAACCGCGGTGCTGACGGTGAGGCCTGCGGCGAGTGCGAGTCATGCAAGAGTTTCAGCGAGGAGCTGCGCTCTTATAACGTATTCGAGCTCGATGCCGCCAGCAACAACTCGGTCGATGACATACGTAACCTGACCGAGCAGGTGCGCATACCGCCCATGAACGGCAAGTACAAGGTTTATATAATCGATGAGGTTCACATGCTCTCGACCCAGGCCTTCAACGCCTTCCTCAAGACTCTGGAGGAGCCGCCCAAGTATGCCATATTCATACTGGCCACCACAGAGAAGCATAAGATCATTCCCACCATCCTGTCACGTTGCCAGATATACGATTTCAGCCGTATAAGCAACAAGGATATCATAGGGCATCTGGAGTCTGTGGCCAAGAAAGAGGGTGTCAAGGCTGAGAAAGAGGCTCTTGCCATCATAGCCGAGAAGTCAGACGGCGGCATGCGTGACGCCCTCTCCATATTTGACCAGGTGGTAAGCTTTACCGGCGGTCAGGTGACCTACCAGAAGACCATCGAGAACCTGAATGTCATTGACTACGAGTACTACTTCAAGCTCACTGACATGTTCCTGGAAAAACGCATCCCCGACTCCATGGTCCTGCTCAACGACATTCTGGCCAAGGGGTTTGACGGCAGTCACCTCATAAGCGGACTTATGCTTCACCTGCGTAACCTGCTGGTGAGCCGTGACGCAGTCACCGTCCCGCTGCTCGAGGTGAGCGATGAGATGCGTGAGCGTTACAAGGCACAGGCAGCCAAGTGCTCTCAGAAGTTCCTGTACCGCGCGCTCAAGATCTGTAACGACTGCGACCTGAACTACCGCATAAGCAAGAACAAGCGTCTGCTCGTGGAGCTCACGCTCATACAGGCGGCTCAGGCCGATGAAGACGACGACAGTAGTGGGCGTAAGCCCAAGAGACTGAAACCCATTTTCAAAAAGACAGCTGCCAACACTCAGGCAGCTCCGGCAGCGGCAGAGCCCAAGGCCACCGTCAAGTCGGTCACAGCGCAGCCCGTCATGCAGCCTGCCGCTACGGCTCAGACCGCAGCCCAGCAGGAGCCTGCCAAACCGGCCCGCAAGAACGTCATACCCACCATCAAGGGCGGTAATATATTCACTTCAATATACGGGAACAAGCCTGCAGGACGTCCTGAGCAGCCTCACGGACGTCAGACCGTACAGGTCATCGATACTGAGGAGCATCCGGCCAAGCCACTTACTGCAGACCAGCTGCAGAACTGCTGGAATGATTTTGCCGCTACCCTGCCCCGTCAGGATACGCCGCTCAAGAACCGTATGATAAACTGCCATCCCGCAATCAAGAGCGACACCTCGTTTACCGTCCTGGCCGGTAACCCCATGATGGCCGAAGAGCTCAAGGATGCACAGGACCGTATAGTCCGCTACATCCAGCAGCACTTCAACAACCCCGCCATACAGATGGAGATTGAGGTGGACCTGTCACGTAACGTGGATCACATACTCACCCGCGAGGAGCAGTACAAGCAGATGAAAGCCGGCAACCCCGCCCTGCAGGAGTTGGAGAAGGTGTTCGGACTGGAACTCCGCTACTAACAGTACAAATTTCGATTTTGATACGCACTCAGTTTCCTTTTTTACATCGGGGACGGTTCCTAATGTTATAGTTTTTACTGCATTAACATAAAAGCAGGCCGAAAATTCGGCCTGCTTTTTTGATTTTTCTGCAAAACTATAACATTAGGAACCGTCCCCTGTGTGTAAGTCCGACAGCAGCTCAACTTTTAAAATTTGCAACAAACTGAATGCACTCCCTGACCTTCTGCTCAATAAATCCAAAGTCACCGTTAGCAATCACGTCCTTGGGAGTGAGCTGTGAGCCCAGACCAACGCAAGCTACGCCGGCCTTGAACCAGGCCTCCAGGCTTGCAGGATCGGGCGACACGCCACCTGAGGGCATGATCTCAGTCCAGGGGCACGGACCCTTGATAGCCTTCACGAATGAAGGACCGCCCACCTCAGTTCCCGGGAATATCTTGACAATCTCGCAGCCAAGCTCCTCGGCCAGGTTAATCTCAGAGAGTGTGCCGCAGCCGGGAATCCACGCTATCTTGCGGCGGTTGCAGGTCTTGGCCATATCGGGATTGAGACTGGGTGATACTATAAAGCCTGCACCCAGCTGTATATAGAGGGCTGCAGTAGCGGGATCTGAAACGGAGCCCACACCCATAATCATGTCAGGGCACTCCTTAGCGCACCATTTGTTGACCTCGGCGAACACCTCATGGGCGTAATCACCGCGGTTGGTGAACTCAAATACACGGGCACCGCCGTTATAGCAGGCCTTAACCACATTCTTGACAAGCTCTGCGTCCTTGTTGTAGAACAGCGGAACTATACCGGTACCTACAAAGGTGTTGAGCACCTGCAATCTCTTGAATCTGCTCATAGCTTAAATATTTAGCGGGCTACGCGACCTGATGCGTCGCCACCCATAAGTTTCTCTACTTCCGATACACTCACGCGGTTATAGTCACCGTAGATGGTGTGCTTGAGGCATGAGGCAGCCACAGCAAAGTCGAGCGCCTTCTGGTCATCCTCATAAACACGCAGTCCGTAGATGAGACCGCCCATGAATGAGTCACCGCCACCCACACGGTCAACTATGTGTGTTATGTCATACTGCCTTGACTTGAACAGTGTCTTGCCGTCATACAGAACGCCGGCCCACTTGTTATGGTTGGCGTTGATTGATGTACGCAGTGTGGTTATCACCTTCTTGCAGCGCGGGAATCTGGCCATGATCTGCTGTGATACGGACAGGTAGGCATCGGCACTTACCTCACCTTTGGATACGTCAACGCCCTCGGGCTTGATGCCCAGAGCCATCTGTGCATCCTCCTCGTTGCCGAGTACGATATCAGTGCAGGCTACCAGGTCAGGCATAACCTCGCTGGCCTTCTTGCCCCACTTCCAGAGGTTCTTGCGGTAGTTGAGGTCACATGATACGGTTATGCCCTTCTCATTGCACTTCTTGACTGCCTCAAGGCATACCTTGGCGGCACCCTCCGAGATGGCGGGTGTGATGCCGGTCCAATGGAACCAGCCGGCGCCCTCGAGCACCTTGTCCCAGTCAATCATGCCGGGCTCTATCTTTGCGATCGATGAACCTGCACGGTCGTATATGACCTTGCTGCCACGGCTTACGGCGCCGGTCTCCAGGAAGTAGATACCCAGACGGTCACCGCCCAGGATGACATCGCTTACATCGACACCGAATCCGCGAAGCTCGCGCAGGCACGCTGCTGCTATATCATTATCGGGGACTCTGGTCACGAATGACACGGGGAGTCCGTAATTGGCAAGAGATACGGCCACGTTGGCCTCACCTCCACCATAAGTGGCACTCAACATATTTCCCTGGCCAAATCTCTCGTAGCCCGGGGTTGCAAGACGAAGCATCACCTCGCCGAAAGTAACTGTCTTATTCATTTTGAAACAATAAGTTTTCAGACCGCGAATTTACACAAAAAGCTGAAACCAAACAAAGACGGCCGCAACCAATGTGCGGCCGTCTGACGTGTTCAAACCACCAGGTCAAGGTTCTATTCGGAGCCTTCATGGCAGTAATCGACTCAATTCGTGCATGCGAGCTTCGTCTTTTGGTGTGAGCACGTTGAATATCAATAATCTCGGGTCAGCCATATACTGAGCCACAGTCTCATACTCGGGCCTGTAAACGCACATGTACAGCTTACGGTCTTGATAATGCCACCAATACATGGACTTGACCCTGTCAAGGAACGGTTCAAGCATATTGAGCACATGGTCATTCTCCTGATTCCCATCATTCCTTATCTCAGGGGTATCATACTCCTCAAAGACAGAAAGACACCTCAGGAACGTGCAGGTATCGGGCTTGATCACATACTGATAGACCAGGACATCACCATAACTCTCGATATTCATAAAGAGGTAGTTCGATGAATCCGGGCTCTCGTAGGCACGATACCATCGGCCCATATAGTCATCGGAGGGGATGGTGCTGTCAAGAGTACTGAAAAACGAGAGCATTTCGGCACCGGGGCGTCTCAGGGTGACGACCGTGCTTCCGCCCCACGGCTCCACATCGTAGAACACAAGCTCGTCCCTCCTTAACCGGTAGGGATGGAAATAGTCATGGTCTCCGTTGGTGTGATAAAACAGTTTCTTGTTCGTGTCAAGCCTGTAGAAGAAGAATTTCCGTGAACGCTCGCCCTGGCCGGCAGGCTGGTTGCCGGGGATTGTATAAGTGGTACGGGTCATTACGCCATCGGCGTTGAACGACATGAGCAGGAAGTTGGTCTCAAGAGTTCCTTCAATCACGGTATCCACGCTGACGAACCAGTCCCCCTGTATCAGGAGGTCATCCGGCTCGGTCTCCCCGTCGTTGTCACAGGCGACCATAAAGCCCCCAACGAGAATGGGCATGAACAAATATTTTGCGGCAAATACTGGAATTCTCATAGCGCCTTTCATAAATATCTGACTACAAATAAAGTACTTACTTTGAACAAATCCAAATACTGAAGCTGAATTTTTCCGGGACACGGCAAAAAAAGAAGGATGGGAAGCCTCCCGGTCTCCCATCCCCTTTGCGGATTTCCCCATCACAGGAATCCGCCGCCCTTCAGCTCTTGCAGGAGCTGACATCAAACAAGTAATTATTTTAATTAATCAAAACATATTCCATTTGCCTGCAAACACCAGCAGGGTGTAACCGAGTGCCAGACCTATGACGCCCATTATGATACCTATACGGGCCATATCCTTCTGCTCGATGAAACCTGTAGAGTGAGCCAGGGCATTGGGAGGAGTCGATATAGGCAGTATCATAGCCAGCGATGATCCGAGAGCTACGCCGATAAGCAGTGTGGGAACACCGCCAAGAGACTCCAGGTTCTGTGCCGCAGCCATACCGGCGGCTCCAAGGATAGGAACCAGAAGGTTGGCGGTTGCGGTATGTGAGATGAAGTTGGCGAGCAGATAGCATATAAGGCCTGAGCCGATGATCATGAGCACGGGAGACCACTCGTTGAAAGGAATTGAATCAACCAGATGACCGGCCAGACCGGTATCCTGCAGTGCCACGCCCAGGGCAAAACCGCCGGCTACCATCCAGAGCACCGACCAGTTGATCTCAGACAGGTCATATTTGTTTATGATTCCGGTCGCGCAGAACACGCCTACCGGCAGCATAGCCACTACATTTGAGTTCACGCCCGACCACTTATCGGTCATCCATAAGAGGACGGTGAGGGCGAATGTCACATATACCGTGATCTCCTGCCAGCTCTTGAGTTTCTGCTCGTGGTTGGCATCGATCTTAAGTTCAATGGTTTTCTGTGTAAAGGGGAAGAAGGTCTTGATTATGACCCATGCTATAAAGAGGAGTACCAGGGTGAACGGGAGCATCAGAAGCATCCAGTCACCGAATCCTATGTTCATGCCCATGCTGTCATTGAGGAACTTGAGCGCGATGGCGTTAGGAGGTGTGCCGATAGGTGTGGCGATACCGCCCAGGTTGGCTCCTACAGGGATTGCCATGGCCAGAGCCATGCGGCCCTTGCCGTTGGTGGGCAGCGAGCGGAGCACAGGAGTGAGGAATGTAAGCATCATAGCCGCCGTAGCGGTGTTGGAGAGGAACATGGAGAACAGTCCCGTTACTATGATGAAACCCAGCAGCACCATCTCTGACTTGGTTCCGAAAGGCTTGAGCAGCGCCTTGGCCAGTTTGAGGTCCAGACCTGACTTGGTGGCGGCCATAGCCAAAATGAATCCGCCTATGAACAGCATTATGATGGGATCGGCAAAGCAGGCCATGATTTTCTTATATGAAATCAGCGTGCCGAACTGGGGGTTATCCTTGCCATTAAAGAAACTCAGACAGTTGTCACTTGCCACGAACAGCAGTATGACTATGATTGCGACCGATGTAGCCCATGAGGGAATGCCCTCGGTTATCCACATGATTGTGGCAAAACAGAACAGCGCTATGACTCTCTGCTCCACTACCGTCAGATTCTCAATGCCGAATGCTGTCGACGGCAGGAGCCATACCACAAGGCCCACGATTACACCGAGAAGAACCTTGAAGGTACGCCATGCAAACGGGCTGTCTTCTTTCTTCTGTTTTTTCCTTTGGTCTTTAGACTGTACTAGATCAAAGCCTAAAAATGAATTGAACATGGTTTATTATCTGTTTTGCTTGTTAATGTTTTTGCGTGGTTAGGGACGCAACGTACAATCCGCACACAGTAACCTGCATACGGTTCCCCAAGGGAGCTGCACCCCACTTGGTCCGGAACTGTCTTCTTACAATGTAGTTGACAATTTGTACTACCTACCCTATCCACGGGGTTCGGATACTACCATGAATTCAAGGCAGGTCTTCTGACTCATCTCATATCCCGAAACCTTCCCGGTCCTGCAGAACCAGTGGCTTGTGTTGCAGAGCATGGGATTGCCTGCTCATCCGGAATCATACGCTGAGAAATACAGCAGCGGGACTGTCCGGGAATCACACCCGTGTTCCCTTTTAAATCTGAGCTAACAGATACCTTGATTCTGGGGACAAAGCTACGAAGAATAAATATACGTTATGTATTAAAAATGGTGAATTATTGAGACAAAAACGGAGCCTCTTTTCGAAGCTCCGTTTAAGATTCATTAACCTTGATATCCTGATCCGGTTTGTCTGAATTATTTGAGTCATCCGGCTCATTATCAGGCTCTTCATTCTTGTTTTTGCGACTTCTGTTATCCTGGACCTGAAGTATGACCGGTGTAACGAACAATGCAAGGAGAGCCATTACAGCTATACCATAGTGAAATGCCGGCGGCTTATCGGAAACCAGCGTGATAACTAGCTGTATTACTTCAGATAGAGCCACACAGATTATAATGCTCAGGATGGGTCTATCCTTCAGTGTCCTTAATACTTTACGTTTCATAGCACACTCCTGAAACGGGATTAACGCAAACCTTTCTAGCAAAGATAAACAAAAACGGTAAAACAATCAATAATAGTTAAAAATTTTTGCACAACCTACCATGGAATAGTTGTAGCCTACTATTTTGCCGAGAAATTAATTTTTACTAAACTTGCCGCCCGAATGAATCAAACCCTGATGAACGAGAGTAAAAATACCATTATCGGCAACCTGGCATGCTTTGGAGCATACGCCATTTTCGGGTTCAATATCATATGCTGCAAGAACATCGCGCTTGACGGCAACATCACCCCCATGGCACTGTTCTGCCTGAGGTCGTTCGGAGCCATGCTGCTCTTCTGGATCTGGTCCTTGTTCTCCGCCCCGCATGAGAAGATTGACAGGGCCGATGTCTGGAAAATCGTCCTGGCATCATTCCTGGGACTGTTCATCACCCAGCTCTCGTTCCTCTTTGCCATAACCCAGACCACCGCGATCGATGCCTCCATAATGAGCACACTGAGCCCCATCATGACGCTGGTCATATCGGCCATAGTTATAAAGGAGAGGATTACCTGGGGCGGCATTGCAGGCATAGCGCTCAGCCTGGTGGGAGTGTTCATCCTGATTTTCAACTGCGTGTCCATTCGCTCGGGGGCCGATTCCACATCGGTCTGGGGTATACTGGGCATGATTATAAATACGGTGTGCTTTGCATCGTACGTGGGTATTTTCAAGCCGGTCATTCAAAAGTATTCGGTGGTGACCTTCATGAAGTGGATGTTCCTGTTCTCCTCAGTCATGGCCCTGCCCTTCTGTTTCAGCGCATTCGGTGATTCAAACCTGGCCGCCGTTCCCGCCGACGTAATGTGGCAGACGGTTTACGTGGTGGTTGCCGCCACATTCGTGGCCTATTTTCTGATTCCCATAGGCCAGAAGCGCCTCAAGCCGGTGATCGTCTGCATGTACACCTACGTCCAGCCCGTCATTGCCATGGTCATAGCTCTCCTCATGCAAATCGATCATCTTACCCCCCTGAAACTAATCGCCTCTCTGTTCGTATTTGGAGGAGTCGCCCTAGTAAACTTCAAAAACTAACACATCAGGGACGGTTCCTAATGTGTTAGTTTTCCGGGAAAACTGCAACATTGGGGACGGTTCCTAATGTTGCATGCAATTCCGCGAACAACATGATTCAATTAGAAGTGAGTATAGGTCATACACTGAAACAAAAGCCTGCTCATGGGTAGATTACATCATAAAACAGGCTCTTGCCGAAGCTATACGACATACCATCCTCATAAGCATCCTTAATCAATTATCGTCTTTTTTGTTAATTTTGCAGCATTCGTATGAACGAGTATCTGCAGATAGTATTGCTAGCCATTGGAGCCAGTTTCGTAGAACGGACCACAGGATTCGGATTCGGTATATTCATCATGACCATGCTTCCGTTCCTTATGCCATCCTACGGCGAGGCTACCACCCTGTCCGGCCTACTGGCGCTCACCACCACGCTCATTATCTGCGTAAGGATGTGGAAAGTCATAACATGGAAACATCTATGGCCCATACTCATTACCTTCATTATAGTATCAGCAGGACCCGTATTCCTGCTCTCAAGGATGGAAATCCGCTCTTTGACCAAGTTGCTCGGCATAGTCCTTATACTTATAAGCATCTATTTCCTCTGCTTGGGCGGCAGGATCCGCATCAAGCCCACAGTCAAGAACCAGATTATAACAGGTACACTAAGCGGTCTTATGGGCGGATTCTTTGGCATGCAGGGGCCGCCGGCCGTTCTTTACTTTATATCTTCAGAGAAAGACAAAGACCGCTATATGGCGGTCATATCGGCCTATTTCTGTCTTGGTAACCTTGCTATGACTGTATATAGGGCAACTAACGGATTCTTTACCGCCACAGTTAGCCGCGCTTATCTGGCCGGAATCATTGGTGTGTTCATTGGTACATGGATCGGGACAAAAGTGTTCAACAGGATTCCAGCCAAGATATTCAGGTACATAGTCTACTCATACATCGGTATAAGCGGAATAATAATCCTTGTCACCCTCCGATAAAGCGATTATTTCATCTATATTTGCTCCAATGATTGGAGTAGTCTGAATAACAAGCCATCGGTCCGCACGTCTATTTTGTGACCAATAATTACAGCTTATGAAAAAGTTAGCCTGTTTTGCATTATCGTTCGTATGGGCATCGGCCCTGTTCTCACAGTCAGCCAAGGAGATTGTCTCACGTCAGATGGAGTACGTGAACGCCCACATGGAGCAAGGCCTTTCATTCACCCTGACCGATGCAATGTCATACGTGGACCGATACTCCGAGAGCTACTTCCAGGAGAAGAAGAACGGCGTAATAATAAGTTCCGATCACAACGTCACGGTCGATGAAAAGGAGGCCGATTTCCAGAGCACCAAGGTATTCGTACGGGATGGAAAGGTGCTTATTGAGTCTCCCCAAGAAGCCGGATTGACAGAGGTCAGATACTATCCGGAGAAATACCTGAACGGTATTAGCCACATCAAGCCAGCCTACCGATATAAGATAACCGCCGAGACCGACAGCACATGGGTAATAGACGGCAAGAAAAAGCTGATTACCCGATACCTGAACGCCGAGCAACGCGTAAATCTGACCGTCCGCAAGGCCGATTACAGTCCGGTATCCGTAATACTCTACGACAAAGCCGACGGTGAGCCCTTTGACGTCACCCTCATTACCCGCAAGACTGACATCCGGTTCTAACTGCAACATTAGGGACGGTTCCTAATGTGTTAGTTTTCCCGCAAAACTGCAACATTGGGGACGGTTCCTAATGTTGCAGTTTTTTTGTCATCAGTATCAAACATTCCAAAACAATCAATACATTTGTAGAAATTAGTTTCCAACTACAAATACTTGTTTGTTATTGATTTACATATTTATAAGATGAAAAAACTGAATAGTTCGTTGATATGGGTACTATGTTTTACAGTCCTTGTTGGCAGTTGTACGCTGTTCAAGGTTCCAAGACCTAATTACAAGGTTGATTTTGATGAGATTGCCTTCTTTACAGAGGACAACAAGCCAGACGAATATACAGATGCAAATCCATACTCATACTCTTATATGGAAACTACAACAGAGATGGATAACGGATATAACTGGGCAAAAGAAAAAAAATGAAGAGAAGATACGTGAGAAAGCTGTCCTCTATCGGTTTAATGGAGTAATCTTGTTAGAACCAATTGTCACTACAAACGAAAATACTGGACGTAAATACCTATATCAAAGATTCCTGCCAATCAATTATGATCCACAGAAATATAAAGCTCCATTAACTGATTATCAGAAAACCAGGAATAAGAATGATTAAGATTCAAGTCCGCAATACTCTATTGGAAAAAATTGAATAACGACAAATATGTCTGCCGCATCCAACACCCATAAGCCAAGGTTGTTCACCACGATAGCCACCCTGCTGTTGGCATGCAACATTTTTGCCCAGCAGTCCGACCCGTTGGAGCAGCTGCGGAAATATGCCGGCAACATACACCAGTTCAACACCATTTTCCCACAGGAGAAAGTCTACCTTCAGTTCGACAACACGGCATACTTTGCGGGCGAGACAATCTGGTTCAAGGCGTTCGTAGTAAAGGCATCGAACCTGCAACGCGCAGAGAGTACGGTCCTTTATGTTGACCTGCTTTCTCCCAGCGGCGTGGTTCTGCAGCAACAAAAACTCAAGATAAAGGGCGGACAGGCCGATGGGTGCATAGTGCTGACAGACCAATCTACTGAGCAGGCACGCTCATTACGCGGCATCCTGCCCTACCCAAGCGGATACTATGAAGTCAGGGCTTATACCCAGTTCATGATGAACTTCAGCCAAGATGCCATATTCTCAAGGGTGTTTCCCGTCTATGCCAAGCCCGATAAGGACGGCGACTACGAGCATTGTATCCTCACTCAGGGTTCCTGGACTGAGGAGAAACGCCCCGAAGGTTCCAAACTCAAGGATATCAATGTCACATTCTACCCGGAGGGCGGTCAGCTTGTGAGCAGCGCCGAATGCCGAATGGCCTTCAAAGCTATAGGCAAGGATGGCCGGAATCTTGACGGAGTCCTGCAGTTGAGCACTACGCGAGGCGTCATCGAGGCTAGGACCGAGCATGACGGTATGGGTTGCATCACGTTTATCCCGAACCAAGTCAAAGGCAGTCCTCAATTCATAATCGACCAGGAATCAGAGCGTCTCACACTCCCCAAGGCCCGTCAGGATGCCTATACTCTCAAGACCATACGTCATGGTGACAGCCTCAAGGTCGTCATTTCAAGGGGACCGGAGGCCCACGCCCCACTATTGGGACTTACGGTGACCGTCCGCGGTGAGGTCTACGCCTACGAGAGCGTACATTTCAACCACTGGCAGGAAATATCAATTGACATGAGCATGAAAAACTGGCCGCTGGGAGTCTGCAACCTCACATTATACTCTCCACAAGGTGAGATCCTGGCCACACGAGCCCTCTTCCACAACGTTCCGGAGTTCCAGGCACCTCAAATCAAGGTGTCATCGGCGGGTAGTTCATTATATCCGTTTAGCAAGATAAGACTCTCATTCGATCTCGTGGACAGCCGCACCGGAGCCCCCTTCAAGGACCGTTTCTGCGTATCGGTCAGGGATGCATCGGACTACGGGACATCATTCAGCGGCAATATCCTGACTAACCTGCTGCTTACATCGGACCTTAAGGGATGTATAGAAAGACCCGAGTATTACTTTGAGTCCGATGATGACGAACACAGGCGCGCGCTGGACCTCCTTATGATGGTTCAGGGCTGGAGCAGTTACAGCCGATACGACTGGTCTGTCATGTCGGGCAACGAGATCTATGAGGAAAAAAGGCGTTTGGAGGACAGTCTGAGCATCAACGGATGGATCCTGTCAAACAAGAGGCGCAGACGTGACTCTCTTCTTGAGGGCGTCAATGTGTTCGTGACCGTGCAACCGTCAGGAAGCCAACAGGTGGAATGGGCCCGATACACTACCGCGGATATCGGTTATTTTGGTTTTGACACTAAAGATTATTACGGGCAGGCCGACCTGCTTATGATGGTCCAGCACCAGATGGAGCCTGGCATCTTTGAAGCCGACCGGAAAGCCCGTATCAAGCTGGAACGTGCCCTGACCCCTACTCCCCGATATATCGCCGATGTGGAGAAACGGATTTCCGGTCCTAGCCTTGCAAACCACATAAACATGGTTCAGTTGGACCCCGAAAGCAGTTCACAACTCATCCCGCAGGACGGCATCATACTCCCCGAGGTCACCATCAAAGAGAAACGTCGATACATAGATTACTTCACGTTCCATGCATACGATATCAAGAAAGATGTGGAGCTGGAACTTGATATGGGCGAATATCCCAGTGACGTACTGGGTTATTTACTTGATAAAGGCTACTCATGTTACCTCAATCCTGATCAGTCATCGGCCCAGACAAACCCGGCATTTAAAGGTGATTTCTTTGTAGACGGGATGCCAGTGTTCTGGTACGTTCACGATGATGACAAATGTCTATACCAGGGCGTTTTTGAAGAACCCTGGACGCTCGATACCCGTGACCTTGAAGGAATGCTGGTGTTTGATTCCCCGGCTGAACTCACAGAAATCAGCCAAAGCGTGCCCTTGTACATTAAATATATAAACTCCCATAATGACACAGATTCTCAGACGGCCATGAGAATGGCATCCACAGGTAGGCCTGTTCGCTACAGGCTGGTTGACATCCATGTCAAGAATGAGAAAGATATCCTGAGCGACAAAACCAAGCGCAATCTCGGGCAGAGAGTCGGAGTACTTGACGGATTTACCATACAGACAGTCCAGTTCTACCATCCCCAATACCCCGACGGCCCCGTAGCAGGTGATGTAGACTACCGACGCACTCTCTACTGGAACCCCAACCTCATAACCGATGAAAACGGTCATGCCGAGATAGAGTTCTACAACAACTCCTACAGCCGCCATCTCAACATCAGCGGTGCCGGTATTACCGCCAGCGGCACTCCCTACTCCCTCGACTCCAATTTTTAAACATTAGGGACGGTTCCTAATGTGTTAGTTTTCCCGCAAAACTGCAACATTAGGAACCGTCCCTAATGTTGCAGTTTTTAGTATCTTTGCACACTCCTTAACTTAAGGACATAAAACCAATTTTCAATATTCCTATTTATGAACAGAAACTTCAAGTGGGTTTTTGCTGTAGCCCTTATTTGCAGTGCCTTTGTATTTAACGCATGTAATGACGAAAAGGAACTTACTCCCGATGAACAGCTGACACAAAAAATCCTGGGTAAATGGATCCCCATCCAGAACAGTGGCGTTGAGGTGTACACTGACCAGAAAACCGTTACCACCTTTGAGAAAACAGCATCGGGCATAAAAGCATACACGAGCGTATCGACATTCACAATACCCGCCATGCCCGGCACCGACCAGTCCAATACACAAGCCAAGCCCGATGAATGGAAGAACCGTCAGGAGGCCGATGTAACCATCGAGGACGGTAAGATCCTGGTCACAAGAGCCGTAAACGACAGCATAAACCTGATATCACAATACTACATTCTTGAGAGCAAAGGCTCGACCATGAAGCTGTATGCATCGGCCAAAATGACAGTAAGAGGTTATGAGATAATGGACGGAGCCATGGAGCATTCCGAGGTCTGGGCCAAGATTGACGTAGACTATTCAAAAGATATTGTAGGCTTGTGGGAGGGTCGCGTGACCAGCGAGGAATCCAAATTCGATGACGGCGAGCCCCACCGTTGGGAATATCTGGCCGACGGCACTGCCAAATACTACAGTCTTGACAACGACAGCAACTGGTACGAGGTTGAGGATGTGTTCAACATGTATTTCGTAGACGGCAACCTTCTATGCACCCGTTGGAAGAATGTGGGTGAGAACGAGATTGAGAACCGCGAATGGTGGGAGATTGAGTCTATCGATGCCGACTCCATGAGCTGGACCGCCAAGCGTCTGGAATACACCTCAATGGGTACAGGAATCAGCACATTGATCATTCCCAAGCAGTACACCGCATCATTCAGCATGAAGCGCGTAAAAAACTAACACATTAGGGACGGTTCCTAATGTGTTAGTTTTCCGGGAAAACTGCAACATTAGGAACCGTCCCTAATGTTGCAGTTTTTTTGAAAATAATTCGTTTTTTTTGAAAGGAATCAGGAAAATCGTAGTCTAAATGTACAAACGATTGATTTCCGAACAGATGAAAGATTTAGAATTAGAATTCACAAAAATGGTCAGAGAGCACCGCAGTACCATATACTCGGTATGCTATTTCTTCTCTGACAATCCGACCCAAGTCGATGACCTTTTCCAAGAGGTGTTGGTTAATCTATGGAAAGGATTTCCCGATTTCCGGAACGAAAGCAGCTTAAAGACGTGGATATGGCGTATCAGCCTGAACACCTGCTGCTCCATCCAGAAAAGGGAAAGACGGAATGTACCAACCGTCCCGCTGCTTATCGACAAGGATCTGTTCAGTGAATCCGAGCAGGCAGGCCGCCAGGTCAAGATGCTGTATGACAGGATCAACAAGCTGGAGGTGTTTGACCGCGCAATCATTCTTCTGTGGCTGGAAAGCATGAGTTATGATGAGATTGGGGCCATTGTGGGCATATCCACATCGGCCGTAACAAGCAGACTGTTCCGTATCAAGGAGCAGCTCAAATCAATGTCCAACAACTAAAACATTATGACTATGAAAGAAGAAATGATAAACCTGAGCGAACTTGAGGAACTCAAGGAGAGCTATCAGATAATGAACGAGAAGCTGGAGAGTCAGGAGATAATCACTCCCGATCAGATCCGTGCCGCAACCGAGCAGAAAGTGGAATATCTCGAGACGGAGCTCAAGACAATCTTCATTTGGGGCTACATAATATCCTTCCCGCTTCTGATCCTGCTGTTCTATTTCACATTCGGACTCTCAACAACCGCATTGATAATATCCGGCACATACTGCCTGGTGAACGCAGGGATAAGCGCATTCATACTGCGCAGGGTAAGACGCAAGGACCTGGTGGCACTGGACCTGAACACGCTTATAGCCAGAGAAAAGAGGTACAGGAAGGCTTTCCTCATAATGCTGGCTTTAACGGAGGTGTTCTGGATTGCATTTGCGTTCCTGTTCATGACCACCTCATTCGGCATCATCCTGATGGTAATCCTTGTGCTCATGACTATCCCCCGATACTACCACAGCTTTATCAAAGCCTACAAGGATGGACTTCAGGGAAGGATTGAGGAACAGCCCTCACTGTTGGGCCGCATAGGAAAGATTATTGGATTTACAGTACTGGGCATCATGATACTGGCAATGGTAGCCTTTTCAGTGCTCTACATCATCGCATTCTTCAAGACATATCAGGAGATTGGTTTCAAGGACTATGCATGGGTAAACTACCTGTACGCTCCCATCGTATTAGGATTTACAGTCTCCCTGATAACCATGTTATTTGAAACCACCGGAAAGAACAAGGGAAACAGACCAAGCACCTTTACGATTGTACTGTTCTCAGTAAGTATAATCCTGTACCTTGCAACGTTCGTCATTGATTATATCAGGACCGGCGTCTTTGACAAGAGCGGTCTGTTCATAATAATTGTACCGATAATGCTCCTTACAAACTTCCTGAAAAAGAAAGAGTGACGGATTGGGGTCAGACCCCTTTCCGTCGTTTAAAAAAAATATGAAACGCTTGAATTATCTTTTCTGCTCAATGGCGGTGCTGCTGGCAGCCACGTCATGCAACCGGAGCAACAACGAAGTCGTCCTCATCGACCCCGATGACGCCGTGGAGGCCGTATTGGAAGACGTTGCCTGCGATATCAGGATCATCCCCCTGAAGTCGGACAAGCCGATACCCAATGCCATATTATTCTACTTCTATGACGATTATTTCTTTTCAATCGCCCCGGACATTGATTATGCTTTCAAGGACATAAGCGTATTTGATAACGACGGCAATCTTTTGGGCACTATAGACCGATACGGCCGTGGTCATAACGAGTATATTTCACTGCTCAATTTCTTATACCAGCCGGACAGGAAACAACTCCTTCTTTACAGCCGGGACCCCGAGAAATATTACCAGGATTTCCAGATATTTACCTTTCAGCTACCCGGACTGGAATTACTTGGCACAGGCCATAACTGGTTCATGGCGAGCATACGCAATCTGGTTCAACTGGGTGACGGCCGATGTCTGAATGCAGACTGGAAATACGGAACGGACCTTCAGCTCGTCAGCATACTGCCGGACACTGCCATAATTATAAAAAAATATGAGAATATGGGAGGAAACCGGATTGGGCCGACTTTCACCAACCAGTTCACGAATCCGCAGAACCCTCTCGTGGCTACGTTCGGTTATGAAAACAATATATACAGCCTGACCGATGAAGACAGCCTGAAACTGGAATTCAGTTTCACATTCGGAGACAAGGGATTTCCCAGGTCCTATACAAATCGGGGGCCATATTCCATTTTGATTTTAGACGAAGAATGGGAACAATACATGAAAGAAGGATTAGCCATCACTTACGGCGTTCCCGTCAAGAACGGCGACCTGTTAAGTTTCTGTTACGAACGCCATCATGACGATTACGCCAAGAGTTACACGCACTATTATCTGACAAACGGACGCAAAAGCGCCAACTATTCAAAGCTTACGATTCCCGGACTGAAATACACCACCACCCTGGCTGGAATAAACGGAACATCCTATGTCTATCAACTCCAGAGTGTTGAGAAAGACAGTTCCGTCCCGTTGTCCGAACTCGGTCAGCAGATCCTGGATGCCGTCCAAGCCCAGAACGACGACAACCCCATCCTCCTTCAGTTCCGCTTCAAAGACCTGGAGTGACGGATTGGGGTCTGACCCCTTTCCGTCACAATCGTAACGGGGCGAACCCGGAGGGTGAGAGCGGACCCGGAGGGCCGCCAAGCGAAATGAAATGAAGCGCTTTCGCGTAGCGAAATAAAAAAAGGTGCTACGCACCACAAAAAAGAGAGCCGCGTTTGCGACTCTCTTTTTTGCGGTGCGTATGGGACTCGAACCCATGACCTCCGCCGTGACAGGGCGGCATTCTAACCAGCTGAACTAACGCACCTCGCTGTTTTGCGATGGCAAAGGTACGCACATTTTTTAATCCTACAAGCGTCTGAGCAAGTTTTTTTCAAAAAAATTTCTGCAATACCAGAACGTCACTGTATGTTTTGCCATGTACGAGCCAGTCTTTGAGTCTTCCGCTTTCACTGAAACCATTGCTGGCAAATAATTTAATGCTTAAATCGTTGTCGGCGGGCACCAGACAGAATAGCTGGCGCAGTCTGAGCATTTTTTTTGCGTACTCCGACACAATCTTGAGTGAAGCCGATGCAACACCCTGTCCGCGGTACTCGGAGAGCAGCGCGATACCTATCTCGCCGCGACCGTTGTAGGGGTCTATGTCGGTAAGGTCAATTGTTCCCAGCACGGCCTTATCGGACTTGCGGGTTATCATGAAACGGACCTGGCGGTCGGTGTAGAAGTCATGCTGCGACTGCTGGATATATTTCTTGATCTGATATCGGGAATAAGGCACGGCATTACCCGACACCATCCAGAGCTTGGTGTCGTTCTCCATATTGAACAGCACGTCCAGGTCCTCAGGCTCGGGAGCCCTGAGCTGGTAGTTGCTGTCGCTCAACATTTCGGTCTCTCTCATAGCGTTTCGTCTTCAGTAATCAGTTTGCCTGTCTTCTCGCTGTACAGGCCCATAGTATATCGTCTGCCCTCGCCTGCCCTCTCTGACATCCAGTCCAGGATTTCATCGAAAGTGAAGGCCGTAGTGTCAAAAAGTATGGCGTCTATGCCGTCCAGACCTTTCACGTCAAGACCGATACGCCCCTCGCCCTCCACGAACTGCGGGTTCTTGAGTATGGAGCTCGCCGATATGAGCTTGAGGACACCGGCAAAGGTCTCTTCGCGACCTATATAGAGGCAGTTCTCGGAGAAATCGGCATGCCGGCGGCGGCGCGCCCTCAGGTTCTCGCCTATAAAGGTAAACACTTTCCTGGTTTCCACGACCATACGCACCAACAAGGCAAACAGCCGGCTGTACCGGTCAAAATGTTTGTCGTAGAATATGAGCATGGCGTCATAGAACACCTTGGCGTAGCGATATGAGGTCTTGATGGTGCTCTCGCCTTTGTAATGGACGATGGGAAGCGGCAGGTAACGGTTGCTGTAACCGGCCTGCAGAATACGGTATGAGAGGTCGATATCCTCACCGTACATAAAGAAGGTCTCGTCAAATCCGCCGGTCCTGTCAAGTGCCTCCCTGCGCACGAACATATATGCGCCCGATACAACCTCGATGGGACACTCGCGGGCCGCATCCATGTAAGTGAGATGATAACGGGCGAACCTGCGTGAGCGCGGGAAAAGGCGGCTCAGTCCTGTCATATGCCAGAATGAGACCGATGGCGTAGGCACCGAGCGGCGTGACTCCAGGGCGAACCGGCCGTTGCCGTACTGCATATGTACGCCCACAGCACCTGTCTCAGGGTGCTCATCCATATATCTTATGCAGCCGGGTATGGTACGCTCAGCCACTACGGTATCGGGATTGAGGAACAGTACATATCGGCCCACAGCCTTAGCCAGAGCCATATTGTTGGCCTTTCCGAAACCTGCGTTGAAGTCATTGGCTATGACCTCTATCTGAGGAAAACGTTCACGGAGATACTCCACCGATCCGTCATCGGACTTGTTGTCAACCACCAGTACCTGCGCATCGGGAACCGAGCGCAGCACCGACTCAAGGCACTGCTCTATGTAGTAGCGCACCTTATAGCTGACAATTATGACACTGACCGATGGCATAGAATCAATAGAAACCGGTTTCATGCTCCACACCGTTCTTGGTGGGGAATGCAAAAAGGGAGCAGATGGCGCCGATAGCGGCAAGGTCGATTCCTATCGAATCATCTATGAGATAGTAGTACAGCACGCCGAACTCCACTACAGCAAAGAAAGCGGCTATGCGGAGCCATGAGCATGTCATGTATATCTTCTGAATCTTTGACTCGGGGTATTCCTTCTCGTCCAGGCGGTCAACCATACGCTTGAATCCGCGCAGTGACAGCGGTATGATGGCAAGTGTCACGAGCACGCCTACGGTGAGCATGATGTAGATGGTCCTGGCCTCGGTTATGACTCCGCGCTCCAGGATTCCGCGTTCAAACAGGAAAGAGGTGACAGCTGCGATCACATAGATGGAGATCCATCCTACGAGCAGCTTTAAGGACATTTTCTTGGTGTTCATATATAATAATGTGTCTTCTAGACAAAGCAAATAGGTCAGACAAACGGGATGCGGTCCACTATGGAACGGCCCAGCGACACCTCATCGGCATACTCCAGATTATTGCCCACAGCCACGCCACGGGCTATCACGCTCAGTTTGACGCCGAGCGGCTGCAGCTTACGCGATATGAAGAAGTTGGTGGTATCGCCCTCCATGGTAGGACTCAGAGCCAGGATGACCTCCCTGACTCCACCCTCCTGGACTCTCTCCACAAGGCTGGCAATCTGAAGGTCCTGGGGCCCCACGCCGTCCATGGGTGATATCACGCCGCCCAACACATGGTAGAGCCCGTTGAACTGCATGGTGCTCTCAATGGCCAGCACGTCCTGCACGTTCTCAACCACGCAAATGGTCGAGCTGTCACGCTTAGGGTTGGCGCATATCTCGCACACATCGGAGTCCGATATGTTATGACACACCTTGCAGTAATGGATATCCTGCTTGAGAGTGGAGAACACACGGCCGAACGCGCCCACCTCCTCATCGGACTTGGAGAGCAGGTGCAGTACCAGTCTGAGTGCGGTCTTACGGCCTATGCCGGGGAGTTTGGAAAACTCTCCCACCGCCCTCTCGAGCGCCGCAGACGGATATTCTCTATTCATTCCTAATGTCAGTTGTGTTGCAAATTTACTTTTTTTTCGGCCAAAAACAGTTATATTCGCAGTATAAAACCTGTACATGATGGAGATAAAAAGCGCCGAATTCGTAATAAGCAACACAGACGTAAACAAATGCCCCGCCCATAACCTGCCTGAATATGCTTTCATAGGCCGTTCCAACGTGGGCAAATCCAGTCTCATCAACATGCTTACAGGACGCAAGGGACTGGCCATGACATCGGCCACACCCGGTAAGACGCTGCTCATTAACCATTTCCTCATAAACAAGGAGTGGTATCTGGTTGACCTTCCCGGCTACGGATACGCCAAGCGCGGCAAGAGCCAGCAGGACCAGCTCACCAAAATAATCAACGACTACATACTGGAGCGCCCCCAGCTCACCTCACTGTTCGTACTGATAGACAGCCGACACGAGCCCCAGAAGATAGACCTGGAGTTCATAGAGTGGCTCGGCGAGAACTCCGTCCCGTTCGGCATAATATTCACCAAGGCCGATAAGCTGGGCCGAGGCAAGCTCTCCGATAACGTAAAGCAGTTCCTCACCACCCTCGAGGAGCAGTGGGAGGAGCTCCCGCCCCATTTCATCACCTCCTCACTCGACAAGACCGGCCGCGACGATGTGCTAGACTACATTAGCAGCATAAACAAAAGTTGATAACAAACAGGTTGCGCCTACGTCTATCTAAAAAACCGAATTATCTCTATGAAAAAGTCCGTCCTTGTTGCCGCCTACGTCATGGCAGGCGTACTGTTTGCATCGTGCAATAACAATAAAACCGTTTACTATACCCCGCGTGAGATAACATGTGCGACCGATGCGCCCCGTTACGACCTGCATCTGCAGCCTGTGGAGCTGGAGTGCTTCGGGGTACGTGACGTAATAGCCGTGGACTCCATGATAGTGGCCATAACCAGCGACAAACAGTCACTGATCAAGGTGTTTGACTATTCAGGCAACGTGATCGCCAGGCTCTCGCCCAGCGGACGTGCCGGCAACGAATTCCTCACGGTCTCATACTGTGACCAGAACAGCGTAATTGACGGTGATCGCCATCTCATATTGAAGGATGAGGACCATATATACCGATACAACCTGACCGGCTCGATCCGCAACGGGGCCAACCTTAAACCGGAAAGACTTCTCGATCTGCCTCCGTATGAAAAGAGAGCCAACGGATTCAGCGCCCTGTTCCGGGGCGACGGCTCACACTTTCTCTATTCGGGTGTGACCTATAATGAAATCTTAATCCCTTATGAGGCGATTGAGATGAACCCCGACGGCTCTGCCAGAATAAAAGACGGCTTCCAGTTACCTGAAATCAAATTCTACCCTCCGTTGTACGCTCTTGTAAAACCGGACGGCGACACCGTAAAATATGACATATATCCCGTTTTCCCCAATTTCAAGGAGGATCATTACGCGGAAATCCTCTATAATTCCACAGTAAGGATGTCAGATGACGGCAACAAGGTGGTCATAGCCGATGCCTATCAGGACCGCATGACGTACATCGACCTTGTATCGGGCGATATATTCGGTGTGAGATGCCCCGATTTTGTGGATTATGGCAAGTATTCCGAACGTGAAGACCTGATGTCTATGACAGTTGAGGGCGTCTACCAGATGGTGCTCTACTCTGATAAGATATATGTGCTGTACAACCATAATACCGTCTACGAGGAAGAGGAGGAGGAGAAACCTCTTAATGTCACCATACGCGTATTCGACTGGAACGGACAGTTCATAGCCGAGCTCGTACCCGATGCCCGCATATGGAGTTTCCATATCGATGACAAGACCGGCATGCTGATTGCCACCGACTATGACGAACAGTTCTATATGGCCGATATAAGGGAGCTTGCGGGAAAGCTTGAAAAGTAAAAAAAACAGTCATCGGGCACATCATATCAGATTTTTATAGTACATTTGCAACCGTAAGCCGCAATTCAGTCCGCCTTTAGGACCATCGGCCGCGGCACTCAATCCGATTTTTCATCTAACAAACTTCAGGTCATGTGGGCATGCACTGCGTGCGCTCCATACGCCCCGAAGGCTTATAACAACAATGTACGATATACTTCAATTAAAGAGTAAGAGCTTGGAGGAACTCCAGTCGCTTGCATCTGAGATGGGTCTGAAATCCGCAAAATCAACTGACAAGAACGCACTCGTGTACGATATTCTTGACGAGCAGGCCATCCACGCATCCAAGAACAATTCCGAGAAGACTGCCAAGGTCCGCAACAAGGTTACCCGCAAGAACGAGCCCGAGAAGGTCTACACCGCCAACGGCGAGAAGGGTAAAGCCAAGTCAAACGACAAGAAGCAGAACGCTCCCAAGCCCGACAAGAAAGAGACAAAGGAGGCCAAGGAGCCTCAGGCTCAGGCACCCGCACCTGCACCTGCCGCCGCACCTGCCCCCTCACCCGCTCCCGTAGAGGAGAAGCCTCAGCAGAATGAGGCACAGGACGGAAAGAAACGCAGCCGTTCACGTAACAACAAATCCAAGTCACAGGAACAGCCCGCAGCAGTGGAGCAGCCCGTAGCAGAGCCGGTTCAGAACGAGCCCGCAGCCATGCCTCAGGAGCCCCGTCAGGAGGATTCCAAGCAGCAGCGCCGCGGTCGTCCCCGCAAGCAGCAGGTTGAGGTTCCCCTGCCCGAGATCGATGACGAGAATGTGACTATGGCCGTAAATGACGCTTACGAGCAGGACGATGAGCCCATGAGACAGGTTGCAGAACCTGCCATCCAGCCCGCCGAGCCCGTAGAGTCCGATATCCAGGAAGCCCCGGCACAGCAGCGTCAGGAGCAGTTCCGCGACGAGCCTCAGTTCCAGCAGAACGGACGTCAGAACTTCCAGCAAAACCAGAACGGCCAGCAGAACGGACGCCAGAACTTCCAGCAGAACGGTCGCCGTCAGGAGGAGCGCATGTATGACTTCGGTGACGTACTCCGCGGTGAGGGCGTACTTGAGATCATGCCCGATAACTACGGATTCCTGCGTTCATCGGACTACAACTATCTGGCATCGCCCGATGACATATACGTATCACAGTCACAGATCAAGCTCTTCGGTCTTAAGACCGGTGATGTCGTAGAAGGTGTAATCCGTCCGCCGCGTGAGGGTGAGAAATACTTCCCGCTGGTTAAGGTGTTCCGCATAAACGGCCTGGAGCCCTCAGTTGCACGTGACCGTGTTCCGTTCGAGCACCTGACTCCGTTGTTCCCGGATGAGAAGTTCACCCTGTGCAACGGCAAGAATGACAATCTCTCCGCCCGCGTGGTTGACATGTTCGCTCCTATCGGCAAGGGACAGCGTGCCCTGATCGTGGCTCAGCCTAAGACCGGTAAGACCATACTGCTCAAGGATATAGCAAACTCTATAGCCGCCAACCATCCTGAGGCTTACATGATAATGCTGCTCATCGACGAGCGCCCTGAGGAGGTTACCGATATGGCCCGCAGCGTAAAGGCCGAGGTTATTGCATCGACCTTTGACGAGCCCGCCGAGCACCATGTAAAGATTGCCAGCATCGTTATCGAGAAGGCCAAGCGCATGGTTGAGTGCGGACACGATGTTGTCATATTCCTTGACTCCATCACACGTCTGGCCCGCGCCTACAACACCGTTGCTCCTGCATCGGGCAAGGTGCTTTCAGGTGGTGTCGATGCCAACGCGCTGCATAAGCCCAAACGTTTCTTCGGTGCCGCACGTAACATCGAGAACGGCGGATCGCTCACTATCATAGCCACCGCCCTCATCGATACCGGTTCCAAGATGGATGAGGTCATCTTTGAGGAGTTCAAGGGTACAGGTAACATGGAGCTCCAGCTTGACCGCAACCTGAGCAACAAGCGTATCTTCCCGGCCGTGAACATCGTGGCATCAAGCACCCGTCGCGACGACCTGCTGCTTGACCAGACCACTCTGGACCGCATGTGGATACTGCGCAAGTACCTTAGCGACATGAATCCCATCGAAGCTATGGAGTTCGTCAAGTCACGTCTGGAAGCAACTCGCGACAACGCCGAGTTCCTGGCCAGCATGAATTCGTAACCAAGGGCACAAAAGGGACGGTTCTATCTGTGCCCTTTTGAGCTAAGCTGCTTTTAGCATATAAATTAGGGACGGTTCTTGACGTGTCATAAGGGCACAGATAGAACCGTCCCTTTTGCGCCCTTTGCAGCGGGTTGCTCGCCGCTTTGCAGCGGGTTGCTCGCCGCTTCGCGGCTCGGTTGTGTTTTGACTTTCTTGGCCTGCGGCCTTGAAAGTCCGGGACAGGATCCTATCTGCGTATCAGGTACACGACATTTTTTTAGTTTGGGGCGGCGGCGCCCCAAACCCGTTCCGCGGTATTCCATTTCATTTCATACCGCTCCACTCTGCCGGCCTTCCAGGCCGGGTAAAACTAAACCCAGACAACGCTTTGCTGTCTGGGTTTAGTTTTACTGGGTGCAGATGGAAACCTTATCAGAATGGCAGGTCATCCTTTTCATTTGATGGTGCAAATGGATCGGGTGCGGCTGCGGGAGCGGAACCGGCGGGAGCGTAGGGCTGCTGAGCGGGAGCGGCACCGTTTACGTCGTGGCTTACGCGCCAGGCACGGATATCGTTGTACCAGCGGCCGTTGAACTCGCGGGCGTTGACATCAAAACTTACTACAACCTCGTCACCTATGTTGATGGCGGCCTGCTGGATCTTGTCCTCACCGAAGATGCTGAACATCATCTTTTTGGGATACTGCTCGCCAATTGTCTCAAGTACGTATTCCTGTATTTTCCACGGATTGCCCGATGCCTTGGCAACGCCTGAACGGGGCTCGAGAACTGCGATAATTTTACCTGTAATATCCATTTCGTATTTGTTTTTTGATTGTTAGCGCGAATTTAATCCTTTTCCTCATTCCGCTTTATATTTTTCACGGCTATTTTTTCCACTTACCATTACTTTTCCCTATCTTTGTAAGAACCTACAAGTCCCCTACGGAGGACCTGACAAACGCTAAAAAACAAAACAGTCGAATATATGAATTTCTCAGTTTCAAGTTCTGCATTATCAAGCCGTTTGCAGGCTATCAGCCGCGTTATTAACCCTAAAGCCATCTATCCTATCCTTGAAGATTTCCTGTTCCGCATCGAGGCAGGCAAGCTGACCGTTACAGCCGCCGACAACGACACTACCCTTGAGACCGTCGTTGACATTGTCGAGTCCGATAAGGACGGCCAGATAGCACTTCCCGCCAAGACCCTGCTGGACGCTCTCAAAGAGATCCCCGAGCAGCCGCTCAAGTTCATCATCAACGAGAGCAGCTATGAGGTGACCGTAAAGTACCAGAACGGTGAGTATCAGATGGTAGGTCAGAACGCCGATGAATACCCCACCCCCGCTGTTCTGCAGGAGGGCGCCGTATCACTGAGCATATCGGCCCAGATCCTTTCGGACGGACTGGCCAGGACAATATTCGCAACCGCCGATGACGAGCTCCGTCCCGTCATGAACGGTATCTACTTTGACATAAACGAGGAGGGTGCCACATTCGTAGCATCGGATGGCCACAAGCTGGTATGCAGCCGCAACAGCAACGTAAAGGCCGACGGCAAGTCATCATTCATACTGCCCAAGAAGCCCGCATCACTCTTCCGTTCACTTATAGGCAAGGAGGCCGATGAGATCACCATCGAATTTGACAGCCGCATTGCAAGGTTCTCACTTCCCGAGTTCCGCATGGTATGCCGCCTGATCGACGGCCGTTACCCCAACTACGGATCGGTGATTCCGCAGAACAACCCCCACCGAGCAGCGGTCTTATCAAGCTGCGCATAGACAAGGACAAGGTCGATATCTCCGCTCAGGACATAGATTTCTCTACATCGGCCAAGGAGAGCCTCTCATGCCAGTATGAGGGCGTTGCCATGAGCATAGGATTCAAGGCAGCCTTCCTGATTGATATTCTCAACAACATTCCCGGACAGGAGATCACCATACAGCTGGCTGACCCCTCACGCGCCGGTGTGATTGTTCCTACTGAGCAGGCCAAGGGCGAGAACCTCCTCATGCTCCTTATGCCAATGGTACTTAACGACTGATGAAACTGAACTTAGAAAAACCCATAGTGTTCTTTGACCTGGAGACCACAGGCACGAACACCGTACAGGACCGCATAGTAGAGATCTCTTATATCAAGGTCTCACCCAACGGCAACGAGGATATGCACACCCGCCGCGTAAACCCGGAGATGCATATACCTGAGGGTGCCACAGCCGTTCACGGCATCACCGATGACGATGTCAGGGACTGCCCCACCTTCAAGGAGATTGCCAAGGAGATAGCCCGCGACTTTGAGGGCAGTGATATAGCCGGATTCAATTCGAACCGTTTTGACGTGCCTCTGCTGGCCGAGGAGTTCCTCCGCGCCGGCGTAGACATAGACCTGAGCCGTCACCGTTTCATTGACGTGCAGGTCATATTCCACAAGATGGAGCAGCGCACCCTCTCCGCAGCCTACAAGTTCTATTGCGGAAAGGAACTGACCGATGCCCACAGCGCCGACGGCGACACCCGTGCCACCTATGAGGTGCTCATGGCGCAGTTGGACCGCTATCCCGATGACCTCAAGAATGACATGGGATGGCTCTCTGAGTTCTCATCGTTCACCAAGAACGTGGACTTTGCAGGCCGCATCGTCCTGAATGACAAGGGACAGGAGGTCTTCAACTTTGGCAAATACAAGGACATACCTGTGGTTGAGGTATTCAAGCGTGACCCCGGATACTACTCTTGGATTCTCCAGGGTGACTTTGCCCTCAACACCAAGCAGGTACTTACAAGAATCAAACTGCAGTCCAGATAATGGATATACTCAGCGGAAAACATATAGTTCTGGGCGTGACCGGAAGCATAGCAGCCTACAAGGCCGCCTATCTGGTACGTCTGCTCATAAAGAAGGGAGCCGAGGTTCAGGTGGTAATGACACCTGCAGCCAAGGAGTTCATCACCCCCCTCACCCTCTCCACACTCACCCGCAAGCCGGTGGTAAGCGAGTTCTTTGACCGCAGGGACGGTTCATGGAACAGCCATGTGGACCTTGGTCAGTGGGCCGATGCCATGCTCATAGCACCCTGCACCGCCGCCACACTGGGTAAGATGGCAAGCGGAGTGGCCGACAACATGCTGGCCACCACATACTTCTCCATGAAGGCTCCGGTATTCGTAGCCCCCGCCATGGACCTGGACATGTACCGCCACCCCGTTACACAGCGCAACATCGAGACCCTTCAGTCCATAGGCAACATATTCATTGAGCCTGCCGAGGGTGAGCTTGCCAGCCAGCTCACAGGCAAGGGCCGCATGCAGGAGCCCGATGTCATCGTATCGGCACTCGAGGACTATTTCCGGAGTCAGTCGGAGCTTTCAAAAAAAAAAATCCTGATAACAGCGGGACCCACGTATGAGCCTATCGACCCTGTAAGGTTCATAGGCAACTGGTCAACCGGCAAGATGGGATTCGCGCTGGCCGAGGAGTGCGCAGCACGCGGTGCCCGGGTCACTCTCATAGCCGGTCCCGTAAATATCAAGACCGTAAATCCCAACATAGAAAGGATAGACATACAGTCGGCACAGCAGATGTATGAGGAGGCCATGAAGCATTTCCCCACATCCGATGCCGCCATCCTGTGCGCCGCAGTTGCCGACTTCACGCCCGTGGAGACATCGGACACCAAGATCAAGCGCAAAGGTGAGATCACCCTCAGGCTCAAGCCCAATCCCGATATAGCCGCATCGCTGGGTGCCATTAAGCGACCCGACCAGAAGATGGTGGGATTCGCGCTTGAAACCGACCATGAGTTCAGCAACGCCCAGGACAAGCTGGAGCGCAAGAACCTGGATTTCATCGTGCTCAACTCGCTGCGTGACGAGGGCGCCGGATTCGGTTATGACACCAACAAGGTTACGCTCATAGACCGCAAGGAGAGCCGGGAGCTGCCGCTGCAGTCCAAGAAGGATGTGGCCAAGGCCATCATAAGCAAGCTCGCAGGCCTGCTGTTCTGTCTTCTGTTCCTCTTTATGCCCCTCAAGGCACAGGCTCAGGAGCTCAGCCCCACCCTCTCGGTCAACACCTCCAAGATACAGGGCACCGACAAGGATGTGTTCCAGTCACTGGAGAACGCCATCAAGCAGTTCCTCTCCACTCAGGTCTGGACCGGCTATCACTTCTCGGACAAGGAGCGCATACAGTGCAACTTCAACCTAGTAGTAAACTCATACGACCCGCAGAGCGGCAAGATGAGTTGTGAGCTGACAGTGCAGAGCAGCCGTCCCGTATACAATTCCACCTACAACACCACCGTTTTCAACTTCCGTGACACCGAGGTGGAGTTCAACTACACGGAGCAGGACCGCATAGAGTATTCGCAGGGACTCACCCCTGACAACAACCTCACGGCCATACTGGCCTACTACAGCCTGCTTATCATCGGCCTTGATTTTGACACCATGTCACTCAACGGCGGCACCGACATACTGCGTCAGGTGGAGAACATAGCCGCCAGCGCCCAGTCACTGGGCAGCGGATGGCGTTCTTTCGACACCAAAGCCAACCGCTACTCACTCATCAACGACTACATGAACGGCAACCTGGCCTCATTCCGCCAGCTCCAGTACTCCTACCACCGTCTGGGCCTGGATGACATGACCGCCAACGCCGACCGCGGACGCGCCACCATAACTGAGAGCCTGGCCCTGCTCAGCGAGACCAAGAACGCCAAGAGCACATCGTCGCTCCCCACTCTCTTTACCGAGATCAAGAAAAACGAGCTCTTGAGCATATACAGCTACGGGATTGCATCGGAACGCCAGAAGGTCAAGGAACTTCTGAGCCAGGTGAACCCCTCGCTCTCCAACGAATGGAACAACATTAAGACCTCAGACTGATGCTTAAGGAGGTACACATACGCAACTACGTTCTGATAGACCGTCTGGATATTGACTTTTCCGACGGCTTCTCGGTCATGACCGGTGAGACCGGTGCCGGTAAGTCCATCATACTGGGCGCCATGAACCTGTTGCTCGGCGGCCGCGCCGACTCCAAGACCCTGAGTCAGGGTGCCGACAAATGCACCATCGAGGGACGGTTCTCCATAAACGGATACGGACTTGAGCAGTTCTTCCTGGACAACGACCTGGATTTTGATCCCGATGACACCATAATGCGCCGTGAGCTCTCCTCACAGGGCAAGAGCCGCGCCTTCATAAACGACACCCCCGTGACACTGACACAGCTGCGCGACCTTGGGTGCCGCCTCATAGACATACACTCACAGCATCAGAACCTGGCACTGGGCACACAGTCCTTCCAGCTTGATGTCGTGGATACCATAGCCTCCAACAGCCAGGCCAAAGAACTCTACATACAGAGTTTTGACAAGTGGACGGAACTCAGGAACCGTCTGGCCAGCCTCAAGGCCGAGTTCGAGTCCGATAACACCGACCGCGAGTATCTGGAATTCCAGCTCGAGGGTCTGGACAGCGCACGACTCAAGGAGGGCGAGCAGGAGGAACTTGAGCAGGAGTCCGATATGCTGAACCATGCCGAGGAGATTAAGCAGGACCTGTTCCGCGCATCGGAAATCATGACCGCCGATGAGGAAGGGTCGGTTCAGCGCCTTCGCTCCGCACTGCAGTCACTCCGCTCAGCCCAGAAGAACTTCAGTCAGTGTACCGAGCTGGCCGACCGTCTGGACAGCTGCATCATAGAGCTCAAGGATATTGCCGATACCGTACAGGACCTAGAGGAGGACGTTAGCTTTGACCCTGCCCGACTGGAACAGGTGAACGAGCGTCTGGACCTTATCTACTCGCTGCTCAAAAAGCACAAGAAAGAGAATATAACACAGCTCCTGGAGCTTGCAGAGAGCATACGCACCCGTCTGGACCGCACAGGGTCCTACGAGTTTGACATAGAACAGCTCACCCGCCAGACCGATGCCGCCCGCAAGGAGATGGAGGCCCGGGCTCAGGAGCTGACCGCCACCCGCCGCAAGGCATCGGACGTAATTATAAAGGATATAAAGGAGCTGCTGCAGCCGCTGGGCATACCCAACGTTCAGTTCAATGTGGACCTGCAGCCCTCACAAGGATATGACCGCACCGGACATGACGACGTACGGTTCATGTTCTCGGCCAACAAGGCCGTTCCCATGCAGGAACTGGCTGCCGTGGCATCGGGCGGTGAGATTGCACGCGTCATGCTCTGCATCAAGTCACTTGTGGCCGGCGTACGCTCCATGCCCACCATCATATTTGATGAGATCGATACCGGAGTATCGGGCGCCGTGGCCGAGAAGATGGCCCTGCTCATGAAACAGATGGCACGCGAGGGCCGTCAGGTGCTGGCCATAACCCACCTGCCTCAGATCGCAGCCCTGGGACAACGCCATTACAAAGTATTCAAGACCGATGAATCCGACGCCACCCACACGCGCATGGCCGTGCTGGAGGGTGACGACCGCATACGCGAGATAGCCTGCATGATGAGCGGATCCACCCTCACCCAGGCTGCTCTCGACAACGCCAAAGCACTCATAGACAACAATGGAAGATGAAATGATATTCGGCATACGTGCCGTGATTGAGGCCGTAGAGGCCGGTAAGGAGATTGACCGACTGCTCGTTAAAAAAGATATGCAGAGCGAGCTTTCACGTGAACTGTTCGCAGCAATCAAGGGACTGGACATACCTGTTCAGCGCGTTCCCGTAGAGAAACTTAACCGCATAACACGCAAGAACCACCAGGGTGTGATTGCATTCACCACCCAGATTACATACCAGCACGTGGAGGATCTGGTACCCATGCTCTTTGAGGAGGGCAAGGACCCCTTCTTTGTACTGCTGGACGGCGTGACCGACGTACGTAACTTCGGAGCCATTGCCCGTACCGCCGAGTGCGCGGGCGTGGACGCCATAATAATCCCGTCACGTAACAGCGTAAGCGTGAATGCCGATGCCATCAAGACATCGGCCGGTGCACTCCACACCCTGCCAGTGTGCCGTGAGAACCAGATATCTCAGACCATAAGGTTCCTCAAGAACAGCGGAATCCGCATTGTAGGCGCAACAGAGAAGGGCGACAAGGACTACACCAAAGGTGATTACACCGGTCCCGTATGCCTCATCATGGGAGCCGAGGACAAAGGTATACCGCAGGAGCATCTGGCCCTGTGTGACGAATGGGCACGCATACCTATCCTGGGCAAGATAGAGTCCCTGAACGTCTCCGTCGCCGCCGGAGTCCTTATGTATGAGATAGTTAAGCAAAGACTGGCTTAATCATTACCAAACTTTTGCTAAAGCGCTGATTGTCAATCTGTCAGCAGTACATCCAAATTCTACGACATTTTGTCGCAGAACGGATTGTGGCTTGTTTGTTGCGTGTCATTCCATAGAAATCAAAATTATAAGACTATGGAATACAACCAGAACAATCAGAACAAACCCCAGAACCTGGAGCAGTTCGCCATTAACCTTAATGAGCGTGCGCGTAAGGGTAAGCTCGATCCGGTGATAGGCCGTGACGAGGAGATAAGGCGTGTTCTCCAGATTCTGAGCCGCCGAACCAAGAACAATCCTATATTAATAGGTGAACCGGGTACAGGTAAGACCGCCATCATAGAGGGTCTCGCCCAGCGTATCGTACGCGGTGACGTACCCGAGAACCTTAAGTCAAAGACAGTATATTCGCTCGACATGGGTGCCCTCGTGGCCGGTGCCAAGTACAAAGGTGAATTTGAGGAGCGTCTCAAGGGCGTAATCAACGAGGTCATCCAGTCCGACGGAAACTACATCCTGTTCATAGATGAGATACACACTCTGGTGGGTGCCGGAGCCGGCGAGGGCGCCATGGATGCCGCCAACATCCTCAAGCCTGCCCTGGCCCGCGGTGATCTGCGCGCCATAGGTGCCACCACCCTGAACGAGTATCAGAAGTACTTTGAAAAGGACAAGGCCCTGGAGCGCCGATTCCAGACCGTCATGGTCGATGAACCCGACGTACAGAGCTCAATCTCCATACTGCGCGGAATCAAGGAGCGCTACGAGAACCATCACAAGGTCCGTATCATGGATGAGGCCGTGATAGCCGCCGTAGAGCTCTCCAACCGTTACATCACCGAGCGATTCCTCCCCGACAAGGCCATTGACCTTATGGATGAGGCCGCCGCCAAACTGCGTATGGAGCGCAACTCCGTACCTGAGGAGCTCGATGAGATTACCCGTCGACTCAAGCAGCTCGAGATAGAGCGTGCCGCCATCAAGCGCGAGAACGACACAGTCAAGCTCAAGCAGCTCAACGCCGAGATTGAGCAGCTGCAGGGCCAGGAGAAGGAGATACGCGGCAAGTGGGAGTCCGAGAAGGCCCTTGTATCAAAGATACAGCAGGACAAGCAGAGCATAGAACAGCTTAAGATAGAGGCCGATAACGCCGAGCGTGACGGCAACTACGGCCGTGTGGCCGAGATCCGTTACGGCAAGCTCAAGGAACTTGAGGCCGATATAGCCCGCATCCAGGAGGAACTTCACAGCAAGCAGGGAGACAGCGCCCTGGTCAAGGAGGAGGTCACCGCCGATGATATAGCCGAGGTCGTATCGCGCTGGACCGGAATACCCGTGAACCGTATGCTGGAGAGCGAGCGCGAAAAGCTTCTGCACCTTGAAGATGAGCTGCACAAGCGTGTCATCGGTCAGGAGGAGGCCATAAGCGCCGTTGCCAACGCAGTCCGCCGTAGCCGTGCCGGACTGCAGGACCCCAAACGACCCATAGGCAGTTTCATATTCCTGGGCACCACCGGTGTAGGTAAGACCGAGCTGGCCAAGGCTCTGGCCGAATACCTGTTCAATGACGAGAAGCTCATGACCAGGATAGATATGAGCGAATATCAGGAGAAATTCTCAGTGACCCGACTCATTGGAGCACCTCCCGGATACGTAGGTTATGACGAGGGCGGACAGCTCACCGAGGCCGTACGCCGCAAGCCCTACTCCGTCGTACTGTTCGATGAGATTGAGAAGGCTCACCCCGATGTATTCAACATACTGCTTCAGGTACTTGATGACGGCCGTCTGACCGACAACAAGGGCCGTACGGTAAACTTCAAGAACACCATTATAATAATGACAAGCAACCTGGGCAGTGATTACATACGTGAGCGTTCGGCTCAGATAGGCGCCTCCGATGCCAGCCGCCAGGAGTGGCTTGACGAGACACGCCATCATCTGCTCGACATGCTCAAGCAGACCATACGTCCGGAGTTCCTGAACCGTATTGACGAGACTGTGGTATTCATGCCGCTGCGCGAGTCGGAGATTCATGACATCGTAAAACTCCAGGCTCAGAGCGTATGCCGTATGCTTGCCGAAAACGGAATCAATCTTACTGTCGATGATTCCGCGATAGACCTCATGTCAAAGGCCGGATATGATCCGGAGTTCGGTGCACGTCCTGTAAAACGTGCCATGCAGACGCTGCTGCTCAACCGTCTCTCTACAATGATCCTGTCTGGTGAGATTGACCGTAGCAAGCCTGTAACGGCTTCTGCACGTAACGGAGAGCTGATATTCGGCTAAAATAAAACACTCCCTTTTGAATTTGACTTCAAAAGGGAGTTGTTTCTTTCAATTATTGGAAAAGGGTATCTGATAAAGTATTTGCGTTTTATCCGGTAACAAAAGTATATATTAACTCATTTCACAATCAATTATCACTTTTCAAAATAATTCGTCAATGTTCCATCATTGTAGCTAAAACGTCAAATCGTTTTATGTTTTAGCTATTTGCAGTGAGGGTTAACTTTTTTGAAAATAAAATTGGTATAGCTTAGGGAGGATATCAAAACTTTGATTACCTTTGCAACCGCAAACGCAAATGGTACCTTGACCGAGCGGCTAGGTATCGGTCTGCAAAACCGAGTACGGCGGTTCGAGTCCGCCAGGTACCTCCAAGCAAGAAATCGACCCTTTTCGGGCCGATTTTTTGTTTGGAGGCACCTGGACGGACTCGAGGAAAACCCAAGGGTTTTCCAGCTCCTCCTTTTTTTATTTCGCTTCGCGAAAGGTGGCCCTCCGGGACCGCGGTCTCGTTCGTATACTCACTCGCTCCAATACGTTTGAACCTGCGTAATGTGCGTTTTTATTTCTTAACTTTGCAGTATGAATTCAAAAGCTGTAATCCGATCTATGAGGCTCAGGACTCTGCCGCTCTCTACGGCGGGGATAGCGCTGGGTCTGATGCTGGCCTGCCAGGGTCATGACGTGCCCTGGTATGTGATTCTGCTCACTGTAATGACTACGGTTTCGTTGCAAATACTTTCAAATTTGTCAAATGAGCTCGGTGACTGGCTCAGCGGAGTGGACAGCGACGACCGTAACGGTCCGCAGTACAGCATGCAGGAGGGCGGACTCACAGAGGATGAGATGCGTTCATGCATAAGGATCACGGTCCTGGTCTGCATGATACTCGGCCTGGGTATGATTAGAGCCTCATTCAAGACCATATTCTGCATTGAATCGGAATCACTGGTAGTCCTGGGCGGACTTGCCATCTGGGCGGCCATGCACTACACTTTGGGCAAGAACCCCTACGGTTACCGTGGCCTGGGCGACCTGTTCGTGTTCACATTCTTCGGTCTTGTTCCCGTAACCGGCGGTTATTTCGTGGCGTCACACGATATCGGATTATGGACTCTCCTGCCCGGAGCCGCCATCGGGCTGTTCTCAGTGGGAGTGCTCAACGTGAACAACATCCGTGACATGGAGTCCGATGCCGCCAACCGCACCACGATTCCCTTAAGGATAGGTAAGAAAAACGCCAAAATCTACCACACCATACTTATTATAACGGGATGGCTGCTCATGCTCACGTTCACCATCCTGAGGACCAGGGGCCTTCTGCCCTACCTCTACGTGCTCACCGCACCTCTTTACATAAAGCATCTCACGGGAGTATGGAGGCTTGACTCCAAGGCACTCGACCCCATGCTGCCCATGCTGGTGATATCGACTTTCATTTTTGCCCTGCTCGCAGGCACCGGATATATACTCATGTAATTATGCCCAAGAAAGAAGGAATACGCGAACTTTTTGATGACATCGCAGTCAAGTACGACCGATTCAACCACATATCATCATTCGGAGCCGACCGTTCATGGCGCCGTAAGGCGGTACGTGAGATAGCCGATACCAAGACGCCCATACGCGTGCTTGATGTAGCCACCGGTACAGCCGACTTTGCCATTGCGGTGACACGTAAGGCCGCCGCAGGTACGCAGGTCACGGGCATCGACCTCTCAGAGGGCATGCTTGAGGTGGGTCGCGCCAAATGTCAGGGGCTGCCCATAGAACTCGAGGTGGGCGATGCGGAGAACCTCCGTTTTGAGGATGAGACCTTTGACCGTGTATGCGTGGCGTTCGGTGTGCGCAACTTTGAGAATCTCATGCAGGGCCTCAGGGAGATGCGCCGTGTGCTCAAACCCGGCGGAAAGCTGGTCATACTGGAACTCTCCTACCCCAAGAACAGGCTTATTTTCAGCTTCTACAAGTTTTACTCGCTCAAGGTCCTGCCCAAGATCGGCGCAGGCATGACTGGCAACACCGGAGCGTTCACATATCTGCCCGACTCAATACTCAAGTTCCCCCTGCCGGAGAAATTCATACCCATGCTGCGTGAGGCAGGATTCAGCACCGTTCGCGCCCGTCAGTTCATGTTCGGCGTGTGCCGTATGTATTGTGCCGTCAGATAATCAGGCCACAAGGTTCAATCTGAACGGATTTTTAATAACTTCGCAGCCGTAACCTAAAAAAGACACTAACCAAAACAAACACCTACTCCAAATGAAAAAGTATTTGATTGCTACCTCACTTCTGCTCACCTCCTTGTCTGTATTATCCGGTTGCGAAAAGGAAGATGAGGTATTACAGATTTCTGACAGCGACCTCAACAAGGGTATTGTGCTCGTGATGGGCGCAGACAGCGTTATGTATGAGGCAGTTGACATGGGTTTCTATTCCGGAACACTCTGGGCCAAGTGCAACCTGGGCGCCAACAACCCCTCAGAGACCGGCTACTACCTGGCATGGGCCGACACCGTCATCAAGGATGAGTACAAGGAGACCAACTACGCCTGGTATGACGAGCGTGGACACAGAATATCAAAATACTGCACCGTAGAGAGCATGGCAGTATCAAGACAACCCGACAACCTCTCCAAGATGCAGGAGTCCGATGACCCCGTAGCACACTATATGGGCGGAAACTGGAAGACTCCCACCGAGGACCAGTATCTGGAGCTCATGAAATGTACGGTCAGATACTGCAAGTATAAAGGCAAGCCCGGTTTCCTGCTCACAAGCAAGATGAGGGAACACGAGGGCAACAGCATTTTCATGCCCCTGGCCGGACTCATGGACTACGAGAAAAACCTTCACAACAAGAAGTGGGGTTTCTACTGGCTGAACACCATCAAGACCGCCTCACCCACCAACGCAAACGTAATGAGACTCAACCACACTACCAAGATAGACGTGCTTGAAAGAGAGATCTATCAGGAAAGATATCTGGGTCTCAACATCCGCCCTGTCGTAAAACAGTAAAGCCATTGTTTTTGGCTTGAGTTTTGCCGTTTATTACACAATAATTGGGTAACTTTGCGGCACGATAACTGATTTTATGATAGAAAAGCACCTTGTCCTGAATGACGCTGACCCCGCGGTGTTCTACGGAGTCAACAACACTAATATGCAACTGCTCAAGGCTTTGTTCCCCAAGCTTCGCATAGTAGGTCGCGGCAACGTGCTCCGTATCATGGGTGATGACGAGGAGATATCGCGTCTGGAACAGGCTGTACTCAGACTTGAGGAATACTGCGCCAAGTACAACTCACTCAAGGAAGAGGTGATTGTCGACATTGTGAACGGCCAGGACCCGTCGGGCCAGAAAGACTCCGAGGTCATACTGTTCGGTGTAACAGGCCGCCCCATACTCCCCCGCAGCGTAAATCAGAAAAAACTGGTCACGGATTATACTGACCACGACATGCTGTTTGCCATCGGCCCTGCCGGTTCAGGTAAGACCTACACGGCAATCGCGCTTGCCGTACGCGCCCTCAAGAACAAGGAGGTCAAGCGTATCGTGCTGTGCCGTCCCGCTGTCGAGGCCGGCGAGAAGCTGGGATTCCTGCCCGGCGATATGCGCGAAAAGATCGACCCGTTCCTCCAGCCTCTCTACGACGCCCTCCAGGACATGATTCCCACAGCCAAGCTCAAGGAGTACATGGACCTGAACATTATTCAGATTGCACCTCTGGCTTTCATGCGCGGACGTACCCTGAATGATGCGGTTGTGATTCTTGACGAGGCTCAGAACACCACCCCGCAGCAGATCAAGATGTTCCTTACACGTATGGGCTGGAACACCAAGATGATAGTCACCGGTGACCTCACCCAGATAGACCTGCCGCCTACGCAGATATCGGGTCTGGTACAGGCCCTTGACATACTTGAAGGCGTTGAGGGGCTCAGCATCATACGCATGACCAAGAAGGATATAGTGCGCCACAAGCTGGTTACACGCGTGGTCGATGCGTACGACCGATACGAACAGGCACATAAAGACGAGAAAAGAATTTTTAAAAAAGATAACAATGAGCAAAGCGTTGACAAGAACTGATTTCGAGTTCAAAGGACAGAAGAGTGTTTATCACGGTAAGGTCCGTGATGTGTATAACATTAACGATGACCTGATGGTCATGGTTGCCACTGACCGTATTTCGGCCTTTGACGTTATCCTGCCCAAGGGTATCCCCTTCAAGGGTCAGGTGCTCAACCAGATAGCAGCCAAGTTCCTGGATGCCACCGCCGACATCTGCCCCAACTGGAAGCTCGCCACTCCCGATCCTATGGTTACCGTAGGTCTCAAGTGCGAGGGATTCCGCGTGGAGATGATCATCCGCGGTTACCTGACAGGTTCTGCTTGGCGCGACTACAAGAACGGATGCCGTAACCTTTGCGGCAACATACTGCCCGAGGGCATGAAGGAGAACCAGAAGTTCCCCGAGCCCCTCATCACCCCCACCACCAAGGCTGAGGAGGGTCATGACGAGAACATCTCCAAGGAGGAGATCATCAGGCAGGGCCTGGTAAGCAAGGAGGATTACGAGGTTATGGAGCAGTACACACGCGCCCTCTTTAAGCGCGGTACCGAGATTGCCGCACAGAAAGGACTCATCCTGGTTGATACCAAGTACGAGTTCGGTAAGCGTGACGGCAAGGTTTACCTGATCGATGAGATCCACACCCCCGACAGCTCACGTTACTTCTACGCCGACGGCTATCAGGAGAAGTTCGAGAAGGGTGAGCCCCAGAAGCAGCTCTCCAAGGAGTTCGTTCGCCAGTGGCTCATTGAGCATAACTTCATGAACCAGCCCGGTCAGGTTATGCCTGAGATTACCGATGAGTACGCTGAAAGCGTATCGGAGCGTTATATCGAACTCTACGAGCATATCGTAGGTGAGAAATTCGTCAAGGAGAGCGGCACCGACCTGGCTGCCCGCATTGAGAAGAACGTTACCGAGTGGCTTGCTAAAAAGTAAGGAGTTATGGGTTTCGGTTTTGTCCTGTTTTTAGGCGTTTTCTTTTTCCTGCTTGTTCAGGCTGTAAACAAGAAGCTGAACAACCCCGGTGACAGTCCGTTCGGTGACAGCACCACGGACCGTACTACGCAGAAAGAGGATGACGGCTTTCCGCCCATTGAACCGTCTGAGCCTACCAAGCCCCAGTGGTCATGGCAGTCTGAGCCGACTCAGGAGGCTGAAGAGCCGGTTGAGGCAGAACAGACCTTTGAGCCGGAACCTGAGGAACCCGAGACTGTCATAGAGCCGGAGCCCGCAAAAAGCACCTATACCGTATCGGCCGATGACCTCAAGTACGACCGCCTGTTCGGTCTGATAGGAAAGCCTCTGGGACATTCTGCCTCCAAGGCCCGATTCAACAAGTTCTTCAGTGAGAACGGCATGAGTGCCTACTATGAGAACTATGAGCTTGAGAGCATAGAGCAGCTTGACAGTATCACTTCAAACCCCAAACTTTGCGGATTCAACGTAACAATACCTTATAAACAGGATATTATCCCCTACCTGACACGTCTTGACGAGACCGCCCAGGCCATCGGAGCCGTAAATACGGTTAAGGTGCTGCACGTGGACGGCAAGACCGAACTGGTAGGTTACAACACCGACTGGATTGGTTTCACAGTCTCTTTCAAGGAACTGCTTGAGGGTCACAGAAAGGCTCTCATCCTGGGCACGGGCGGCGTCTCACAGGCCGTCAAGTACGCTTTGGAGCAGCTGGGACTGGAGACCAGGTTCGTATCACGCAACTCCACATTTGATATCATGGGCTACTATGAGCTCTCACCGTCAGTGATGGATGATTATGACGTGATCGTGAACTGCACTCCTCTGGGTATGTGGCCCAATGTGGACCAGGCTCCCGATATCCCCTACGGATTCGTCACTGACAAGCATCTGCTGCTGGATGTGATAGCCAACCCCGACGAGACCCTCTTCATGAAGAAGGGACGCGAGCACGGAGCCCAGGCCAAGGGTGGCAAGGATATGCTTGAACAGCAGGCTGTAGCTGCCTGGAACATCTGGAACGAGTAAAGTATAATTCTGACTATGAACGAAAGATATATGCTTCGCGGCGTATCGGCATCCAAGGAGGATGTACACAACGCCATCAAGAACATTGACAAGGGCCTTTATCCCAAGGCTTTCTGCAAGATCATCCCTGACATTCTGGGAGGTGACCCCGAGTACTGCAACATAATGCACGCCGACGGTGCAGGCACCAAGTCTTCACTGGCTTACGCCTACTGGAAGGAGACCGGTGACCTGTCAGTATGGAAAGGCATTGCACAGGATGCCCTTATAATGAATATCGATGACCTGCTCTGCGTAGGTGCAGTCGATAACATCCTTGTAAGCTCTACCATCGGCCGTAACAAGAATCTGGTACCGGGTAGCGTAATCAGTGCCATCATAAACGGTACCGATGAACTTCTTGCAGAGCTCCGCGAGATGGGCGTGGGAGCATACGCCACTGGCGGTGAGACTGCCGATGTAGGCGATCTGGTACGTACCATCATCGTGGACAGCACCGTTACCTGCCGCATGAAACGCAGCGACGTGATTGACAACGCCAACATTCGTCCCGGCGATGTGATAGTGGGTCTGGCATCGTTCGGCAAGGCCACCTATGAGAAGGAGTACAACGGCGGTATGGGCAGCAACGGCCTTACCAGCGCCCGTCATGACGTATTCAATAAGGAGATTGCCAATAAATATCCCGAGACATATGACCACGCAGTACCCGAGGACCTGGTTTACTCAGGAGGCCTGAGCCTGACCGACAAGGTACAGGATTCACCTCTCGATGCAGGCAAGCTGGTTCTCTCACCCACCCGCACCTATGCCCCGGTGGTTAAGAAACTGCTCGATGCGCTGCGTCCCCAGATACACGGTATGGTTCACTGCTCAGGCGGTGCACAGACCAAGATACTGCACTTTGTTGACGGCGTACACGTGATCAAGGACAACCTGTTCCCCGTTCCTCCCCTGTTCCGCACCATCCAGGAGCAGAGCAAGACCGAATGGAAGGAGATGTACAAGGTATTCAACTGCGGTCACCGCTTTGAGGTATATCTGCCCAAGGAATACGCTCAGCAGGTAATCGAAATCAGCAAGTCATTCGGAATCGACGCTCAGGTCATTGGCCGCGTGGAGGCATCGGACCACACCCACCTGACCATCAACAGCGAGTACGGCACATTCGAATATTGATCCGGGAGCCAAAGGGAGCCAAAGGGGACGGTTCTATTTGGTACCCTTTTCGGGTCAGTATACTGATAACCAAAAAGATAGCAGCGACGGATCAAATACCGTCGCTGCTTCTGTTATGAAAAAAGGGTACCAAATAGAACCGTCCCCTTTGGCCCCCTTTGGCTCCCTCGTCAGATTGAGAGGCCGAAGGTTTTCTTGATGGGGTTCATTACGAACATGGACTGGATGGAGCCCACTGTATCGGTGGTACCGAGCACGTTCATGATGAACTCCTTGTAACTGCGCATATCGGGACTGTAGACCTTGAGCAGATAGTCGAACTCACCCGATATGTTGTAGCACTCCGCCACCTCTCTCATATTAAGGACGGCCTGCTCAAAGTGCTGGGCGGTCTCACGTGTCATAATACGCAGCTTTACACAGCAGAACACCACGAATCCCAGATTGAGTTTCTCGGGGTCCAGAACTGCTATATACTTACGTATATAACCTTCACGCTCCAAACGTTTCTGTCTTTCGAACACAGGTGTCGTAGAAAGATGTACCTTTGCAGCGAGTTCCTTAGTCGTAAGCCTTGAATTATCCTGCAGACAGGTCAGTATCTGGATGTCTGTCATGTCAAGTTCACCGGCTTTGGGCTCAATAAGTGTTGAAATTTTCTGCTGTTCCATGTTGTTAAGGCTATTTGATTGTTTTTGTTTCTACAATTATGCGCAAATGTAGTTATATTTTCTTGAATTCCAATTCTTGTTGGTGACATTTTCTTTTCGCCATAACTTTGCATCGTCAAAAGAAACAAAAACGAATTAACAACAAAAAAAGAATACGACTATGGCAAACAACAACAAACTCCATCTTGAGACACTGGCACTTCATGTAGGCCAGGAGCAGCCCGATCCCGCGTCCGATGCACGCGCAGTACCTATATATCAGACCACATCATATGTGTTCCGTAACTCACAGCATGCAGCTGACCGTTTCGGCCTGCGCGATGCCGGCAACATTTACGGCCGTCTGACCAACTCAACCCAGGATGTACTGGAAAAGCGCATCGCAGCCCTTGAGGGTGGTGTTGCAGGACTCGCAGTTGCATCAGGTGCAGCAGCAGTAACATACGCCCTGCAGAACATTGCACAGGCCGGCGACCACATCGTTGCAGCCGATAACCTGTACGGTGGTTCATTCAACCTGATAACACACACACTTGCCACACAGGGCATAAGCAACACCATAGTTAAGGTGAATGACCTGGAGGCTCTTGAGGCAGCCATCCGCCCCAACACCAAGGCAATCTATGCCGAGACATTCGGTAACCCCAACAGTGACGTTACAAATCTGGAGGCTGTAGCCGCCGTAGCCCACAAGCACGGAATAGTATTTATCGTGGACAACACTTTCGCACCTATCCTTATCCGTCCGCTCGAGCACGGAGCAGATATCGTGGTTCACTCCGCAACCAAGTTCATCGGTGGTCACGGTTCATCACTCGGTGGCGTAATCGTTGACGGCGGCACATTCAACTGGAAGGCCAACCCCGACAAGTACCCCACTCTGGCCAAGCCCGATCCTTCATACCACGGCGCAGTATTTGCCGATGTAGCCGGTGCAGCCGCTTTCGTAACCCGTATCCGTGCCGTCATCCTGCGTGACACCGGTGCTGCCATCAGCCCCTTCAACGCTTGGATCCTGCTTCAGGGTGTAGAGTCTCTGCCTCTGCGCATAGAGCGTCATGTTGAGAACGCACTCAAGGTCGTTGATTACCTGGCCAAGAACCCCAAGGTTGCCAAGGTAAACCACCCCTCACTCCAGGATCATCCGGATCATGAGCTCTACAAGAAGTATTTCCCAAATGGTGGCGGCTCAATCTTTACCTTTGAGATCAACGGCACCCAGGAGGATACATGGAAGTTCATTGACTCTCTGCAGATATTCTCACTGCTTGCCAACGTGGCCGATGTAAAGAGCCTTGTAATACATCCTTACACCACCACACACTCTCAGATGACCTCAAAGGAGCTCGCCGAGCAGCACATCACTCCTACCACCGTTCGTCTGTCAATAGGTGTGGAGCATATTGATGACATCATAGCCGACCTTGACCAGGCTTTTGCCAAGATTTAAGTTATTAATTAAAAAACATCTGTACTATGCCGTTAAAACTTCCTGATAAACTACCCGCCATTGAGATTCTCAAGAATGAGAACATCTTTGTAATGGACACTGAAAGGGCCTCGCATCAGGATATCCGTCCGCTCAGGATCGTGGTACTCAACCTCATGCCGGTCAAGCTCACGACTGAGACGGACCTAATACGGCTGCTCTCAAACACCCCCCTGCAGATTGAACTCAAGTTCATGAAGATAAAGGGACATACCTCGAAAAACACTCCCGTAGAGCACATGAAAGTGTTCTACGAGACTTTTGAGAGCCTTAAGGACCAGAAATTCGACGGTTTCATAGTAACCGGCGCTCCTTTGGAACAGATGGAATTTACAGATGTGGAATACTGGGATGAACTGACAGAGATTTTGGATTGGGCTCGCACCCACGTTACATCCTCACTCTACATTTGTTGGGCTGCACTTGCGGCCCTTAACCACTTTTACGGAATCCCCAAGTACGGACTGGACGAGAAACGTTTCGGCGTGTTCCGTCATACCGTTCTGCGTGAGTACGTACCCCTGTTCCGCGGATTCGACGACGAGTTCTACGCACCTCACAGCCGTCATTCCGAGGTCCGCAGGGAGGATATACTCCGCGTTCCCGAGCTTGAGCTTCTATCTGAGTCCGATGAGGCCGGAGTGTTCCTGGTCTCAGCCCGTCACGGCCGTGAGATATTCATAACCGGTCATCCGGAATACTCACCCTATACTCTCGATACTGAGTACAGACGTGACCTGGACAAGGGACTGGATATAGCCAAGCCCAGACACTACTACCGTGACGACGACCCTGACAAGGGACCGCTGGACCGCTGGAGAGCACATGCCAACCTGCTCTACTCCAACTGGCTCAACTACTACGTCTATCAGGAGACTCCTTATAACCTGCAGGAGATAAAATAACACGCCAAGTGTGGAAAAAGACCTGTAATACACAGCTGAACGTTGGTCCGGCTGTGTATTTTTTTATTGTGACCTATTAACAAAACTACAGACACTGCGTCTTTAAGTCGTAACCCGATAACTAAAACAATACGACATATGAAAGTAAAAGCATTTCTTATCCTGGCGCTCTGCGCTGTTTTTCACTCCTGTGATATGGTTGATGCACAGATTGTATGGCTCTCCAACAAGAACATGGACTTCTCGGACTGTGAGATGGAGGACCGTAACGTTCGCGATTTCGAGGCCATCACCTGTTCGTGCCCCTTTGACGTTATCTACGAGCAGTCACGTTCCTGCTATGTTACCGTTGAGGGTGATGAGGAGTATCTGCGCCGCGTCTATACCCGCGTGAACCGCGGTGTGCTTGACATCTCTCTTGAACCTATGAGATACCGCAACGTAAGACTCCGCGTAAGAGTGGGTTCTCCCGATATATCGGAACTTGTCATGACCGGAAGCGGCAGCATAATCTGTTCCGGCGATATTGAGACTGACAACGACCTCACACTGCGTGTAACCGGCAGCGGCGATATCACAGCCCGTAACATTGAGTGCGCCGACCTTACATCAAGCGTAGCCGGTTCAGGCGATATCAAACTCGGTTCGATAGCAGCAAATCAGGCTAAGGTCAGCCTGGCAGGATCAGGTGACTGGACCGCACGCCGCATAGTTGCAGAGAACCTGGAGGTATCTGTAGCCGGTTCAGGTGACGTAAGCATCAGCGACGTTGATATAGAGAACGAACTCTCCGCATCGGTTGCCGGTTCAGGCGACGTAAGGATAAGCGGTTCCACACGTAACGCTGTCGCCCGGGTCATCGGCTCCGGCGATATTACCGGAAACCTTAGTTTCAGGCATATCTCCAAGAGCAAGACCGGAAGCGGAACGATCAGATGGTAATCATCTAAGCAATCATTCTTTCAAGGGATCAGAGGAACTTTCCGCGGTTCTGCAGTCCCAGAAGTCCCGACATAAGGAATACTATTCCCGAGACCACCATGAGGAGCCTGTTCTTTAAAAGGATCAGGCTCCAAATGGCTGCATTTATATTCTCGGGTTCCTCATAGGGATTTATCGTAACATCCCACACCTTGTTCTTGACAAGAGGCAGGCTGGCCAGTATGAGCGCCAGTATCACCGTGAGTATGGAGAGCACGGCAGCGGCGTTTCCGTTACGTATGAGCGTAGAATAGAGAAACGCCAGGTTACCGAACAGCATAACCGGTATCATAAGCTGTGCCGCCATGGAGAACGGCTGCACAGGATATAGCAGGATCCTGGCCAGGAAGGCATAAGCCACAAGGATAAGGTAGACCTCCACGTAGATCATGACCAGGCGGAACAGCCATACCTTATACATGTAGTTGGGAATACCGAACAGAAGCTCCAGTATGCGGTGATCGGCGTCATTCTGGATACCGAAACATGCCGGATAGAACACCAGCAGGAGTCCGGGTATTATAAGCTGGCTATATACCATGCCATGACTCAATGTGGAGCCCCTTGAGGCGGCGGTGAACATGAGGAAGAAAAACAGGGCAAGTCCTACAAGCAGGAACCATATGAACTTGCCTGAGAATATTATCCTCATATTGTATGCGCTCAATCGGGCGAAAGATTTCACTGTCTTAAATACTGACATCGGTCAATTCCTTTTAAAGATTCTTTAATAGACATAGGTATGCATCCTCAAGGTTGGGTTCAGCCTTCTCAGCTCCCGGGAAGGGACACTCAGGCGATATGTAACGAACCTTGATCTTGTCACCGTCCTGGATGTGGTTGGCAATAAGCTTCTCGTCAAGTTCACCCAGACGCGAGGCCTCAATGTCAAACAGCCAGACCTTATCCTTGGCCAGGTTGACCATCTCGGAGGGCAGTCCAAAGTACTTGAGGGTACCCTTCTCAATGACAACCACCTGGTTACAGGAGCTTGCGATATCCTCAATGATATGGGTCGAGAATATGACGATACGGTCACGGCTCAGCTCTACAAGCAGGTTACGGAAACGTATACGCTCTCTGGGGTCAAGACCGGCTGTAGGCTCATCGACCACAAGTATGCGCGGCAGGTTGAGCAGTATGAGCGCAATACCTATACGCTGCTTCATACCGCCTGAGAACGAACCTATCTCAGAGTTCCTCTGCTCATACATATGTACGGCTGTGAGCACGTATTCCAGTCTCTCCTTACGGACGGTCTCATCGGTAATACCCTTGAGTATGGCCTGGTAATCCAGGAAATCCCATGCGCTCATGGACTCGTACATGCCGAACTCCTGAGGCAGGAATCCTATAAGGCTCTGGAGCTCCTCCCTGTACTTGAGGGTGTCCATACCGTTAATGAATACCGTACCGTAGCTCTGACGCAGGATACCGGTCACGATACGCATGAACGTGGACTTACCGGCTCCGTTCGGGCCAAGCAGGCCGAACATACCGCTGTGTATCTCAAACGACACACCACGCAGGGCCTTGAACGGTTTCTTGCGCTTGCCGATGATGGGAATGCTCTTTACGAACAGGAACCATGCGCGTCTTATTCCGGCAGTCTCGCCCTTGAGACGCTCCACGTTTATGTTGTTCACATAGAGGTAGTCCGATGTCTTGCGGATGCAGAGTCCCAGTATCCATACGATAGCAATGAATACCATCACTCCCTTGCTCTCAATGCGGGTGTTCAGGAACAGCATGGCGCATGCGGGCAGTACCCAGTAGAGTATCTTCTTTATCTTTATGGTTATGCCGCCTCCATGCTTGAACTTGTATGACACATACTCCAGGACGGCCTTGATGATGTTGTTAATGCCGGCCAGGGTTATGATTGTCATAAGCAGTATCCAGAACTGTTTCTCAAAATACCATCCTGCCAGATAGCCTGTGTATCCGAACACCACTACCTGCCACAAAAGACCGATGAAATCCTTTGCGTGGTGGTATGTGCGTGCAAGACCCAGGCGGCGGCGTATGTTGAGTCCGCTCCTCCACTGACGCAGGAACAGGCTGTACCAGTCATAGACCTTTACGAGGTTGCGTACCTCAATGACTATAGGCTCGTCGGAGCTTACTATGTTCTTGCGCGCTATCCTTACGGAGCTCTTCACGAAGTAGGTAACACCGGGTATGGCAACCGTCAGGATTATGATGTAGAGCAGTATACGGAATATTCCGCTCACACCGGTAAATATCATGATGAGGCCCACTCCGTAGATTATGGCATGCAGGATATGGGTGTATCGGCCAAGTCCCTTATACCATGCCCTCATGTTCTCGAACGATATATAGAGCGTAGGAATGAGCAGAAGCGTAAGCACGGCCGAGAAGGTCAGACCTCCTATAACCGTGAGGGCGAACGGAGCACCTATGGCACCCGCATACTCGTTGTCGCCCATAGCCATAGGTATGAGCGTGACAATCGTAGTGATTGTGGTTATACAGATAGGTCTCAGACGCGAGTAACCGCTGGTCATGATGGCTCTCATACGGCCATAGCCACGACGGCGCAGTGTCGACGAGTAGTCTATGAGTATGATACCGTTGTTCACCACTATACCCAGCAGGATAAGGAATCCGGTCAGGGTGTTGGCGTTCATCAGGCTGTTACCCGACAGGAGCAGGGCGAGCAGCGAACCGATGGCGGCCAGAGGTATGGAGAACAGCAATACAATAGGCGTTGTGAGTGACTCGAAGGCCGATGCCAATATCATGAATATGAGTATGATCGATGCCAGTATCAGGAACTTGAACTCGCTGGTGGAGTCATCGCCGCGCTGTGCCTCGAGTGCCAGACCCGAAGGCAGGTTGTAGTTGGCGATCAGGTCATCAATCTGCTCGTGATAGCCGTCAAGCACATCCTTGGGCAGGTCCTCACTCTGTGATATGGAATAGGTCACGTTGACCCTGCGGTCACGGTTCACGCGCCTTACCTCCGACGGGCCGCGGCTCAGACGGATATTGGCAAGCTGCTGGAGCTCGTGTGTGCCGCCGTTTGCATCGGTCACAACCACACGACGCAGGTCATCGAGAGTCTTCTCCCAACGTCCCATCTCCTCCTCTTCCTCGGTAAGGTCCTCCATGATGACGATGTCATACTCATCAGTACCTACCTTGAAGCTGGCTCCCGTGCTGGTGGAGCGGTTCAACGAACCGAGCGCGGTGGTGATAGCCTGGTTGGATATGTTGTACGATGCCAGCGTCACGGGATCGAATGTGAGCTGCACCTCACGGCGTCCGCCCGGGTTGTCGACCCTGACGTCACGTACAAAATCCAACTGTTCCAGATAGTATCGCAGGTTGTTGGATACCACACGCATGGTCTCGGTATCGGAACCCTTCACAACTATTCTCTCGGTATTGTCGCCCACGCCGAGCACGCTCATGAAACGGGTCAGGGAGCTGAGTCCCGATGCGCTCTGGTTGCCGCGGGCATAACCCGGGGTTACACGTACATCGATCTCATTCTCCAGGGCAAGCTCATCGCTGAGCTGCTCCACAAGCTGGCTGATGGTCACACCACCCTTCTTGTTGTAACCCTCCTTGAGCGTCACGGTGATCGAGGCCTGGTCCTCCTGGATGCGGCTTATGACATCCTTCTTGTAGACAAGGCTGTCCAAACGCTCCTCAAGTGTGGCAGTGGCTGCATCGGTCTCCTCAATGGTGCTTCCGCTGGGCATGGTTATGTTCACGTTGATACGATCACTGTCTATCTGACGGTTCTGACCGGTGTTACGTGAAAGCGCGAATATGAAGGCTATCACAAGCACCGCTACTGCCGTTCCGATGGTAGGTCCGGGATCACGCAGACAGGTCTTGAGCAGTGTGGAGTACATCTGCAGCGGACGGTCGTGAATGGACATCTTGCGGAAGAACACGCTCACGCCGCCTCCGCGTTCCATCATGGCTGCTGTCGCCATAGGTATGAACGTCACAGCCACGAACAGCGAGAATATGAGCGTGGATATGATGGAGATACCTATGTTCCTACCAAGGAGCTTGATCATGGGCTCATCGGAGAATACGAACGGCAGGAAGACCGTAATGGTGGTTAGCGTAGAGGCTATAAGGGCCTTACGCACCTCCTTGACACCCTGCAGGGCCGCCAGTCTGGGCGGCATTCCCATAGAGGCCAGACGGTATATGTTCTCCAGCACCACTATACTGCTATCCAGCAACATACCGATAGCCAGAGCCATACCTATCAGGGTAAGGGTATTTATGGAGACATCGGCCGCATAGAATATGTTGAATGCCGATAATATTGAAACCGGGATGGAGAGTGCGATGAAAAACACCAGGCTGAAGTTCTGAAGGAAGAACCACAGTACCACTATAGCCAGAAGACCTCCTATCAGGGCCAGTTTCACGATCTGCGATATGTTGTTGCTTATCTGATCGGCCGAGTTGGACTGGATGACCAGCTGAAGGTCCTGGGCGGCAACCTCGCGGTTCACCTCCTCTATGCGCTTAAGCGTACGCTTGGAGAGATCCAGAAGGTTCTCACCCGATCCGTTCACCAGTGACACGGAGATGGCGTCCATTCCGTTCACACGGCTTATGGTAGTCTCCTCCTTGTAGTCAAAGAACACCGTGGCCACGTTCTTAAGATAGACGGGGCCCTGTGCCACCACCAGGTTCTCTACCTGTGAGACGTCATCATAGTTGGCGTCAAGCTGCACGTAATACTTCTTGTCGGGCTCACTGATAAAGCCCAGGAACGTACGATCCTGGTTGTACTGGCTCAGAGCCTGGCTTATCTGTGAGTTCGATATATGCAGAGCCTGCATGGCCTCAGGGTTGGACCTTATCTCAATGGACTTGACCCTACCGCCATACACAGTAACTCCGGCAATGCCGTCAATACTCTCAAGTCTGGGAACCACATCCTTGTCCACGATGGCTCTCAGACGGTCCACACCACCCGATCCACGCACCTGAAGCGACATGAACTGGTTGCTGATTCCGTTTACATTGGCCTGTTGGACATTGACTGTGACATCGGACGGAAAATCGGAACGTATGGAACTGATTTTCTCCTGTAGCTTGACAGTGGTCATCTTGAGGTTGGTTCCACGCTTGAAGTCAACCCTTATGGATCCCTGTCGGCCCGATGCCGTCGATTCCATGTTCTCCACACCACCTACAGCGCTGATGGCTCCCTCAAGGGGTATGACCACCTGCTGCTCCATGTAAGCCGGAGTGAGGTCGCTTCTTGACGAGGCCGTCACATAAAGCTGGGGCAGTTCCGTATTGGGCAGCAGCTCAACCGGCAACTGCTTGTACGAGAAGTATCCCAGCAGCGTGAGCGCCACCAGAAGCATGCATATAGTTACTCTTCTGTCAATGAAAGACTTAAACTTCATTTTCCGGTTATTCTAATCTTGGCGCTCTCAAATACGTAATAAACACAAGGTATCACCACAAGGCTCAGAAGAGTCGATGTGAACAGACCGCCTATCACGGCAATGGCCATAGGTGAGCTCAGTGATGCACCGTCGCCCAGTCCAAGTGCCATAGGCACGAGTGCCAGGATGGTGGTAAGGCTGGTCATGAGGATAGGACGGATTCGCTGCTGTCCTGCCTCGGCGATGGCATCGGTAAGACTCAGTCCAGACTCCTTGAGCTGTCCTATACGGTCTACAAGTATGATGGAGTTGTTAACCGCGATACCTGCAAGCATCACCATACCTATGATACCCATTATATTCACTGTTATGCCTGTCACAAGGAACATAAGCACCGCTCCCACCAATGCCAGAGGAATGGTAAGCAGGATGGTGAACGGATGCAGCAGTGACTCGAACTGCGATGCCATAACCATGTATACCAGTACTATTGACAGTACGAGTGCCAACAGCAGGCTGTTCATGGATTCGGCTCTGCGCTCCTCCTCACCTGTCACGGTTATGGAGTAGTTCTGAGGCAGTTCAATACCCTGAACGGCCTCCCTTGTGCGCTGTGCAGCCTTGTCAAGTGATACGGACTCGTCTATATCGGCAGTGACGCGGGTCACACGGTTCTGGTTGAGTCGTGATATCTCCTTGGGTGCGGTGCTCTCGCTTATCTGAGCGAGCTCCACAAGGCGGAAATCCTTCTGGCCCGATGTAATGACCATATTGTTCAGGTCAGAGAGTGACACGCCGGGAACCTTGATACTGATATCCCTCATATCGCCCTTGTAGTCCATCTGACCGGCTTCACGACCGGCGAGATGCTGCTGAATCTGGGTGATTATGGTCGATACGTTGATATTGTTCATACCTGCCAGGGCACGGTCCACGGTGATGATGATCTCCGGTGCACCGCCTGCCAGCGAGCTCTCCACGTTATAGAGGCAGTCGATTGAGTCAACCGCGGTCTTGACCTGAGCAGTCAGGGCTGCAAGAAGGTCCAGGTCCTCACCCTTTATCTCCACAACGAGCGGAGCATCCTCGGTTCCCATCATGGAGTTCAGGGAGTTTTCATCCTGTGTGAATGAGAGTTCCATACCCTCCACTCCGTCTATGTATGACGAGAGCACCTCGGTAAGATAATCGGGGGTTACGGCCGATGCCTTGGAGAGCTGTATCTTGAGGGTAGCTGTATTCTCGCCCTCAAAATCCAGGTTCTGTGATGACGCACCGGGGCCCACATGGGTGTAGATGACGCAATCGGGATCCTGTGAGAGGTCGTATACCAGGTTCTCAATGCTCTCAAGCGTCGATGATGTACGCTCCAGACTGGTACCCTCGGCCATACGGACCTTCACGTTGATGGTGTTCGCATCGGTCTTAGGCATGAACTCGGTACCCACGAACGGGAGCAGGAACACAGTTCCTACGACCAGGATAAGTGAGCAGAGTATGACCATCCAGCGTTTCTCAACCAGTTTCTTGAGGAACTGGGAGTATCCCGTGATGTTGATTGAGCTGAAATTCTTGACCGGCTGTCTTTTCTTACGTGAGAATATGCGCTCATAAAGCGTAGGAATGACCAGGATGGCCACAAAGAGTGACGATATCAGTGAGAATGTCACCGTCCACGCCTCATCCTTGAACAGCTCACCTGTGGCTCCGTGCAGATATACGATAGGCAGGAACACCACGATGGTGGTAAGGGTCGATGCCGATACGGCACCGGCAACCTCGGATGTTCCGGTCACAGCAGCATCACGGACCGAGAGCCCACGTTCCTGGTTACGGAATATGCTCTCTATGACCACGATGGCGTTATCCACAAGCATACCCGCACCTAGCGCAAGTCCTCCCAGGGTCAGTATGTTTATGGTCAGACCGCTGAAGAACATGAGGTTGAAGGTAGCGATGATGGATACAGGTATTGACACAGCCACAATAAGGGTGGTCCCTATCCTGCGCAGGAACACGAACAGCACGATTACAGCCAGCAGTATACCCAGCAGGGCGCTGTTCTTGACCTCACCTATGGAGTTGTTGATGAAGGTCGCCTGGTCGCTTATGATCCTGAAATCATAACCGGGCAGAGACTTCTGTATCTTGGCAAGGCTTGTCTTGACTCCGTCAACAGCCTTGACGGTGTTGTAGTCCATCTCCTTGAATACCGATATGCCTATGCTGCGGTTGCCATTCACCCTTACTATATTCTCAGGCTCGCGGTTCTCAAAGCGGATGTCGGCTACGTCACGCAGGTAGATGGGGGCCATGCTGGCCGACTCGAACTCACCTATCTGACGGCCCTGTCCGGCCTCGGTGTTCTTGTAACCTACAATGATATTGCCGAACGCGAACTCATCGGTCAGGGTGTTGGAACCGGTCACCAGATACTGGAAACCCTGTTCCGATATCCTTCCGCCCGATACCCTCTGGTTGTTCTCCTGGATACGTGACGAGATATTGTCAACGGTTATGCCGAAAGCCTGGAGCTTGTAGGGATCGGCCTCGATGATTAGGTTGGTGAACTCGTCACCGGCCAGTGAGACATCGGCCACGCCCTCCACTCTCATGAGTTCGTTGCATACATATGAGTCAGCCACCTTGCGCAGCTCGGCCATATCGGTTATATCCGGGTTGGAGAAACCGATGATCATGATAGGAGCTGTGGTGGGATCCTTCTGCGATATCCTGAGGTCCGTGACACGGCTGTCCTGCGAGAAACTGCTCATGGCTTTCTCCAGATCCAGGAACGCCTCGTCCATGTTCTTTCTCCAGGCGTACTCGACGGTTATACGGGCAGTACCTACCTTTACGACCGATGATACCGAGCGCACGTCACTCTGACGCGCTATCTGGGATTCCATGCTGCGGACGAACTGTTTCTCTATCTCTTCGGGCGGACGCTCGCCTGCATCTATCTCAACGAACAGACGCGGGCTGTTCATGCTCGGGAGCAGTTCCACGCTCAGCCTGTCATATGATATTTTTCCGAGCAGCAGTATAGCCAGTACCGCCATGGTGACGGTGACCGGGTTACGGACTGCCCAACTTACCAGTTTTTTCATCCTACCTCAAGTTTATCTTTGAATCTTAACCTTAGAACCGTCTCTCAGGGTCTCAAAACCACGGATTACCAGCTGGTCGTCCTTATCAAGTCCGCCGAGTACCTCTACGCGGTTCTTCTCCTCCAGGCCCAGTCTTACCTGCTTGGCTCTTGCTATGCCCTGGTCCACTACGAATACGGTGCGGCGGTTACGCTCGTTGCGTACTATGTTCTTGGGGATTACGATTGTCGACTCGTGGCTCTCGGTTACGATATCGGCCTTTACGAACATACCCGGTCTTATGAGCAGGTTCCTGTTGTCGATAACGAGTTTGCCCTTGAAGGTACGTGTCTCTGAGCTGATGGCCGGAGAGAGCTCGGTGATCTCACCTATGATGGTGTCACCGGGGAGCGTATAATGGGTTATGTTAGCCTTCTGGCCTACCTTAACCTCACTGATGGCGCTCTCAGGCAGGTTGATCTCAAGCAGCATGGAGCTGTAGTCCATGATGGTTACGACCGATGTACCGCTGTTGACCTTGGCCTCGTTCGAGAAATGAGGCAGGTTCACTATGACGCCGTCAAACGGAGCGCGTATGTTCATCTTCTCAAGATTCATCTCGGCGTTCTCATAATCCAGACGCGAGTTCATGATCTTGATATCGGAGTTCTTGACCTCGGTAAGAGTGGCACCGCCCTTGTCATAGAGTGACTTGGTCTTGACCTGCTCCTGCTCTGCCAGCTCCAGGTTGAGACGCTTGGTCTCTATAGAGATGCCGTTCTCATATGACTTGTCCTCAATACGTATTATGAGGGCACCCTTCTTTACCTTGTCACCCAGCTTGTAGGGCTTGCCGGTGGCGGGGTTCTTCTGGAGGTGGTACTTACCGGCCATCTCGGTAGTGAGCTCAGCCTCGGCATTCGATACGGCCGTGCTGTTGGTGGTGAATATCCTGCTTATTGAACCGTAGGTGATGTCCGATACTGATACCGGTGTGGGTATCTCATTACGGTTCATGGTGTTCTCCTGCCTGCACCCTACTGTGAGGAGTGCAAGCGCTGTCAGTGTTACTGCGCTGATTCCTGATTTCATATACTTGTCTTTTTACTTATTATTCCGATCATAGGTTATGGGTACCACGGGGGCATCCTTCTCAAAATCATAGAGGGTCAGGATCTTGATGTTCAGAAGCTGGACCTTATAGTTGATGATAGCCTGTGTGTATGACATCTTGCTGTTGGACAGCTGAGTCTGGAACTGGTTCATCTGCATACCTGTGAGCTCGCCGTTGCGGTAACGCTCCTCGTTGAGGTCATAGGTAAGCTGTGCGTTTTTCTGACTCTGCTCAGCGATCGCTATCTGTCCGAGCAGGTTGTCAAGGCTGCGGCAGGTGCTGCGTACGTTCATCTCAATGCTCTTAAGCTCCTCCTCAGCGCTCAGTTCGAACATCTTGCGTTCTATCTCAGCGGCCTTGATGCGAGCCTTGCGTGCGCCCCAGTCAAAGATAGGTACGCTGAATGAGACCGATACGCGCGGGTTGTTCGTGGGATTGTCATAGATATGCGGGAAATCCGGATCGTCACCCATGACACCCAGTGAAAGTGATATGTTACCGCTAAAGCTGTCATTGTCCTTGACCTGTATCATGGACATCTCCTGCTGTTCGCGTGATATCTCGCGCTGTCTGAGTTCCAGTCTGGTGGTAGTGGCACTCTCAAGAGCCTTGTCAAAGCTTACCAGGACCGGCTCAGCCTCAACATCGCATACCACCCTTATATCCTCATCCAAAGGAATACCGAGAGCCTGCTTGAAGTTATCCTTGGCATTCTCCAGGCTTACCCTCTGGTTCTCAAGGCTTGAGCGGGACTGGGCCAGGTTAAGCTCTGCCTGGTAGTATTCATCCTTAGTCACCAGGTCTGCCTCAACCTTATCCTTGATGATATTGAAGTTCTTCTCGGCATTCTCCAGCTCAGACTCACTGATCTCAAGGTTCTGCTGTGACATGAACAGGCTGTAGAACTGGCTTGTGATGTTGCGCTCCACGTTAAGCAGCTGCAAAGCGTAGCTTATGCGTGCGTTCTCGTAGTTCATCTCGATCTGGCGCAGGTTCATCTTGGTCCTGTTGTAGGTGAAGATAGGCTGTGTCAGACTAAGGTAAAGACTGTTACTGAATGCCTGGTTGCTTGTACCTCCGTTGATAGAGGACTCGTTTCTCTGCCATGACAGGCTGTTGTTCAGTGACAGAGTGGCATCGGTCCAGATAATGGGCTGAGAGATGCTGAATGTTCCCGACGATGACAGCGAGCGGTTGGTGTACCAGTCGGAGAAACGGTTGTCAAACTGACGTGACTGCGAGAAAGTGATAGGCTGCAGGTTAAGGGAGAACCTCGACTTGAGCGACGCCTTCTGGGCAATCAGGTTCTGTTCGTAACGTTCCATGCTCATACGGGAGTTGATCAGATCAGGGTTGTGAAGTGAACTGTACTCCAACGCATCCTCCATAGTAAGGACTATCTGCGCCCTGGCATCGGTCCCCGGCACTGACGCTGTCGTGAGCGCCATGACTGCCGTCATCAATAGTAATTTTCGTTTCATATATAAGTTTGTATTTTATCTTTCCCGTTTAACCAGCTTAACGGCATCGGCCACAATCACGGTTACGCCGGAGCGGTTGTTAAGCGTTACATTCACTGTGTCGGCCTCGAACCGGAACGTTCCCAGCAGGTTCCAGCCGTCCTCGGCGCGGAACATGTTGAGCGATACGCGGTCCTGCATATTGAACTGCTCTATCTCAAAGTTGTAGTCATTGGTCACACGGCGGCCGTTGTTGTTACGTCCGTTGTTGAAGTTATTGTTCCAACGGCGGTTACGGTTGTTCTCGTAGAGACTGCTTGACACATGGAAAAAGACGTCATATACGCCTGCAACCGGCACGGGGACGCTCCAGCGTGCGTACTGGGCACCGTCACCCGGCGATATGATATAAGCCGAGCGTATGTAGTCACCATAGAGTTTCTGGTCGGTAACAAGGGTCCACTGGCTGTAGGTACGCCAATCGGAGAATCCCTCGTATACGAACTCGTTTTTGTTCTCCCTGGCCTTGTCTATCCACTTGGAGAGGTATCCGGTCCTGAGCGGTCTTGACAGAGAGAACAGGCTGGCATCCTCATTGTCAACGATGATCTCACCCTCCGATGCGTTGTCCACGCCACCGCGTATGGTATAGACGCCCTCGGGAGTAAGCTCCTGGGCTATGTTGGTGCTCCAGTCGGCATTGTTCAGGCTTACGTCATGCGGCAGGTTCGATGAGAGCATGGTGTTTATGGTTATCACGCTGGGAGAGTTGAACCAGTGGGTCACGATCCTGCGGGTCTCGTGCGCTCCCACGCTTACCACCATGCTGGTGGGTTTATCCTCGTCACCTGCGTTCTCCAGCTCGTAGAACATAAACTCCAGGTTCACGTAACCGGGGTTGTCCGATATGTTCTCAAGCGTTACCTCCGCCTGGTAGATATCGGCCGTATCGGTCGTAACGGTTATAAGCTGGGGAGTGCCTATCTTGTAGCAGGAGAGCCTTGCAGGCTGATTCCATGCCTCGATCTTATCCTTGAGACTCACGCCTGAATGACTCTGTATGCGGTCCAGAATCCAGTCAAACGATACGTTGGTGAACTCCTTCTCCCTACTCCATGCGGTTATGGAATCAACCATAGCCTCATAACCCATCACGGCCGATATGGGAGCAAAGAAATCCTTAGTCTTGAGAGCCAGCGCATTATCCGCCAGGTCCTCCCACTCCTGGTCCGACATGATTCGGTCGAATCCGTACTTGCCCATCAGGATGAGGGCTTTCTCATCCTCGGAGAGTCCGTTCATACGTCTTATCCAGGCCGATCCCTGGTCTGTACCTGCGGTGGTGACGGACTCCACCATTCGGTTTGCCATAGGCCAGTCCGATGAATAGATGTTGTACCTGAAGTTGTAGAACAACGGACGGAAATAGTACGGATTGTCAACCTGTGTCATGGTAAACTGTCCGCCACGGTTGGAACCCGAGAAATCACCGGACTGCATCATGAAGTATACGGCGCTCACCAGCATGTTGTTCAGTATCTCCTTATCCGACATGTTCTGGTTACGGCGACGGCCGGGACCCATTCCGCCGGAGTACTGACGTTTCATGTTCTCGAACTGGAACATCCTCATGTCATAACCTCTCTCATGTACGAGGGCCATCTCAGGCTGAAGCTGTTCGTAGGCCGATGTGAACACGCGCTTGTATGATGTGAAGTGCGCCGGAACCTCGATTATGGAGAAACGGCTGAACGGATACTTCATGTCAACATTCAGTTCCATGGTACGGCGTGTGTCACGTATGATATAAGGTACGGTGTCACTGATGGAGTCAAACACAGAGAACTGGTCGTCCCACTCCCCCAGTTTCCATACCGTATACTCAGTGGAGTCCACGGTGATTGACTTGGGGCTGTAGTCTCCTATCATGAGCGATACCGACGGCAGCGGTGACTCCGGCCTGAATGTGAACATTGTGGAGTCGGTACTGGCTGTGCAGGAGCCCTGTGAGATAGGCCTGAGTCCGGGATTGGGAGTCACGCTGACAGTGAATCCGGTAAAATATGACAACTGCCACTCGGGGCTCTCGTTACTGTATGCCACACCGGGACGCGGATACCAGTAACTCTCGGGAGTGAGCATGGTATAATCCCTGTCCTGGAAAAGATAACGCTTGCCTACGTTGAGCATGGAGAGAACCTTGCTGTTCTCAACCATCTTCTCATCGGATATATCGAGATAACAGATACGCTCGTCGGCCATACCGCCGTACTCCATAAGGAGCTCCACCGGCTCGCCGGCAGACAGCGGCTCAGGGAATGTCAGTACTATAAGGTGCATGAGCCTCTCATAGCTCATGCTGTGTCCGGCAGCGCTCACGTTACTGATACCGAATCCGGGGTTGAGGGTGAACACCAGCTGTGAGGTGTTCTCCTTGGGGCTTACCGTCAAATGGGCTTTTACGCTGAGCGAGTCACCGTTCTGGGTGACATCCAGACGGCATGAGTCAGCCACGGCGCCTCCTATGTGCACGTATCGGTTGTCAAGTTCTATCATATCGGCCCTGAATCCCTCATCGACCTTATACATATGAACGTGCCTGTAACCTGCAAAAAGTCCGCCCAGGAGCAGCAGTGCTGCAGCAATACGCCAGGGCAGCAGGCTGTAACGGGAGTTGGCAAGACGATGGAACAGGGATACATCGGTCAGTATCAGTCCCATTCCCAGAAGCAGATAGCACATGCGGTGGTTGATGAGCCTGGAGAGTCCGCTGAATCCGGTTACCACGGACTTGAGCATGGGCAGGTTGAATCCGATGTAATCAAACAGGTAATAGTAGAGGTTGTCTATGTAGAACAGCGTCACTCCTATGTAGGCCAGCAGCACGACCATCGTGATGGCCTGGTTGTTGAGCAGCAGCATGAGTGTGGTCGACAGACCTACTATGAATACCAGCGTAGGCACATTGAGCAGCAGGAAATACCATATATAACCCAGATAGTCCAGCTCAAAGCCGTATTTGATGAGGCTCATGACCAATGCTATCGCGGCTATGATCAGGTCGAGTATGAAGAACACCTTGAGCGTGGCCCACATCTTGCCCAGAAGATACTCGGCATTGCTCAGCGGACGGGTATAGAACACCTCCGACGTATCGAGCTGCTTGTCACGTTTAAGGTATTCCGATGCAAGGAACACCGACACTACGGCCTGTCCCACGTTCATGACCAGCATGAATATGTAGGGGATGACCGACCTGTTCACCATCTCCGGCCTTTGGAACTGCGAGAGAATGTATATGGATCCCAATATCACTGACGCAAGCAGTGACAGAATAGAGAATACCTTGAAGAACCAGCCACGGACAAGCAGTTTCGTCTCGTACTTGGCTACTATGCGTATGTTAGTTATACCTCCCATCAATCCTTATCCTTAACTTCCATAAAATAAACATATGCATGCTCCAGGTTCGGCGGATAGTTCACCGCATCATACCCGGGAAGGCTCTTGGCCACCACCTGGATATCCCAGCCCAGTCCGTCCGGAATGGTTGATATCACCGCATATTTCTGATTAATCTCCGCATACTGGTCGTTGTTGACCTTGAGACGCCATACCTTGCCCTCGGTCTCCTTGAGCATTCCGGCAGGCGATCCGCGGAACATGACCTGTCCCTGGTTGAGCATGGCCATCTCGGTACATGAACTCGATATGTCACCTACTATATGAGTAGAGAGTATGATCGTGGTATCCTTTGAGCTGGCCTCGCTGAGCAGGTTACGGAACCTGATACGCTCCTCGGGGTCAAGTCCGGTGGTAGGCTCGTCCACCACCAGCACCTTGGGCTGATGGATAAGTGCCTGGGCTATACCCAGACGTCTCTTCATACCGCCCGACAGGTTCTGAGCATAACGGTCACGCACCTCATACAGGCCCACCTGTTCAAGCATGTTGTCCACTGCCTTGTCCCGTTCCGACGAGTTGGTCATGCCGGAGAGAGCCGCAGCATAGTCCAGGAATTCACGGACCTTATATTTGGCAAAGAAGCGGAAATCCTGAGGCAGATATCCCAGTATGCGCCTAACCTCCTTACGCTGTGTGCGTATGTCGTAGCCGCAGACATCGATCTCACCTTCCGAGGGTTCCATCAGGGTTACCAGTATACGCATCAGCGTGGACTTTCCGGCACCGTTAGGTCCCAGAAGACCGAACATGCCCGAAGGAATCTCCAGATTGATGTTGTTTAACGCTTTCTTGCCGTTAGGATAGTAATGACTTAAACCTTTTATTGTAATCGACATGTCTGTTTATGAAATCATCGTTTGTTCATAGCTGCAGCTATCTCCTCCGCACCTATGGAGAGGGTCACATATGAAGGTACGGTTCTGGTGCAGCACTCGTTCTCACCCCAAAGGAACGGATAGTCATCCTTATGCTCCAGCAGGTCGGGCTTGAGCAGTACCAGACCCGGAGCTATACCGCCGGGGATGAAGGTGTGGTCGGCGCGGTTATTGCCGTATGCCACCTGCTTGTAGTTCACGCCCACTGCTGTCACGAATGACACGTTCGAGTACGGATGGTTGCCGTATATGAAGTTAAGACCTGAAAGGACCATCTCGGGATCAATCATATCGGGGAAATATCGCCATACCATGTAGTTGTTCTGAGCCCAGCTGATTACGCGCTCGCTGCCGCCCCATGTACCGCCTGCTACAGGCACGCCGTACGGGGTTGACTCTGCAGTGCGCTTGGCATCCTCCACGAATACGGGAATCACCTCACGTACCTTTTCCTTGAACTCCTCATCCATATATGGCAGCAGCGAGAGTGCGGTCGTCAGGTTCACACGCGGTGCGCGCATAGCGCTGCCACCCATGGTGCGGTTGTCATCGGCACCCTGAGGTGCGTTCTTGGCCATCTCTATCTGACGCAGCACGCCCGGGAGGAACAGATCCTTGTACTTGTCATCGCCGGTGAGCAGCCAGAGCTGGATGGCAGCCTGTGAACGGTCACCTCCCATTCCGCGTCCGCCGCGCATCTGACCGGCATTCTGCTGCATCGCACCCGGATTACGTGCCAGATAACTATCCATGTCATTCCAAAGCTTGAGAGCCAGCTTGCGGCAACGCTCGGCTGTTGCAGGTATATAAGGTTTGAGTACTCGGGCGGCCTGCGCCAGAGCGGCGCAAACGCTTACGTTACCCATGGGATTGCCACCATTGTTGGTGAATGCGAAACGGTCATCCAAAGTACCTGAATAACGGTTGTCACGTACCTCGTATGGCTTGAGTTTGGGATCATATATGTAACCGTCGGTGATGGTTACGGCATCACCCAGATGGTGATACTGGTGCATGGTGCCCTGTACTATACCGCCTGCGATGAATCCTATGTTCTCTATCTGGGCACAGAGGTTCAGGGCTCCGTGCTCAATCTGCTGTATCATATCGGGCAGACCGTCGGGGCGGTGTATATCCACGAACTGGGTCTTCTGGTCGATGTATGTCTCGTCACGCTCCGGACGCATCAGGTCCCAAAGCTCGGCCAGCTGGCTGGTCAGTCCTATCACTGTTCCCGACTGTATGTCAAAGTCACCTGCATCATACCACGCGCCCACTGCCAGGCCGGGAATATGCTCGTAGGGCTTGTATTTGGTGTTGGTGGTGTTACCCATACGGTAGCCGTCCTGCTGCTGGTAGTTGGTGGGAGCCTGGACGGCATCGTCCATATGTGAACGTCCGTGCCATACACGGTAGGCCTCGTTTACCAGCATATGGTCCATCTGTACAGGAAGCCATACATCCATGGTGTTATGCCACTTGCCCTCATATACGTTTACGTTGATGGGGAAAGGATTGGAGCGATAGCCGTTATACTCTATCAGATAGGTGCCGGGCTCACGCACATCGCTGAAATCGCACTGGGCGTAGTTGTATCGGTCATAGAACACACCCCACTCCGTTACCTTGGGCTCGCGTACCAGCTTGGTGCTGCCGTCGGCGTTGATGCGGTATATCTTGGCCTTGTGAGCCACGCGGTCATTGCGGTCAAGCTCTATCACTGCCACCTTTTTCTGGGCGGGAGTGTAACCAATCTGTGATATGCCGATGTTGGGTTCCCTTATCCAGATAGGTGACTGGTTGGGTTCCATATACCACTCCAGTACAGTTCCGGTCTTGCCTGCGGGCAGAAAAGAACGTACAACGAACGTTCCGTTCTGTGACAGGTTGCGGCCGTCGTAGAGGTTGAGCTCGGTATCGGACTCGAACCTGACACGCAGGTTGTCATCCTCAGGAGCCAGGACAAGAGTGTGACCGGTCGATATGGGAGACGGTACTATGAACTCGTCACGTCCGCGGTCATCGAAAGTGGACAGTCCGTAGAACTGGGTGATCTTTTCCTTGAGGGGACGCATCTCGGTAGTGCTTGACGGATATCGGGGGAATATCTCCGACTGGCCGTCCATGAGATAGGTCTTGCCGAAATATGTTGCGGGAAAGAACTCCATATTGAGTCCCGCCTTACCTGTAAGGTTCTCAGGAAGGGGTTTGTCCAGTATGACTGACATACGCACGCCGCGTCCGTCCTGTTTTACGGTTATGGCATAGTCAAAGTCGTAGTCGGGATACCTGAACTTGCATGTGATGCGGTTACCCAGCGTGTCTACCTCACGGTCTGTAAGGGTTGCGTAGATGTCCCACTGCTCGGGAGTGTTCATAAGACGTACGGCACCGCCCGTAGCGATACGGACACCGCGCTGAACAAGCTCTATTCCAGCCGTCTTCTCATCACAGAATATTCCCTGGTAATTGTTGGAGTAAACCAGGACATTTACACCTCTGGCCTCAAAATAGCCCAGGTCATTGATTTCAAGTTTTCCGGTCTCGCTCGGTGGTGCACAGGAGACCAAAGTGCACAAAGTGACAATAATTGGCAGTAATCGTTTCATTTCGTTGGAGTTTGATTTCGTAAGTGATTCCAAAAATAGTAAATGGTTCTCATAAAATATTGAGAGGAACAAATTTTTAAGGACCTTTAAGTATATCACTGCGATATGCTAAAGCTGTGGATAAAAAATAAGTTAACTGTTTTTTTCTGCTATACGCATGCTGTATCTTTGCAAAAAATTTTTTTGGGATGAAGAAACGTGTATTGGTTACATATAACATGTTCCGTACAGGATACAAGGAACTGATTGAAAAGTATGACGTAACCTTCCCTCCTGAGGGACGCGAGACCTTCACATATGACGAGGTCTACGAGATGCTCCCCGAGTATGACGTACTGCAGTCCATGTTCAATTTCCCGGTTGACCGCAAGCTCATGGAGCGCGGCCTGCCCCGTCTGGAACTGGTGAGCAACTATGCAGTAGGATTCGACAACATAGATATCCCCACAGCAACCGAGCTCGGAATTGCTGTCACCAATACCCCGGGCCCTGTAACGGAGCCCACAGCCGATCTGGCATTCGGACTGATGCTGGCCGTAGCACGCCGCATCACCGATGTTGACCGCCGTCTGCGCATACCGGGTGCACTGGAATGGACACTGCTGGCTAACTTAGGTTATTCACTGGGCGGCAAGACCCTGGGTATCCTGGGCATGGGACGCATAGGACAGGCACTGGCACGCCGCGCCAAGGCAAGCTGCATGAAGGTGATATACTACAACCGTCACCGCGTAAGCCCTGAGATCGAGAAGGAGTATGACGCCACATACGTAAGTTTTGAAGAGTTGCTCAGGACATCGGATTTCATATCGGTCAACGTCCCCTACTCCAAGGAGACATGGCACATGATAGGCAAGGAGCAGATAGAGCTCATGAAACCCACCGCCATCCTGGTCAATACCGCACGCGGTCCCATTGTCGACGAGCTTGCCCTGGCCGATGCCCTTAAGACAGGGCGTATATGGGGCGCCGGACTGGACGTGTTCGAGTTCGGTGACAAGGTCAGTCCCGAGATACTGGCATGCGAGAACGCCGTCATAACCCCGCACGTGGGCACTCAGACCTATGATGTCCGCAACGAGATGGCGGAATTCGTGTCACGCAACATCATCAACTTCTATGAGGGCGGTCCTGTTGCATTCGTAAATAAGGTAGACAGAAAGAAATAATGGCTGCATCAGAGAGTCTGCTTGACAAACTTGACGGTCTGGAGGCACGCTTCCAGGAGGTTAGTCTGCTCATAACGGACCCGTCAGTCATTTCCGATATGAAACGGTTCGTCAAGCTGAACCGTGAATACCGTGACCTGGAGCCGGTCGTTGCGGCACGCAAGGAGTACATACAGCTGCAGAAAAGCATTGAGGAAGCTCGTGAGCTGCTCTCCGAGAACGATCCCGAGATGCGCCAGATGGCACGTGAGGAGCTGGACAGCGCCAATGCACGCCTGCCGCAGCTTGAGGAGGAGATAAAGCAGATGCTCATTCCCGCCGATCCGCAGGATGACAAGGATGTCATCATGGAGATACGCGGCGGTACGGGAGGCGACGAGGCTGCCCTGTTTGCAGGTGACCTTTACCGCATGTACATGAAGTACTGTGAGACCAAGGGATGGAAGACAGCAGTGTCATCCTGTTCCGAGGGAGCTGCCGGCGGATTCAAGGAGATAATATTCACCGTGAGCGGTGACAAGGTCTACGGAACGCTCAAGTATGAGTCGGGAGTGCACCGCGTACAGCGCGTACCAGCCACCGAGACCCAGGGACGCATCCATACATCGGCCGCCACGGTCGCCGTACTCCCTGAGGCCGATGCCTTTGAAGTTGAGATTAACGAGGGAGAGATAAAATGGGATACATTCCGAAGCGGAGGTGCCGGCGGACAGAACGTGAACAAGGTAGAGTCCGGTGTGCGCTTACGTTACAATTGGAAAAATCCCAACACCGGAGTCGTCGAGGAGATACTCATTGAGTGCACCGAGACCCGTGACCAGCCCAAGAACAAGGAGCGCGCCCTGTCACGTCTGCGCACCATGATCTACGACCGCGAGCATCAGAAATACATGGATGACATTGCCGCCCGACGCAAGACCATGGTATCGACCGGTGACCGTTCGGCCAAGATCCGTACATACAACTATCCGCAGGGTCGCATAACCGACCACCGCATAAATTACACCATATATAATCTGCCGGCCTTCATGGACGGCGACATTCAGGACTGCATTGACAAGCTTACCATAGCCGAGAACGCAGAGAGGATGAAAGAGACAGAAATGTAAATATTTTTCCAATAGAATCAGATTATGACAAGAGACGAACTTTACAGTAACATCAAGCGCAAGAAGTCATTCCTGTGCGTCGGTCTGGACACCGACCTCAAGAAGATCCCCGAGCACCTGCTCAAGGAGGAGGATCCCATCTTTGCCTTCAACAAGGCCATCGTTGATGCCACCGCACCTTACTGTATAGCCTACAAGCCCAACCTGGCATTCTATGAGGGCGCAGGTCTCAAGGGCATCCAGGCACTCTACAAGACCATAGACTATATCCGCACCAACTATCCCGACCAGTTCATCATTGCCGACGCCAAGCGCGGTGACATAGGCAACACCTCAATGATGTACGCCGGGAGTTTCTTTGACGAGATGAAGGCCGATGCCGTAACGGTGGCTCCCTACATGGGTCAGGACAGCGTGACACCCTTCCTGGGGCACGAAGGCAACTGGGTAATCCTGCTCGCGCTTACCAGCAACAAGGGTGCCGATGATTTCCAGTATATCAAGGACTCCGAGGGCACACCTCTCTATCAGAACGTACTCCGCAAGTCACTTGAGTGGGGTGGCAACGCCGATAACATGATGTATGTGGTAGGCGCCACACGCGCCGAGATGCTGACCGATATACGCCGCACCGTCCCCGACAGCTTCCTGCTCGTCCCGGGTATCGGCGCACAGGGAGGTTCACTTGCCGACGTATGCAAATACGGTATGAACAGCAAGTGCGGACTGATAGTAAACAGCAGCCGTGCAATCATTTACGCCGATAAGACCGAGTCATTCGCCGCTGTAGCCGCCCTGAAAGCTCAGGAGGTTCAGCAGGAAATGGCTTCATTCTTAAAATAAAATTATATATTTGCAGTCTTATATAAAGATTGATTCAGCATGGAATTTACAGCAAAACAGATAGCGGAATTTCTGAACGGCACCGTTGACGGTAACGAAAACGCAGCCGTACATACTTTCGCCAAAATTGAGGAGGGTGCAGAGGGTGCACTCTCTTTTCTTTCCAATGTAAAGTACACACACTATTTATACACCACCAAGTCAAGCGTCGTACTGGTGAACAGGGATTTTGTCGCCGAGCAGCCTGTAAGCGCCACTCTCGTAAGGGTTGACAACGCCTATGAGAGCCTGGCCAAGCTCATGTCGCTCTACGCATCCATGAAACCGGGCCGCACGGGTATCAGCTCGCTTGCATCGGTCTCGGACAAGGCCAAGATAGGCAAGAACGTCTATATAGGACCTTTTGCAGTGGTCGAGGACGGCGCGACGGTAGGCGACAACACCCAGATCTATCCTCACGTGAACATCGGCGAGGGTGCAACTGTGGGTGCTGACTGCATTCTCTATCCCAACGTTACCGTCTATTACGGCTGTAAGGTTGGAAACCGATGCATACTGCATGCCGGCAGCGTGGTCGGAGCCGACGGATTCGGATTCGCGCCCACACCCAACGGCTACAACAAGATACCCCAGATAGGTATCGCTGAGCTTGAGGATGATGTAGAGATAGGTGCAAACACCTGCGTAGACCGTTCCACAATGGGACGTACCATCGTCCACAAGGGTGTCAAGCTTGACAATATGGTGCAGATTGCACACAACGTCTCCGTAGGCGAGCATACGGTCATATCGGCCCAGACCGGTATTGCCGGATCCAGCAAGGTAGGAGCATGGTGCATGATAGGCGGCCAGAGCGGTATCTCAGGCCATCTCTCCATAGGCAACAAGGTGAACTTCGGCGCCAAAACCGGAGCCCTTAGCAACGTGGAGGACGGACAGAACATAATGGGTTATCCCGCTATGCCGTACCGCGGTTTCCTGCGCTCATCGATACTCATGCGACAGCTCCCTGAGATGGACTCAACCATCCGCGAGCTCAAGAAGGAGATCGAGGAACTGAAAGCAAAACTTGAGAGCAAATAATGCTTTAAGCAAAATAGCATAACATGTACAAACAGAAGACTTTAAAGAGTAGTTTCTCACTCAGCGGCAAGGGACTTCACACAGGTCTTGACCTGACTGTGACATTCAATCCCGCACCCGCCGACTACGGTTACAAGATACAGAGAACAGACCTGGAGAGCCAGCCCGTTATCGAGGCTGTAGCCGAGAATGTGCGTGAGACACAGCGCGGCACGGTACTGTTCAAGGGTAACGTGAAGGTAAGCACTGTAGAGCACGGTCTTGCCGCCCTCTACGCTGCAGGAATAGACAACTGCCATATTGAGGTGAACGGACCCGAGTTCCCTATCCTGGACGGCAGCGCCATTGACTACGTGGAGAACATAGAACGCGTAGGAATCAAGGAGCTGGACGCCCTCAAGGACTTCTATGTAGTCAAGAACAAGATAGAGGTCAAGGATGAGAAGACCGGTTCGTCAATCATACTGCTCCCCGACAACGAGTTCTGCGTAAACGTACTCATATCATACGACTCCAAGATCCTGTACAACCAGTACGCTTCGCTCGATGATATGAATGACTTCCCCACCGAGATAGCCAAGAGCCGCACATTCGTGTTTGTACGCGAGATTGAGCCTCTGCTCGGCGCAGGCCTCATCAAAGGAGGCGACCTGGACAACGCCATCGTGATCTACGAGCGTGAGCTCTCCCAGGAGCGCTATGACATGATCTGCCAGGTTATGGGCGTTCCCACCATGGATGCCACCAAACTGGGTTACATCATGCACAAGCCCCTTCAGTGGGACAACGAGCCCGCACGCCACAAGCTGCTTGACATAATAGGTGACCTTGCACTGGTAGGCAAACCCATCAAGGGCCGTATCATAGCCACCCGCCCCGGTCATACCATCAACAACAAGTTCGCACGCATACTGCGCAAGAACATAATGCTTAACGATGTCCAGGCACCCGCCTACGACCCCTCTGTTCCGCCGGTAATGAACCTGCAGCAGATCCAGGCCGTGATGCCCCACCGTTTCCCCATGCAGCTTCTGGATAAGGTGATCGCACTCACCGACCTCTATGCCGAGGGTGTAAAGAACGTAACCAACAACGAGTTCTTCTTTACCGGTCACTTCCCCGAGCACCCCATCATGCCGGGCGTCCTCATTGTAGAGGCCATGGCACAGCTGGGCGGAACCCTGGCACTCCAGTACACAGAATCACCCAAGGAATACGAGGCTATGTTCGTCAAGATCGACAACACCCGTTTCCGTCAGGCCGTAGTTCCCGGCGACACCCTTCTGATGCGTGTCGTAAGGACTGCACCCATACGTCATAACATACTATCAATCAAGGGATACGCCTTTGTAGCCGACAAACTGGTTGCAGAGTCCGAATTCATGGTACAAATCGTAAAAAGAGAGAAAGAATGATAAGTCCTTTAGCATACGTTGACCCCTCCGCCCAGATTGGCGAGAACGTCGAGATAGGCCCCTTCTGTTTCATCGACAAGAATGTGGTCATAGGCGACAACAACATCATCATGCCTCACGTGAACATCATGTACGGTTCACGCATAGGTAACGGCAACCAGATCCATCCGGGAGCCGTGATAGGCGGCATCCCCCAGGACCTCAAGTTCCGTGGCGAGGATACCACAGCCGAGATAGGTGACAACAACCGCATACGCGAGAACGTGACCATCAACCGCGGTACCGCCTCCAAGGGCAAGACAGTGGTGGGAAGCAACAACCTCCTCATGGAGAACATGCACGTGGCTCACGACTGCGTTATCGGCAGCAACTGCATCATAGGCAACAGCTCCAAGATAGCCGGTGAGGTAGTGATTGATGACTGCGCCATCCTGAGCGCCTGCGTGCTCGTACATCAGTTCTGCCACATCGGCGGTTACGTGATGGTACAGGGCGGTTCAGGCTGCAGCAAGGATATCCCGCCCTACGTGATAGGCGGCCGTCATCCGGTAATCTACGCTGGCCTTAACATCGTTGGACTGCGCCGCAGGGGATTCAGCAGCGAGACCATCGAGGCCATACACAACGCTTACCGTATCATCTACCAGAACGGTCTGAACGTAAGCCAGGCCATCGCAGCCCTCAAGGAGGACCCCATATCACAGAAACCCGAGGTTCAGTACATAATCAACTTCGTGGAGACATCGGAAAGAGGTATTATCACGACTAAATAAAACATAACGATATGATTTACAGATTCATTTTCATTTCCGATGAGGTCGATGACTTCTATCGTGAGATCCAGATCAGTTCATCAGCGTCATTCCTGGATTTCAGCAATGCTATACTGAAATCTGTAGGCTATCCTGATGACCAGATGACCTCATTCTTTATCTGTGAGGACAACTGGGAGAAGCGTGAGGAGATAACACGCGAGGAGATGAACACCAGCTCCGAGGTTGACAACTGGGTAATGGCCAACACTCCCCTCGATGAACTTATTGAAGACGAAAAACAGCGTCTCATCTACGTGTTCGATCCTTTAACAGAACGCTGCTTTTTCATTGAATTAAAGGAGATTATCACCGGCAAGACTCTTGCTGAGGCCAAGTGCACCGCAAGCCAGGGCAATCCTCCCAAACAGACCGTTGACTTTGATGAGATGGCCAAGGCCAACCCCGTCATGGACGTAGACGAGAACTTCTACGGCGATGAGGGATTTGACTCCGATGAGCTCGACGAGGAAGGATTCGGCATGGAGGGTGGCGGCGACGGCGGCGGCACCGTGAGCCTTGATTCCATAGACGATCTTTACTAAGTGTGAAGTATCTAGTCGTCATATTAGGACCAACCGGCGTGGGGAAGACTGAATTGTGCCTGACCCTCGCCGATTTGTTTCATACCCCTATCATTTCGGCCGATTCCAGGCAGATGTATGCCGACATACCCATATGTACGGCAGCCCCTACCCCCGCCGAGAGGGAGCGTGTGGAGCATTACCTGGTCGGAAACCTCTCACTTGACGACTACTACAGCGCAGCCAGGTACGAAGAAGATACCCTGTCGCTCGCGGACAAGCTATTCGCGACACATGACATTCTACTGGTCACAGGAGGCTCAATGATGTACATAGATGCCCTCTGCTATGGTATAGACCAGATTCCAACCATTCCCGACGATATCCGGCAACCCCTTCTGGAGCGTTACGGGAAGGAGGGACTGGAGCCGCTGGTCCAGGAGCTAAGGATTCTGGATCCGGACTACTATAAGGAGGTGGACAGAAAGAATCCCAAGCGTGTGATTCACGCTCTGGAGGTCTGTTATCTGACCGGTCACCCCTACTCCGACCTCCGCAAGGGCAAGAAGGCCGAGCGTCCGTTCCGTATCGTGCGCATCGGACTTACAAGACCCCGCGAGGAGCTGTACGAGCGTATAAACCGCCGCGTGGACCTCATGGTCAGCAACGGACTTTTAGACGAGGCTCGCCGCATGTACCCGCGCCGGGGGCTCAATTCGCTCAACACCGTGGGCATGAAGGAGCTCTTCAGCTGGATGGACGGTGCACTGACGCCCGACGGCAAGCCCATGACGCTGGAGTTTGCCCTGGACAAGATAAAACAGAACACACGCATATATTCACGCAAACAGATGACCTGGTTCAAGAGGGACAGGGATACCCGCTGGTTCCATCCCGATGATGTACAGGGCATAACAGATTACATAAAGGAGATAACCCATGCTGATCAGACTTTATGAGAAGAACCCCAGCCAGCGCGACCTGGACCGCGTACTGGATGTGCTGAACGGCGGCGGAGTGATAATATTCCCCACCGATACCGCATACGCCATGGGATGCCACGCCCTCAAGGAGCGCCCCATAGAGCGCATATGCCGTATCAAGGGCCTGAACCCGCAGAAACACCGTTTCTCGATCGTATGCTATGATTTGAGCGACATAAGCCAGTACGTGCAGATAGACAACTCCACCTTCAAGACCATGAAGCGTAACCTCCCGGGCCCCTTCACATTCGTCCTCAAGGCCGGAAGCCGTCTGCCCAAGATATTCAGCAACCGCAAGGAGGTAGGCATACGCGTGCCCGACAATGACATAACACGCGAAATCTGCCGCCAGCTGGGCGCTCCCCTCCTCTCCACCACCATTCCCTATGACGAGAATGACGACATAGGCTACCTGACCGACCCTGAGCTGATCGACGAGCGTCTGGGCGATGACGTGGATATCGTCATCAACGGCGGTGCAGGCGGTTTCGAGTACTCCACGGTGGTCTACTGCGTGGACGGTGACCAGGATATAATACGTCAGGGCAAGGGCGTCCTGGACGAATAATATAACAAACGCCCCATACGTTTATACTAAAAGAAAACAGATTCCATATGAAAAAGATAATACTTGTGGCTGCAGCCCTAACGACAACCCTTATGATGAATGCACAGCAGAAAAGGTTGACCCTGGAGAACGTGATTGACGACACCTTTGAGGTAAGAGGTCCTTCCGATGTCACCCCCATGGCCGACGGAGAGCACTATCTGACAAGCGTAGACAACCGTCTCATACTCAGGAACTCGTTCAAGACGGGTCAGGTAACCGACACCGTACTGGACCTGCGCAGCGTACGCGGAGTCCGTCTGCCCTCATTTGACGGTTTCATACTCTCTCCTACCGAGGATGTGATACTTCTCCAGACCAACACCGAGAAGATCTACCGCCGTTCATTCAAGGCTGAGTACTACATATTCACCATCCGCAACAACAAGATCGACCCCATGACTGAGGGTCCGGTCATGTGTCCCGCATTCTCTCCCGATGGTCATAACATAGCATTTGTGCGCAACAATAACATCTTTATAATCAAAATGTTATTCAATAATGCTGAAGTACAGGTAACCAAGGACGGTGAGGCCGGCAAGATACGTTACGGCGTTGCCGACTGGGCCTACGAGGAGGAGTTCGGGCTCACCCGCGCGTTCGAGTTCAGCGCCGACAGCCGCATGCTCGCCTGGATCCGTTTTGACGAGTCGCATGTGGACAGTTTCAACCTCCCCTTCTACCTGACACAGGTGGACCGCGACTCATACTCACAGAACCTTCTGAGCTATAATTCACAGAAGTATCCCACTGCCGGTGCGGCTACATCGAAAGTATCGGTCCAGTCATTCGACATAAAGAGCTCCGTAACACGCGACATGGGACTCAAGCTGGATACCACCACCTATATTCCGCGTATAAAGTTCGTGGAGAATGCCGATAACGACCTTCTCATATTCACCCTGAACCGCAACCAGAACAGACTGGAGATATACTCTGGCAATCCCCGCTCCACCCTCTGCACCATCATACTGCGTCAGGATGACGAGCGGTTCATTGACGAATTCGAGTACAACGATACCAAAGTTTACCCCGACGGATTCATCATGCTCAGCGAGCGAGACGGACACCGCCACCTCTATCAGTATGACCTCCTGGGCAAGCTCAAGCGTCAGATCACGAGCGGTGACTTTGACGTGCTGGCATTCCATGGCTATGACGCCAAGAAGGGAATCGTGTTCTATGAGAGCAACGAGAGCGGCATCTATGACTGCGCCGTATGGAAGCAGGATGCCAAGGGCCGCAAGACCCGCCTCACTCCCGAGCAGGGCACCAGCCACGCAGTGTTCAGCGCCGACCTCAAGTACTTCATGAACTCATGGTCCGATCTGAACACCCCCACCCGCATCACGATAATAAGCGATGCCGGAAAGACCCTGAGCACAGTCGAGTCCAATGACGAGGTTGAGGCCAACAAGCTGGTTTACAATCTGGCACATAAGGAGACATTCTCATTCGAGACCCCGGATGGCATTACCCTCTACGGCTGGATGGTCAAACCCGCCGATGCCAGTGAATCCAAGCCCTGCCCGCTCGTAATGTTCCAGTACAGCGGCCCCGGCTCCAACAAGGTCCTGAACCAGTGGGAGGCAGGTTTCTATCCCGGCGGCACATTCGAGTCACTCCTGGTAAAACAGGGTTATGCCGTTGCGGTCGTAGACGGACGTGGCACAGACCGTCGCGGAGCCGACTTCAAGAAGCAGGTATACAAGCATCTGGGAGTGCTTGAGAGCAAGGATCAGGTAGCTGCTGCGCAGTACCTTGGCTCACTTCCGTATATCGATTCTGAGCGCATAGCCATATGGGGCTGGAGCTACGGAGGCTACAACACCCTGATGTCCATGAGTGAGGGCACACCCGTATTCAAGTGCGGCGTTGCCGTGGCTCCCGTGACTGACTGGCGCCTCTACGATGCCATCTATACCGAGCGGTTCCTCCAGCAGCCTAAGGAGAATGCCCAGGGCTATCTGGAGTCTTCTCCCATAGAGCGTGCCGGCAAACTCCACGGCAAGCTGCTCATAATCCACGGTCTGGATGACGACAACGTCTATTTCAGCCACACAGCAGCCTACACAAGCAAGCTGATTGAGAACGGCATTGATTTTGACATACAGGTATATCCCGGAAAGGATCACGGCATCAAGGATCCCGCCACCCGTTACCACCTGTTCAACCGCATCCTCCGCTTCTTTAGGGAGAACCTATAAAGCAACCAGCCAATGAATTGGCTGGGATGGTTATTTGTAGATCAGGAAGATTGTGGGAATCTTGTCCAGGTTGGGCAGTTTGCCACCCCACTCCTTCACGGTGCGAGTACAGATATATTCCTGGTCAGTAGTAAGCCCTGCAGCTATGCACAGACGCGTTTGAGGGCGGCAGGCCTTGAGAATATCGGCCATCATTCTTGAGTTGCGATAGGGCGTCTCGATAAAGAGCTGAGTCTGCCCTTCGCTATATGCGCGCTGTTCCAGTTTCTTAAGAGTCTTTACGCGCTCGTCGGGTTCGATGGGAAGGTATCCGTTGAACGCGAAACTCTGTCCGTTAAACCCTGAACCCATCACGGCCAGTATTATGCTCGACGGCCCCACGAGCGGAACCACCTTAAGATTCTTACGCTGGGCTATAGCCACCACATCGGCCCCCGGATCGGCCACGGCCGGACACCCCGCCTCGGATATCACGCCCATCGGGAAACCCTCCTCGAGCGGTTTCAGCATGCCCGCGATCTCATCGGGCCTGGTATGTTTGTTGAGCGTGTAGAATGTCAGCTGGTCAATATCGATTGAGCGGTCCACCAGCTTGAGGAAACGGCGTGCAGTGCGCACATCCTCCACAATAAAGTGACGGATGCCCATAATAATCTCGTGGTTATATGCAGGCAGAACCTGCTCAACGGGAGTCTCACCCAGCAGATTGGGAATAAGATATAAAGCGGGAATCATGGTGCTAAGGTAGCGCATTTTGCATTATCTTCGCACATCATTAAGCAAAAATGGAACAGAACAGCGGATTCGTACTGAGAATAACCGAAGGCGTGGCCTGCGACCCCAGATACAGGCTCTCCTGCCCTATCAACATAAGCATAGGTAAAGGCTGGCAGACCGCCATCGTAGGTCCCAACGGCAGCGGCAAGACCCTCCTGGTAAACACCATGCTCCGCCAGTATCCACTCATGAACAACCGTGAAGTGGAATACGGGACCGATGTCACCGGGTCCGATATCCGCAACATCACGTTCCGCGACAGCTACGGCAGCGCCGACAGCACCTATTTCTACCAGCAGCGCTGGAACATGACCGAGATGGGTGAATCGGCCATAGTCCGTGACGCATTCCCCGCAATCAAGGACCCCGTCTGGAAAGAGCGCCTCTACACCCTGTTCGACCTCCCGTTCATATGGGACAAGCAGCTTGTGACACTCTCCAGCGGCGAAATGCGCAAATACCAGCTGGCCCGTGCCTTAGCCGTACGCCCCCGCATGGTCATCATAGACAGCCCCTTCATAGGTCTTGACGTCCAGACCCGCGACATGCTCTGCCGCCTTCTGGAGACCCTCATCCATGACTGGAACATGCAGATCGTGCTCGTGGTATCCCGTCGCGAGGACATCCCGCCGTTCATAACCCATATCATAGAGGTTCAGGACCGATGCCCAAGCACCGTGATGCCCGTTGAGAACTATCTGGCCAGGCCTGAGAAACCGCTCCCCCAGCCCCTTCTCAGCCAGGATCTCGTAGACCTCATGCACTCTCTGCCCGAGACTGACATGGAGTCCGATGAAATAGTACGCTGCAACCAGGTAACCCTCCAGTATGGCTCCCGACGCATCCTGGACCGCCTTGACTGGACTATCCGCAAGGGTGAGCACTGGGCGCTACTGGGACCTAACGGAAGCGGTAAATCCGCCCTTCTGAGCATGGTCTATGCCGATAATCCCCAGTCATACGCCTGTGACATAGCCCTGTTCGGCCGTCCGCGCGGCACCGGCGAGAGCATCTGGGAGATAAAAAAGCACATAGGATACGTATCGCCCGAGATGCACCGCTCCTACTGCCGCCGCTATCCAGCACTCGACATAGTGGCATCGGGCCTTCACGATACCATCGGTTTGTATAAAAAAATTACCGACCAGGAAAGAGAGGCATGCCGCGTTTGGATGAACATATTCGGAATAACCAGCCTTGAAGGCCGCGACTTCCTGGAACTCTCGAGCGGAGAGCAGCGCATGATCCTGCTCGCCCGCGCGTTCGTAAAGAACCCCACCCTTCTGATTCTCGACGAACCGCTCCACGGACTGGACCGCAAGAACCGAACACTGGTAATGGAAATAATAAAGGCCTTCTGCGCTCAACCGCAGAAGACCCTTATCATAGTCACTCACTATCCGGAGGAGCTCCCCACTACCATAGACCACACCTACACACTGGTGCGTCATTCCGGACTTTAAAAAAATCCTGACAAATTCCTCACTCAGGATTCCGATGTTACAGAGCTTACAACTGGAACAGATCGTTCACGCTCTTGCCAAAATAGGCCGACAGTTTGAGCGCCAGCTCCGTCGAAGGAATGAACTTTCCGTTCTCAATTGCGAATATCGTCTGGCGTGAAACCCCAATGGCATTTGCCAGATCCTGCTGCGAAATCCTGAGGACCGCCCGCTCAACACGTATATTATTCTTCATTGCCGCTCTCAATTAAGTTCTTAGCCAACACCTTCCTCAGCACCAACGCATACACCAGCGCTACCAACGGCACCCAGGTCAACGGGGCCAATGTGTTTCTAACTCCCTCTATTATGTCATAAAGTGCACCTGGATTCCAAGAGCCTTGGTGTCTGACCATAATCATAGACAATGTAAAAGAGCACTGTCTGGCTAACAACTCCGCTATCAGATAGTAGATGACGAAATAGGCCAGCATCCTTGCTCTGATATGACTGATGAACTCATCCTCATGATCCTCACGGGAGAGACAAACCATCAACAATCCGATATACGGCAGCAATACTATAAGTCTGCTTACAGTGATATAAATCCCAATATAGACCTGCCTGTCAGGAGTACGTCCTATCACATCCATGCTGTTAACCAGTACATTTCCCAGATAATATATTACCAACGGAATAAGTACAGCCGATGTAATCAGTATATACCAACCGGCCTTCTTACAACGGAACGGAAGAAGCATCGACTTGAATCCGTTGCCGTTACCGAACCGTACCATAAGTTTCAGAAGAACTATATACAGAAGTGCCAAAACATAGTAATTGGACAGCCAATACGTTGCTTTATAGAAAAGCCTGACAGATACGGAATTGTTGACAACAGAAAGCCGGCTCTCATTCACCATCTGTCCAATAGCGTCAAAAACAGTATCAGACAGAATATAGCCACCGGTTATCATCTCTTTTGTTGCCCTTGAAATAAAGAGTAGAATAACAACAATGGTCAATGCCCGATATCTTGCCGAAGTAATATACTCGTCCTCGACCTTCTCACCCGAAAAACAAACAAGCAACATGCCGACAGTAAGAAGCAGGTCACCTGTCCTTAACAATCGAAAATAGGCAATCTGGCTTTCCAGCATAACATGCAAACAGAAGAAAAGCACAGAGCAAACAGCAACAATGGCCAACGCCGCGAATCCCACATTCTGCCATTTATGAGGCAGCAAAGTCAAATGTTTCCGATAATCTTTCATATAACCAAATTACTCGTTATCACTCTTCATTACCACTCTCGATTGTATTCTTAGCCAGCACCTTTTTCAGGACCTGCGAATAAACGACAACCAACAACGGGAACCAGGACAACAATCTCATGATCAGCACAAAAAGCTGTGCGACATATGCACGATTGTTCATCGTTCGGAACTGGTACAATTGCCACAGATTTTCTGACAGTCCACTAATCATTCCTACAACCAGATAGAATATTGCAAAATAAATCAAAATGCGTACCCTGATAAGGCGTATAAACTCATCCTCCTGCTTCTCTTTGCTCAGGCATATGAATATCAGGGCAATATATGGAATCAATATCATCAGTCGCAACAACGTTGAGTGTTTCTCATACATTTCATGTAAATGTCCGAATATCGCGTCCAGGATAACGATCGCAACAATCATTACCATTGAAACAATGAGAAGGTACCAACCAACTTTCTTATAATTGTTGGGAAGCAGAATCGATTTGTTGCCGTTTTCAATGCCCAGGCGTTTCAATACCTTAACAAGAATGATATAAATAACCATCGTGAAGTTCACAGAGCCGATAAAACCGATAATCTGACGTGTTATCCTGAATGCAGAAGACCCCATAATATCGGCTATAACATTCATACCCGCTAAATTCCGATTGAAAACAAAAAAATGAAGGGAACCATACATCATCTCCCCACTGGCTCTCAACACAAAATACAGGAACATAGCTATGGCAAGGGCGCGATAACGCACGGATGAAATATACTCATCCTCCTCTTTTTCTTTCGATAGGCATGCTATCATCAATGCAACCGAAACAGGAAGATGTAAAATCCCCAACCAATACAACCGATATGTATCACTGGGGTGTTCCAATGACCTGATGGTGTAAGTAAACAGACAATAATAAACCACAGCCAAAACACCGGCTGCAAACAAGGCCCCTGTCTGCCATCTGTGAGGCAAGAGCGTTAGATGTTTCCGATAATCTCTCATAATTGTAAAGTTTGACGCAACAAATGTAAAGCGCACTTTACAATATTCCAAGCAAATTTTACACTTTAACATTCATTAGGGGCACAAAAGGGACGGTTCTATCTGTGCCCTTTTTCCAAGAGAACTTTTGGGGTATCGGTATCAGAAACAGCGCAGAACTGTCAATTGGGTGACAACGTTCCGCAGCTACTCCGAGCCCCTCCGGACCCTAAACGTCGAACTCCTCCTTATAGCCCCCTTCGGGGTCTAACGTTCGTCAGACATGCGCCGTTCTTAACGGGATCCTCCAGGGCTCTCCGCTTTACGCTGCTGCACTGATGATCCCCCAATCGACAGTTCTGCTTCTGCGAATGGGAAACTCCGATACCGATACCCCAAAAGTTCTGTACACCTAGGATTATTTTCACAAGGGCACAGATAGAACCGTCCCTTTTGTGCCCCTATTCTGATAGCAGTTGATTGTAGGTTTTCTGGCGTTTTGCGTAGTAGCGCCAGAGGAGACTGAATTTTGCTTGCTCGGGGATGTCTGCGGTTGAAGCTTTACGGAGGTTCTCCTGGCGGCTCTCAAGGAACTCGGGCTTGAGGCGGCGGAACTCACGGCGTGCACGCAGCACAGCCCTGAAATCGCCCCAGTGGAACTTGGCCAGGAACATGAGTGCAGCCAATCCGTCAAGCCAGAAACGTGCTCTCATGACCTTACGGAGCTCGCTGTCCGGAAGGTTCTTGTAGAGCATGAGCAGGTTATTGCGGAAATTGAGGAAAGTCTTGTAGGGATTGGATTTATTCAGAGTCGCACCACCCACATGATATACGGTACTCTCCGGGATACAAACGATGCCGCGTCCACGGCTACGCAGACGCCAGCAGAGGTCAATCTCCTCCTGATGGGCAAAGAAACGGTCATCCAGACCACCGACAGCCCAGTAATCGGCGCTGCGTATCATCAGGCAGGCCCCGGTTGCCCAGAATACAGGCTCTATGGTATCATACTGACCGTTATCTTTCTCTATGGTATCAAACACACGTCCACGGCAAAACATATAACCCAGGCGGTCCATATATCCGCCGGCACCGCCCGCATACTCGAATCGCTCAGGATCTTTGAAATCCAGTAGCTTGGGCTGGCAGGCAGCATCATCGGGATGCACGTCCATATAGCTCACGAGCGGCAGGAGCCAGTCTTCCGATACCTCCACATCGGAATTCAGCAGGATGTAATACTCCGCCTCGACCTGGCGTAGCGCCATATTGTAACCTCCGGCAAAACCCCAGTTCCTTTCCAGGCGGATGAGCGGAATCTCAGGGAACTCACGCTGCATCATCTCCATGGAGTCATCCTTGGAGTCATTATCGGCCACGATCACCTGCACCCCGTCCATACGGGAGCATTTGATCAGCGTAGGCAGGTAGCGCCTGAGCATTGCGCTGCCGTTCCAGTTCAATATGACTATAGCAACCTTCATATCACTTTATGACAGTAGCGGTGAGAGCATCGCCGGCAGCATTGAACCCGCCCATAAGCACCCTTACGAGGCTGTTCTCCTGCACCTGAGCCGAATCAAGCTCCACCCTTATATAATTGTCGGTAAATCCGTGAGCCGGCATGCCGCGCCTTGGCCTCTCGACCAGCACAGTCGCTTCCTGGCCGATATGCGACTCATAAAAAGCCCTGGTCTTAAGGTCCGATAACTCCAGAAGCCGCTGGCTACGCTCATGTTTGGTCTGAGGCGACACCTTATAAGGAATCCTGAGAGCTGCGGTACCCGGACGCTCCGAGTAGCTGAACACATGAAGCTGGGTCACATCCAGTCCCTCGATAAAGCGGTAAGCATCCTCAAACAGCTCATCGGTCTCACCACGCATACCCACAATCACATCCACGCCGATGAACGCATGGGGCATGACGCTCTTGATGCGCTCAACCTTAGCGGCAAAAAGCTCACGCTCATAACGGCGATGCATGAGTTTGAGCACCTCATTGGAGCCGCTCTGCAGAGGAATATGGAAATGCGGCATGAACGCACGTGACTGAGCCACAAAGTCAATCACCTCATCAGTAAGCAGATTGGGTTCAATCGACGAAATACGGTAACGTGCAATATCATCCACCTTATCCAACTCACGAATCAGGTCAATGAACCTTTCACCTGTTGATTTTCCAAAATCACCGATGTTCACGCCGGTAATCACGATCTCACGTCCACCCTCCTGACCTGCCTCACAAGCCTGATCCACAAGACTCTCAATAGACGGGTTGCGGCTGTGACCACGCGCATAAGCCACTGTGCAGTAGGTACAGTAATAATCGCAACCGTCCTGGACCTTGAGGAAGAAACGGGTACGGTCGCCACGTGAGCATGAAGGGACAAAGTTCTTTATATCATTCGTACCCACGGTCTTGGAAATGCCGTGGTCACGCTTGACGAGTCCGTTCAGGTTCTCCAGCACGCTACCCTTCTGATCCTGTCCAAGAACGATGTCCACGCCGGGGATATCGGCCACAACGCCGGGCTGAAGCTGACCGTAGCAGCCGGTCACCACGATATATGCATCGGGATTCTCGCGTATGATCTTATGGATGGCCTGGCGGCACTTCTTATCGGCCACCTCGGTAACCGAGCAGGTGTTGATCACACATATATCGGCCTTCTCACCCTTAACGGCCTTATGTGCACCCGCCTCGAACAGCTGGCGCATAATTGTCGATGTCTCCGAGAAGTTGAGTTTGCAACCCAGAGTATAGAAAGAGGCGCTGCGGCCCTCAAGTGTGAATTCACCATTGCCCATTGCGATGCGAAATTAGCAAAATAATAAATAAGAAAGGAGGATGTCCCAAAGAACATCCTCCCCATATCTGTAGTTAAACAGAATTCAATTACTCAGCTGACTCAGCTGCAACCTCGAAGGTAACCTCAGCCTTAACCTCCTTGTGAAGGTTGATGACAGCAGTGTACTGACCAACAGCCTTAACGGTCTCGGCAGCGATGATCTTGCGATCGATCTCAAAGCCCTTAGCAGCGAGAGCCTCAGCAACCTGAGCGGCACCAACGCCACCAAAGATTGTGCCGTCCTCGTTAACCTTAGCGGTAAGAGTGAGCTTGATACCGTTCAGCTTAGCGGCCAGAGCCTCAGCATCGGCCTTGATCTTAGCCAGCTTGTGAGCGCGCTGACGCTCGTTCTCAGCCAGGATCTTCTTAGCTGACTCAGTAGCGATGACAGCCTTACCCTGGGGAATCAGATAGTTACGACCGTAACCGTCCTTAACCTTTACTATATCGTTCTTGTATCCAAGATTCTGAATATCTTCCTTAAGTATAATCTCCATAGTCTTTCTTTTCTTTAAAGATTATTACTTCATCATATCAGTTACGTAAGGCAGAAGTGCGAGATGACGTGCTCTCTTAACAGCCTGAGCCACGCGACGCTGGAACTTGAGTGAAGTACCGGTGATGCGACGGGGCAGAAGCTTACCCTGCTCGTTAAGGAATCTCTTGAGGAACTCAGGATCCTTATAATCGATATACTTGATACCTGCCTTCTTGAAACGGCAATATTTCTTCTTCTTAACGTCAGTTGTCTGGGGTGCCAGATATCTGATCTCTGATGTCTGTTCTGCCATAATTATGCCTCCTCTGATTTAGACTGCCTAAGACTTCTTCTCTTTGCTGCGTACTCAGCTGCGTACTTGTCCTGCTTTGTGGTCAGGAAGCGGATAACGCGCTCGTCACGACGGAAGTTAACTTCCAGTTTCTCAACAACTGAAGGCTCAGCGTTGAATTCGATAAACTCGTAGAAGCCAGTTGACTTCTTCTCAATAGGATAGGCCAGCTTGCGCATGCCCCAGTTCTCTTCATTGACAATCTCAGCGCCCTCCTTGAATTTCTCTACCGCTTCCTTCATCTGAACATCAGATAAAACGGGAGTCAAAATGAAAACGGTTTCGTACTGATTCATTTGTTTTTAATTAAATAAATAGATAGTGTTTGCAAAATGCGGATGCAAAGGTACTAAAATATTTGACTTATTCACCATTTACCAGCAAGAAAATCACATAATTCAGTAGTCTTAATATTAATAAACATTAGGTAGAAAAATGGATTATTACTTCGTATTTCAAAGAAAAACCCTTTAATTTGCACGTTAGAAACAAATATAAACAACATAACAATGAACAACTTCAAAAAGTATCTGGGAGCTTTAGTAGTGATCCTTGGAGCAGCTATACTCGTCTGGAGCTCATTCTCCGACGGCAAGAACCACAACGGTGTTCAGATCGCAGCCATGTGTGTTATGGTAGCCGGTCTTCTGCTGCACATCTTCCTGGGAAAGAAATAAGCTAACCAATTAAAAAAATTTAGGAGGTGGACCCTGCTGGTTCACCTCCTTATTTTTTTATCGGGGACGGTTCTTATTGCGCCTTGCCAGGTTCGTGCGTAATTAAACGCATATTGGGGACGGTTCTTATTGCGCCCGGCCAGGTTCGTGCGTAATTATACGTTATCAAGGATTATGGTGAGTGGG
>CACZCX010000003.1 GCA_902779875.1 uncultured Bacteroidales bacterium | reverse complement strand
CCAGGGACAATGCAACAGTTATGCAGCGCATAACTCTTGCAGTTCGCTGATATAAAAATTACTTTTGTTACAAATTAAGTTCTAATGAGAGCGTCAGAAATCATACCTATAGCATTGTTGCTATTCTTCTGGGCACCAGCATCTTCTCAACAACCCCGTAACATGGAGAACAGTCATGAGTACATTGACCTGGGTCTAAGCGTCAAGTGGGCAACCTGTAATGTAGGTGCAGATACACCTGAATCGTATGGTGATTTATATGCCTGGGGGATGACTGTTACATCTTATGAGGCTGGTTATTCCTGGGATAGTTACATCTATTGCAACGGTTCTGATTCCAGTATGACCAAGTACTGCAAAAACCGTCATTATGGCTATGAGGGTTTCACTGATGACAAGACAACGCTTGAACCTAAGGATGATGTAGCCCATATCCTGTGGGGTGGCAAATGGCGTATTCCCACTGCAGACGAATGGAGAGAGCTATTGGACAGCTGTATAATGAGCCCAAGAACACAGAATGGCGTATGGGGTGCTCAGTTTACAAGCAAAGTTCTGGGATATGAGGGCCGCTCCATATTTCTGCCTTTTGCCGGAAGTACATTCCTGTCTAATCCAGGTGGTACCCAAGGTAATTATTGGTCAAGTACGCTCGGCAGATGGTATCCTTGGGATGAATATGATATTTACATTGATGAGAATGATCACGCCTGTTATCTGTCAATAGATTTTTGGGGAGGCAAAGGTGTACTAACACAAATGCGTATGTGTGGTCTTTCCGTCCGTCCCGTCTGCCAGTAGTAGAGTGACATTGGTTAATAAAAGACAGTTAATCCTCATATCAGTATTAATAGAAAAGGCCAGTATCGCTACCAGCCCATAATCATTAATATTTTAGGTACTTTTGCGCCAATAAATTCAAGCATCTAATGAATTACCAGATAAGACCAATAAGGAAAGAAGAAATACCAATACTTGGAGATTTCCTCTATGAGGCAATCTTCATCCCCGAAGGTGTTGCCGCACCTCCCAGGAGTATTCTCGATGATGAGAACCTGCAGGTCTATATCCGCAATTTCGGCCAGATGCACGATGATCGTTGCCTGGTAGCAGAGGTAGGGGATAAGATAGTAGGTGCTATCTGGAGCCGCATCATGAACGACTACGGCCATATAGCCGATGATGTCCCTTCAATTGCAATCTCCCTGTATAAGGAATACCGGAACCTGGGTATAGGCACAGATCTGCTCCGCCAGATGCAGGAACTCCTCAAAGCCGATGGGTATAAGAGCGTCTCCCTCTCCGTTCAGAAAGCAAACTATGCCATGCGTATGTACCAGAAAGCCGGCTTCCATATAATATCCGATGATGCCGAAGACGCCTTGATGCAATGCATTCTTTGAGGCCGATGCCCTCACACCCCGCATCCCGCCATCCGGTGCGCATAATCTTCCTCGCTACTATTGCAAATACCAGGGATAATCCCTTAATTCGCAAATACTAACCCCTTTTCTAACAATTATGAATCTGGAAACGAGAAAAAAACTTATCAGCATTTGCTTCTTTCTTATGGCAGCATCATTGATCGGCATAGCAGCAGCCTTACGTTACTCATATGAAATAGATCCGGATCCCATAATCAGGATATGCCTTTGGGTAGGTTTAGTCAGCATGGTACTGAATATTATATTGCGTTACATCATGAGAGAATAACCAAAGCAAATACTATAGGTTCGCCCTGTTCTCCCTTAGAAATATTTCAACAATTAATACAGCCGTAAAATCATTCCAATATACTATGTATCCAAGGTTAAGGGCCTAATCAATGATCCGGTCCTTGGGGTTCGTGTTGACATAGCTTATAATGAGTTCAAACGCAAGCAGGCTCCATACTGGGAACTCCCCGAATGCAGAGGCAAGGAGGTGCTTAAGAAGATACTTGCAAACTATCCCGACAAGTATGTCTACATAGACTTCTGGTCAACAGGCTGCGGACCATGTGTAGCAGACATCAAAAGTACCGTGCAGAACAGGCATGAAATCATGACTAAGAAGTATGACAGTTTTGCCATGATATTCATAACCAGTGATCCGGAGCAGTATTATGAGCCCTTCCGCCAGGAGTGGCTTGAGGGTGCAGAGAGCTATAGGGTATCGCAGGATGATTATAACACCCTGGCCGGTTTGTTCAACTTCTCAGCCATCCCGCATCATGAAATGATCACCCCCGATGGCCGTGCCGTTACCAAGGTTCCGGAGATGTTTGCCGTTGACCCTCATAATCCGTACCCCAACCAAAAGTAAGGCCAGTGACGCATTATTCGCTCGGCCCGAAGGGACGCTTTTACAAAGCGAAGCGACTAAAAGAAACGCCCCCTTTGCGTCAGCAAAATCCATACATGTCAAATCCCATCGTTTGGCTTTATTTGCTTGTACAATGGGATTTAAATTTTGAAAACTCGCGCTATTATAGTATTATTGCATCAGACAATAGTTTCACTTTTAATTCAAACAGCTATGTTGTGGAATAAATTACATTTTGCCAATCAGCTCAGAGACCTTGGTGCAAAGCGTCGCTTCAACTTCCAGCAGAAAGGAATAGGTAATTATTACATTCACAAGTCAAAAGAAGATGATACCGCCGGTTCCCAGCCCGTCGATACCACAGTTCAGGATAAATAAGAATGAGCAGGTCATCCTGCCTGCTCATCCCCATGACCATACACTATACTTTGCCACCAACCCCCGCAAGGCCATCTGGCAGTAACTGGACCCGCTGCGCAAATAGCAGACCTATCAAATGTGACGCATTCTTAAACGCCCCCCTTTGCGTCACCCCTTTGCGTCATTAAAACAGTTTTACTATCTTTGTCAAAAATCTTACATAAACTGAATAAACAATGGATATAAAAAGGACTTTTGCATGTGCTATTATAGCCATGCCGTTACTGGTAGCATGTAACAATGATGATAAAATGGGTAATGATGATCAGCAGTCTGCCACCATTACATTACAGGATCTGGCAGGAGACTGGAACATTACACTTGTCACCCCCTATAAAATAACTTCTGAAACATATTTTATAAACCCCGATGGTTCTTACCAATACTCATACATTTATTCTCCTTATGAGAAAGAGGAAGATGAGTATAAGACATTCTACGAGTACCGTGACGAGGGCAAATACGGTCCTTTTGTTATTGGCAATCTTATAGTAGAAGACATCACAATGGCAAGAGAACGTTATGCTTTTGTTGTTGATGATATTGAGCAGGCCAGATGGGATACCATACCTGAAAACATCGTTACAGATACCACACGTATAAGCCTTCCTTGCCAAGGGTCAGTATTGTGTTTTGAATACTTCTATGATACGCCAACGCTTACATCTCAGGATGTAGAGAGTGTGTATCTCTATTTTAAGAAAGGAGCCACCAATCTGCCGTCCGATAAGTCTTTACTCCAGGGTACATGGTACTCCAAGGATAAAGATGGCGTTATAACAATGGCGTTACGCTTTAGCGGCGACAACGTTGAAATTTATGACGGTGCTCTTGTAAGACTGTACAAAGGCGCATACACTTATAAAGACGGCATAGTATCTATCGGCCAAAATGAAATGTTTGCGATCGATGGTGAAAAAAATAACATTAATGCCGCAGATCCCTTTGACAGCCAGTGGCAGACTGCCCAATCTCTAAATGTTTATAACCATAAAGAGAAAGGAATATCATTCGCGTTCATAGCCAACGACAAGACTGCATACACCGTATTTTTTGATCAAGGTTACCTCTTCAAAAAACAGTAATACATGGTCTATTTCAATGATTACAAAAGTGACGCATTATTCGCTCGGCCCGAAGGGACGCTTTGACTTTCCACTGCAAATTACCCAATCCCATGTCCTAAAATCCCAAAGCTTTTTCATCCAGGACCTATAACCTTGATAGATATATAATGACACTGAAGGATCAGTTCCCTATATCCTTGTGTGATCACATTTTTTATGTACATTTGACAACGTAAAAGGACTAATAGGATATGAGAAAGTACTCAACACTTTTTTTTGTAGTCTGCTTATTGTTTGCAGCCTGCGAACAGTCTGCCGACACCGTCAAGGAACAGGACTCAAGTGACTTTGTTGCCATTACAGATGTGGTACCGGATGTTATTCTTGAAATACGCTATTACGGCACCTACAACTTTGTAGGCACCCGCATAGACGGATATATGGCTCCCGTCGCCTTGCTTACACGCAGGGCCGCTGACAGCCTCAAGGCAGTGAGTGATGACGTAATCAGACAGGGTTACAGGCTCAAGATATACGATGCCTACCGCCCGCAGTGTGCAGTAGACCATTTTGTCCGCTGGGCTGCCAATGTAGCTGATACCACCATGCGCCGCTTCTTCTATCCCGATGTGGATAAGAGCCGCCTGTTTGAACTTGACTACATAATGGCCAAGTCAGGCCACACACGCGGATCAACAGTTGATCTCACCCTGTTTGATATGACCACAGAGAAAGAGGTGGACATGGGGGGAACATTTGACTGGTTCGGAATAGAGAGCCATCCTGATTACCGCGGTATTACAGATATTCAGTTTGCCAACCGCATGATACTGCGTGATGCCATGCTCCGTCACGGTTTCAAGCCGTTGGATTCAGAGTGGTGGCACTTTACCCTAAAGGATGAACCATATCCGGATACGTACTTTACATTCCCGGTAAAATAACTCAAACTGCAACAAAAGGGACGGTTCCTATTGTTATAGTTTTTGGAAAAAAATGTGTTACTTGTACATGAATCTCTTGATTGACATCTTGGGTGTCTTCTCGAACGGGACAGCCTGGATCTCAACCTTGGCCAACTGACTGTATACGGGCAGGATCCTGTTGGATGACAGGCGTATGTTCTCGGGAATGGCATCCCTGGCCTCATCATCAAGGAGAGCCTTGGCAATGGCCTGCTCGTCAAGATACACCAGAGCAACCAACTTACCACCGCGATCCACTACGACAGACTCAACCACATATTCCTGGTTGTTTACCACAGCCTCAATCTCCTCAGGATAGATATTCTGGCCCGATGGACCCAGAATCATGCTCTTGGAACGTCCACGTATGAATATGTTGCCATCAGCGTCCATAACACCCAGGTCACCGGTCTTGAGCCAGCCGTCATCGGTAAAGGCATTGGCGGTAGCCTCAGGATTGTCATAATAGCCGATGGTGATGTTCTCACCACGGGCCTGTATCTCACCGGCCACGTTCTGGGGATCTTCAGAGTCTATGCGGACCTCGGCCACATCGACAGCCTTACCGCATGAGCCGGGCACATACTTGGTCCAGTGCTCATAAGCCAGGAGCGGGCAGGCCTCGGTCATGCCGTAACCCACCAGATAGGGGAACTTTATCTTCTTGAATATACGCTCCACCTCAGGGTTGAGGGCGGCGCCACCCATGATGAACTCCTCACAGTTTCCGCCGAAAGCGGTTATCAGTCCATCCTTTATCTTCTTGTAAATGATACTGTTAAGTACAGGTACATGAAGCGCGAAACGGATAGCCGGCTTATCAAGCATAGGCTTGATCTTGGATTTGTATATCTTCTCCATGACCAGAGGAACGGTTATGAGCAGATAGGGCTTGACATCGGCAAAAGCCTTCATGAGGGCTGCCGGAGTGGGGGCCTTACCCAGCCAGTAGATCGACGTTCCGTTACAGAGAGGATAGAGGAACTCTATGACCAGACCGTACATATGGGCCATAGGGAGCATGGAGACCATCTTGTCACCGGCAGGCACGTGACGCTGGCTGAAATCCACATTAGCCGAGAAGTTTCGGTATGTGAGCATCACGCCCTTGGGATCACCTGTTGAGCCCGATGTATAGTTTATGGTGGAGAGGTCGTCCCAGTTATCGGTGGGGAATACCACGTCATCGGGTCCGAATCCTCCGGGATACTTCTTGTCAAACAGCTCGTCAAGATGGTCGAACGCATACTGAATCTTCTCGTCGTTGCAGAAAAGCATGTCAAGCGTATTCACATCGATCACGGCACGGACATTGGGCATCTTGGCAGGATCCATCCTGGACCACTTCTCCGTATCGGTAAAGAGGGCTATACTGCCTGAGTGGTTTACAAGACCCATAACGCTGTCAGGCTTGAAGTCAGCCAGGATAGGCACGATGACGGTCTCATATGTGTTTACAGCCAGATAGGCGAAACCCCAGCGGGCGCCGTTCTGGGCACACAGTGCGATCTTCTCGCCCTTCTTTATGCCGGCATATTCAAAAATGATATGGAAGCGTGCGATTGAACGCGCCATCTGGGCGTATGTAAATGATTCGCCTCCGATATTGTTGAGTGCAGGCTTGTCCCAGAACTTACGTGTGGCAGCCTGTAGTCTTTCAAGATAATGAGGATATTTGTCCATAAAGCAGCTAATTGGTTTACTATGCAAAAATATGACTTTTTAGGTTACGAACCATCAACCAGTGTGTATGGATGTTATCTTTTTATGCACCATAAATAGCAATGATTTCCCCTTTTTTGTACATTCGTGGCAGAACAACCCACAAAACAGGATTCACATGAGCATCATTCCAGTACACCTGCTTTACACTCTACTCGGAGTATTCAGTTTTGTATGCGCGCTCTCCATCGTGCTGTTCAAGACCAAGAAAAACCGATGCCACTGGATTCTCATGGGCATTCAGCTCGTATGGAGCCTCAAGATGCTTATCTACGCGCAGCTGTTCAACCCCGACAAGTGTCATATGCTCTGGACCTGGCCCGTCTATATAATAGCCAGCATGGCCTATGCGCCGTTGTTCTACCTCTTTACCATGGAACTGACCAACCTCAAGGGCATAACCCGCAAGGACTACATGGTATTCATCCCCATAGTGGCCGTAACGGCCCTGTTCCTGGTCATCTATCCGAGCATGAGCCACAGTTCCATGCAGCAGATTCATGACAACGTAATACTGAACGGATACTTCCTGGCTGGTGACAACAGCACCTTCGATATAATAGAATACCTCTGCTACCACATGGCCAGGACGGTGACATTCTGGTTCGAGGCGGGAGTGCTGCTCTGGTGCGCCTGGAGTCTTTACGCCTATGAGGATACGGTAAACGACTTCTTCTCATCAAGTTACGGCAAGTCCGTAAGCCAGTCCAGAATCATATCCATACTCACCGGCATAGGAGTGGTCGTTGTGCTTCTGCGTGAGGCGTCGCCCGACTATCAGCAGAGTATCAACATGCAGAACATCATTCTGATATTCATAACGTTCATGTTCCAGATGGCTCTCACCATCATGGCGTTCAGCCTGGACTACAGTGCCGATGACATAAGGCAGATGATCCGTAAGGAGGAGGATGCCAAACTGGCCAAGACCTACACCGAGAACCGTCAGGAACTTACCATATCCAACTGCTGGAAGAACATGGAGAAACTCATGAATGAGGACAAGGTGTTCCTTGACCCCGACCTCAACCTCATAGACCTGGCTCAGAAGCTGGGCACCAACAGGACATACCTCTCACTGGCAGTCAGGCAGTTCAGCGGCAAGTCATTCTCGGACTACGTGAACTATGCCAGGATAATGTACGCCCAGGAGCTGCTGCTTCAGGGTGAGTCCTGCAAGAACGTGGAGTATTCATGCGGCTACATAAGCAGTTCCACATTCTACCGTCAGTTCCAGAAGATTACCGGAACATCACCTTCATTATGGATCAGGAAACAGAGAGGGATGGAGTCCTGAACGTTACTGTTCTATAAACCACTCATTAGGCATAAGGACGCCGAGCGTAACACCGAACATTGACGGGTTGTTGCTTGATGTGGAGAGATCCAGGAACGCATTGAACGATATCCTCTGATACTGCGCCACGAATGCCAACTCACCCAGGATCTGCATACCGCTGAGAGTCTTTCCGAAAGCGGCCTTGCCGTCTACATTCACGATAGGACGGGTAGGCTGGAACAGGTAAACCTCCGAACGCAGGTGGAATATGCCGTTGATTATCCATATGGGCTTTATACCGGCTGCAAAGTAGGCATTGGCCGTAAAATCAGGATCATAGGTAAACTTGCTGTTAACAGTAGGACGAAAACTGCCGGCCTGCATGATGGTGGACTGGTAGTTGGTCGAGAAGTTCCTTGATGTATAATAGCCCTCCAACAATGTACCCACGGTGAAATGTGGCGAAATCCTGAAATAGTTCTCAAAGTTACCATACATCTGCAGCCATGAACGGTCAACCGAATGATGCTCGGTTGAATACTTGTTCTGAGGCCTGTAAAGGTCATTTTCAGTTCCGATGAACGCACGGAGGGTAGTGGATCGGCCGCTGGTAGGATACTGGAATGAGTTCAGCGTATTACCGGTAAATGTTACGGAACCTCCGAGTATGTTATGACGGTTACAGTCATACTTGAACGTACGCAGGTCCACGTTGCTGGACTGTGAGTAATAGTCCTTGTGATGAGAGATACCGAATGAGAACTCCGCCTTGTAGTTGTTCAGGAACGGACGCGACATCTTGATCTTGGCAAAGTACTCCAGAGACTTGTTGAGAGCCGGCATGTACTTATCGGAAGAGAATATCAGCAATCCGTTACGGAAGTAGTTCATGTTGTTATAGGCTACCTGGATCGAGAATGACATGGGAATCTTGGTAGCCAGGTCTATCCTGGTGAGCAGCTGTGCGTTGTTGTATGAACGTCCGAACTGTCCCTCAAGCAGGTATGATTCCGATGCCTCACCGATGTGGTTATAGGCCACCGAACCGTACAACTGGCTCGAAACGGAGGTGGAGAGACCGCCACCCATGGAGAATGTGGGGTGGTCGTCAAGACTCACGTTAAGATTGAGTGTATAGGTGGAATCCTGTTTGGAATAGCTTGTAGAGGGTATGATCTCGTTAAACGCATCATCAGAGAGGAGCTTGAAGTAACCGGACTTGAAATCCTGGAAATCAAACACGCCGTCAGTAGCGTTCAATTCCTTGCTTATGTAACGCTTCTGCGCCTGATTAACGCCGATGACGTTTATGTCACTGAATACCAGACCGGGAACCTTGCTCTTGAACTGCCTGCGGGTCTCGCTTACCTCCGCCGGGGCACGACGTGCTGACAGACGTGACTTGATGGAATCCATGAGCTGCATGGTGTTGTTGTATCCGAGCTGCGAAACCTCGTTGATCTTCTGGAAATCAAGAAGTCCCACACTACGCAGGTCAAACTCAACCTTGACGCCCATCTTGGGATCCAGGCTGTAGTCACTCTTTTGCATGATCATGCTGCGCACCTGTCCCATGAGGTCATATTCGTCAGGAATAACTATCTCAGGCTCGCCAGGGGCAATGGCAACCACACTTCCGATTATAAAATCAGGGTGGAAATCACGGATCATGACATCTACAGGGAAATTATCGTAAATGCCACCGTCATAGGCTATTATGGAATCAATTCGGATGGGGCGGAACACAAACGGGAATGACATGGAGGCTCGTACCGCATCACCCAGATCACCCTCGGAGAGCACGATGGAGTTCTTGTTGAACACGTCCGATGCAACTGCCCTGAACGGTACCATCAGGTTGTCAAAATTGTTCTCACAGGCAGCCGATGAGCCTGAGAACACATTCACAAAAGCCAGGTTCATCTGTAACGGGTCAACCACGCTGTTCACCATAGGACGTATCACAGTCATGGAGTCACGTATGGCAATCTGGGCCGACATGAACGCCGGGGTGGGAGGGTTCTGCTTGAAATAGAACTGATAATTCATATCTCTTGCACCCATATACCAGTTCTTGAACTCATCGGAACGGATAAGGTCCTCCATCTCATCGGGAGAGTAACCCATCGCGTAGAGAGAGCCTATTACGGCACCCATGGAAGTACCTGCTACATAATCGATAGGGATATTGTTTTCCTCAAGGGCACGGATCACGCCGATATGGGCCATACCTTTGGCTCCACCGCCGCTCAACACCAGTCCAACCTTCTGGGCACGGAGTGGTAGAGACAGCGATAACAATATGATTATCAGCGATATGCAAGCCCTTTTAAGCATTGTTCTGTCGGTATATTTCAGGTTACGGAGAGCAGTGATCCAGTCAAACAAGTATAATGTCCTTTCATGCCCTCATGGCAAATATATGTAAAAATGGGCGCCGATGTACTCTCAGCGCCCATTTTCATAAAAAATAATTACTTCTTAGATAAGGTCTACACTGCGACGGATGAATGCTGCGAGCGACTCGCCCTTGAGCATTCCGTTCTGAAGGAGGGCCAGGTCAATCAGTTCATGAACGATCTTGTTGTCCTTGGCATACTCGGTGTAGATTCCGGATATGGTGTTCTCAGTCTCCGATATCTTGCCGTCTATATCCTTCATCTCATCCTTCTCAGCCTGGGGCACATCCTCGTCTTTCTTGCCTTCACGTGCCTTACGCAGCTCTGACTGACGGTTCCTGAGCTCCTGGAGCTTGTCATCCTGGGGCTTTACCTTGGCATCGGTCTCGGCACCGGCCTCCTCAAGTATCTTCTTGATGAGTTTGTGATCCTTGTTGAGTATCACGGTGTACATATCGGGCATGTCACCATAGAAGTTCATGCCGGGCTGGATGGCTGCCATATCCTTCATACGGCGCATGTATTCGCTGCATGTTACCATGACAGGCAGGGCTGACTCGCCGAGCGACTGTGCATCGACATGGAAATCAACCTTGTCAAGTTTGGGCAGCTGGCTGCTGAACACCTTGGTGATGAGACGCAGCTGGCCTGCAGGCAGGTCGGTCTTGACGGTATCCTCCTTGGCTATCAGGTTGTCGACAGAGTCACTGTCAACTCTCTGGAAACGGCTGTTTGTGCCGAACTTCTGCTCGAGCATGCCTATAACGGGGATATCGAGCTGGTTGTCCATGAGCAGCACGCTGTAGCCCTTGTTCCTGGCAGCCTCAATGTAACCGAACTGCTCCTCCTTGTTTGTGGCGTAGAGGTATACCAGGCACTTGTTCTTATCGGTCTGGTTCTCTTCAATCAGTTTCTTGTATTCCTCAAAGGTAAAGTACTTGCCGTCAGTATCCTTGAAGAGGGCCACCTTCTCCATCTTGGAATAGAAATCCTCCTCGGTGAGCATTCCGTAGTTGATAAAGAGCTTTACATCGTCCCACTTGTTCTCAAACTCCTTACGATCGTTCTTGAATATAGATGAGAGACGGTCTGCCACCTTCTTGGTGATATATCCGGATATCTTCTTTACGTTGGAGTCACTCTGCAGATATGAACGTGATACGTTCAGGGGGATATCGGGTGAGTCAATCACACCGTGGAGCAGGGTGAGGAAGTCAGGAACGATACCCTCGACCGTATCGGTCACGAATACCTGGTTGCAATAGAGCTGTATGCGGTTCTTCTGCAAATCCAGATTGGTCTTTATCTTGGGGAAGTAGAGTATACCGGTCAGATGGAAGGGGAAATCAACGTTCAGATGTATCCAGAACAGGGGCTCGTCCTGCATGGGATAGAGCTCACGGTAGAAGTTCCTGTAGTCCTCATCCTTGAGCTCGCTCGGTGTCTTGGTCCACAGGGGTTCAACGTTGTTGATGATGTTGTCCTGGTCCGTATCGACCTCCTTACCGTCCTTCCACTCCTTTTTCTTGCCGCATGCTATCTGTACCGGCAGGAAACGGCAGTATTTCTTGAGCAGTGCCTGGATTGAAGACTCCTGCAGGTACTCCTTGCTGTCATCATCTATATAAAGGATGATATCGGTACCGCGATCGGCCTTGTCGGCATCGGTCAGTTCGAATTCTGGTGAACCGTCGCAACTCCATTTAACAGCCTGGGCACCCTCCTGATATGACTTGGTTATGATCTCCACCTTCTTGGAAACCATGAAGGCCGAGTAGAAACCGAGTCCGAAATGGCCGATGATGGCGTTTGCATCGTTCTTGTATTTCTCCAGGAAGTCATTGGCGCCCGAGAATGCTATCTGGTTGATATAGCGGTCTATCTCGGCGGCTGTCATGCCTATGCCGCGGTCGCTCACGGTGATGGTATCCTTTCCGACTGTGACGCGGACGGTCAAGTCACCCATCTCACCCTTGAACTCGCCCTTGGAGGCAAGTGTCTTGAGTTTCTGGCTGGCATCAACTGCGTTCGATACTATCTCGCGGAGGAAAATCTCGCGGTCACTGTAGAGAAACTGTTTGATGATCGGGAATATGTTCTCGGTCGTTACTCCAATCTTACCTTTCTGCATAGCTATATTGTTTTTTCTTTGATTACCTGTTATGCCCTATACAATACAACAAAAATGCCAGACGGGCTTCCGACTGACATTTTGGCTGAACAGGAGTCAGGTGCTGACTCTATGTCCTTGTTAGGGGTTATACCGTGACAAAGAGATCGGTGCCATCGGCGTTCAGGTCGACCGTGAGGGTAGACCCTGCGAGGCAGTCACCGTCAATCATCATCTCGGCAAGCTTGTCCTCGACGTAATTCTGGATGGCACGCTTGAGCGGACGGGCTCCGTATTCACGGCTGTAGCCCTTGTCGGCCAGGAACGAGCGGGCCTTATCGGTCACGTTGAGGTCGTAATCCATACCCTTGAGACGCGCCGTGAGCTGCGAGAGCTCTATCTCCACGATGTTACCGACAGCCTCACGGTCAAGCTGGTTGAAGGTAATTATCTCATCTATGCGGTTTATGAATTCGGGCGCAAAGGACTTGTTGAGAGCCTTGCGTATGATATCCTGATGTGCGGCACCTGCGGCGGCATCGGATGTACCGAAACCGATTCCGCGGCCATACTCCTGGATCTGGCGCGAACCGAGGTTGGAGGTCATTATAATAATGGTGTTACGGAAGTCAACCGTACGGCTCTCGCTGTCGGTCAGACGACCCTCATCCATTACCTGAAGCAGGATATTGAACACATCCTGATGAGCCTTCTCAATCTCGTCAAGCAGGATGATGGAGTAGGGCTTGCGGCGCACCTTCTCGGTGAGCTGGCCGCCATCCTCATATCCCACATATCCCGGAGGCGCTCCTACCAGACGTGACACGGCGAATTTTTCCATAAACTCACTCATGTCTACGCGTATGAGGGCATCGGATGTTCCGAACATCTGCTCCGCCAGTTCCTTGGCAAGCAGGGTCTTACCGACTCCGGTCGGTCCCAGGAAGAGGAACGAACCTATGGGCTTGTTGGGATTTTTCAATCCTACGCGACTGCGGCGTATGGCTCTTGCCAGCAGGTCGATGGCCGAATCCTGAGCTATAACCTTTGACTTGAGGGCAGGGGCCAGTCCCTTGAGACGTTCACCCTCCTCACGGGCTATCTTCTGAACGGGGATGCCGCTCATCATGGAGACTACGGTTGAGATACTCTCCTCATCGACGGTCTCGCGGTGACTCTTGAGTGAGAGTTCCCAGTCCTTGCGCATCTGCTCGAGTTCTCCCTCAAGCATTTTCTCCTGGTCGCGGAAACGGGCGGCCAGTTCAAAGTCCTGACGGGCTACGGCATCGTTCTTACCTTCACGGGTAAAGTCTATCTGATGCTCCTTGTCCTCAATCTCCTTAGGTACGGAGAGGTTTGAGAGGTGGGTACGTGAACCGGCCTCATCCATCACGTCAATGGCCTTGTCAGGGAAGGAACGGTCGGTGATGTAACGCTGCGCCAGGGTCACGCAGGCCTTGAGGGCCTCGGGTGTATAGGTCACGTTGTGATGATCCTCGTATCGGTCCTTGATGTTCTCAAGTATCTGCAGGGTCTCATCAGCAGTGGTGGGTTCCACAAGGATTTTCTGGAAGCGACGTTCCAATGCGCCATCCTTCTCGATAGACTTGCGGTACTCGTCAACGGTGGTGGCGCCTATGCACTGAACCTCGCCACGGGAGAGGGCGGGTTTGAGCATGTTGGCGGCATCCATCGAGCCGGGGGCGGAGCCTGCACCTATTATAGTATGTATCTCGTCAATGAAGAGAATTATGTCAGGATTTTTCTTGAGTTCCTGAATGATTGAGCGGAGTCTCTCCTCAAACTGGCCGCGGTATTTGGTTCCGGCCACTACGGCTGCCATATCGAGCGCCAGGATACGCTTGCCGAACAGCATGCGGGATACCTTGCGCTGCACTATACGCTGCGAGAGTCCCTCTACGATGGCCGATTTGCCCACGCCGGGTTCTCCTATCAGGATAGGGTTGTTCTTCTTGCGGCGGGTAAGTATCTGAGCAAGGCGCTCAATCTCTTTCTCACGTCCTACCACGGGATCGAGCTTGCCGTCCAGGGCAGCCTGTGTCATATCGGTGCTGAAACTGTCAAGGACAGGCGTGTTGCTGCCTGACTTTGAAGCCGTTGCAGTACCTGCTGACTTGGGTTTGGAGGGTACGGACGATGCAGAGAGTTCCTCTTCCTCCTCATCATCGCTGTCCAGGCCCATACCCATCTGTATCTCCGCGCCGGGTGAGGTAAGCTGCTCGTGTAGATGACGGTAGTCAACCTGGTAGTCGGAAAGTATCTCGGCAGTCTTGCTGGAACGGTCACGGACGATGGCAAGCAGCAGGTGCTCGGCATCGACCTCCTCCTTCTTGAGAAGCCTTGCCTCAAGCATGCTTATCTTGAGCAGTCGTGTCACGGCAATAGAGAGAGCTATCTTCTCAATGGGGACCTTGTCAGTGGCGGTATCGGGAGTCATGTTCACCGACTCGAGTCGTGAACGGAGCTCCACGAGGTCTACGCCCATCCCCTTGAGCAGTTCTACGGCCTTGTTGCTTCCGTCCCTGATGATACCCAGGAGCAGGTGTTCCGTGGTAACCTCGGGGTGGGTAAGGCGCTCTGCCTCCTCTTTGGAGAGTGACAGTATTGTGTTCAGTTTGTCAGATAATCTGTATTCCATCCTTTTCGGGGTTGTGTTTTCGGGGCAAAAACTGATATGCCTTTTATGCAAAGATAAGTGGTTTTTGGCCCTTTTTATACGTTTTGTAACGATAAGATATCAACAAAACACATGCCATCAGTCATATCATGTCAGAAAGTCCGAACTTCACTGCTAAAACTTATTAACACCTAATTAAAAAATCGCGCGTATAGTTGCTTGTGAACTATTTTTAGCGTAATTTTGAGTGCTTAATGCCAAAGGGCAGTATAAGCCAGTAAAAGCCTTAAAACTTTAGAAAATTGGAAAACCAAGACAGAATTATCAGAGTTAACATTGAGGAGGAGATGAAGTCCTCTTACATTGACTATTCAATGTCCGTAATCGTGGCACGAGCTCTCCCTGATGCACGTGATGGTCTGAAACCTGTACACCGCCGCATCCTTTACAGTATGATGCGTGACGGCAACACGTCAGACAAAGGTTACCGCAAGTCAGCCCGTACGGTAGGTGATGTACTCGGACACTTCCATCCCCATGGTGACTCATCAGTATACGGCGCTCTGGTGCGTCTGGCACAGGAGTGGGTCATGCGTTATCCGCTTGTCGACGGCCAGGGTAACTTTGGTTCGATTGACGGTGACAGCCCGGCTGCCATGCGTTATACCGAGGTTCGTCTGCGCAAGATCGGTGAGGAGATGATGCAGGACATCAACAAGAACACCGTTGATTTTGTACCCAACTATGATAATAAGGAGGAGGAACCCACAGTTCTTCCCGCAACTATACCTAACCTTCTTGTAAACGGTTCATCCGGTATTGCCGTAGGTATGGCAACCAACATGCCGCCTCACAACCTCACCGAGGTCCTGAACGGCTGCATGGCAATGGTTGACAACCCTGACATAACTGTCGATGAACTCATGCAGTACATCAAGGCTCCCGATTTCCCCACAGGCGCTTACATCTATGGCATAAGCGGTGTACGTGAGGCTTACGAGACAGGCCGCGGCCGCGTAATCATGCGTGCCAAGACAGAGATCGAGGCCGGCGAGCAGCATGACAAGATCGTGGTAACCGAGATTCCTTACGGCGTAAATAAGGCAGAGCTTATCAAGTTCATCGCCGAACTGGTTACCGACAAGAAGATAGAGGGCATAAGCAACGTCAACGACGAGTCAGACCGTGAGGGTATGCGTATCGTCATCGACGTGAAGCGTGACGCAAACGCAGGCGTTGTACTGAACAAGTTGTTCAAGATGACCGCGCTGCAGACTTCATTCGGCGTGAACAACATCGCCCTCGTAAAGGGACGTCCCAAATGCCTCAACCTGCGCGACCTCATAAAGTGCTTCATCGATCACCGTCACGAGGTGGTTATACGCCGCACACAGTTCGACCTGGAGGAGGCCAGGAAACGTGCTCACATACTGGAAGGACTGATTATTGCATCGGACAATATAGATGAGGTAATACAGATCATCAAGAAGGCCAAGACCCCGAACGACGCCATACAGAACCTTATGGACCGATTCGGACTGGACGATATCCAGGCCAAGGCTATCGTGGATATGCGTCTGCGTCAGCTCACCGGTCTCATGCAGGATCAGCTGCATGACGAATACAATCAGGTCATGGCCCGCATTGAGGAACTGCAGAGCATCCTGGACGATCCCGAAAAATGCAAGCAGGTCATCAAGGATGAGATGCAGGAGATCATTGACAAGTACGGTGACGAGCGCAAGACCGAGATCGTATATGCCAGCGAGGAGTTCAACCCCGAGGACTTCTATGCCGATGAGCCCATGATCATCACCATGTCACATCTGGGTTACATCAAGCGTACCGCCCTCACGGAGTACCGTCTGCAGGGCAGGGGTGGAGTAGGCTCCCGCGGCAGTGACAAACGCGACGAGGATTTCATCGAGCATATATTCACAGCCACCACGCACAACTACATCCTCTTCTTTACACAGAAGGGCCGCTGCTACTGGCTCAAGGTTTACGATATCCCCGAGGGCGGCAAGACCTCAAAGGGCCGTGCTATCCAGAACATGCTCAACATTGAGCCCGATGATGCCGTAAACGCTTATATAGCAATCAAGAACCTGGGTGATGTGGAGTTCACATCGAACCATTACCTCGTATTCTGCACGCAGAACGGCGTAATCAAGAAGACAATCCTCCAGGATTACTCACGTCCTCGCCAGAACGGTATCAACGCCATCAACCTGAATGAGGGCGACAAGGTTATCAACGTCCTGCTCACTGACGGAAACAAGGAGATCATCATCGCCAACCGCAACGGTCGCGCCATCCGATTCAACGAGAGCACCGTACGCTCTATGGGCCGCACATCGACCGGTGTACGCGCCATGACTCTCGATGAGGACGGTGAGGACCAGGTAGTAGGCATGATCGCAGTCGATGAGCAGCCCGAGGAGACCATCATGGTCGTATCGGAGCAGGGCTACGGCAAGCGCTCTGAGATTGAGGACTACCGCAAGACAAACCGCGGCGGTAAGGGTGTCAAGACTCTGAATATTACGGACAAGACAGGTAAACTGGTTTCAATACAGGCTGTTACCGATGACAATGACCTGGTAATCATCAACAAGTCAGGTATCACACTGCGTGTAAGCGTATCGGACTTCCGTGTCATGGGCCGTGCAACCCAGGGTGTAAGACTCATCAACCTGGAGAAGCGTAACGACCAGATCGGTTCAATCTGCAAGGTTGACAGCGAACCTATAGACGAGACTCCGGCCGAGGGTGGGGAACAGCCCGCTGGTGAACCGGCCCAGGAGACCCCTGTAAGCGAGTAAGTTTAACCCTTTTCTAAGAATTCTATATTATTAATGTAAAACCTATAAAACTAATTCAAAATGAAAAAGCTTATATTTGTTTTGATCGCAGCCCTGGGTGTGTCATGCACATCATATGCCCAGATGACTGAGAAAGAGCTTAAGAAAGCTGTAAAGGCAGCTCAGAAGACCGTAAAGGAGGCCAGAAATGACCTTGAGAATGAGGCCATCATGAACAAGAGCAACGCCAAGAGACTTATGGACCAGGCTGTTAAGAACCCTCTGCTGCAGGATTGGGATGAGACTTGGGTTCAGGCTGCTGCCGTATACGAGACATATTACAGAAACGAGAATGAGAAGTCATATACCGGCGGACTTGACACAGTTGCCATGTATAACTATCTTGACAAGTTCGTACAGTATGTAATGAAGGCTGACTCAATCCAGCAGATTCCCAACGCAAAGGGCAAGATATCGGACGGAGCAAGAAAGAGATTCGGCGTTTCAGTTCACAACAACCTCACACAGTTCATCAGCGGCGGTATTTTCTACTTCAACCACCGTGTTGACTATAAAATGGCCTACTACTACTTTGACAAGTATTTCACTCTGGCTCAGACTGATTTCCTCAAGGATTACATGGTAGAGGACTACACATGGAACAATGACAGAACCACTTACGCTTATTATCCTGCACTTGCCGCTTACAACTTTGGCGACTACGAGAAGACTCTCAAATACGCCAAGATTGCTCAGGAAGGTGAGGAATACGGCAATGACGCCACTCAGTTCGTTTGCGAGTGCTACGGAAACCTCAAGGATACAGTCAACTGGCTTGCTTCACTCAAGGATGGTCTGGTAAAATATCCGACTGAGGAGTGGTACTACAACAAGCTGCTCGTTTACTACAACGATAAGGGCGATATGAGCGAGCTTGAGACATTCGTAGAGGATATGATCAAGATTGATCCCGAGAAGTCATACAACTACTACGTTCTCGGTTATGTAGCTCAGCAGAGCGAGAACTGGGACAAGGCTATCGAGCAGTACAAGATTGCCATCGAGAAGGATCCGAACCTTGCCGATGCATATAACAACCTGGGTCTCTGCATCATACAGAAGGCTGACGCCGAGATGGAGTCCAAGTCAAACCTTGATTACCGTTCAGCAGCTTACAAGAAAGCCATCCAGGCTCACAAGGATCAGCTTGAGGTTGCACTGCCTTACTTCATCAAGCTCAGAGAGCTGGAGCCGGGTTCAGTAGGCAAGTGGGGAATTCCTCTGCAGAACATCTACTATCAGCTAGACAAGCGCAAAGAGCTTGACGAGGTTGAGGCTCGCATGAAATCAGCAGGTCTGATCTAAACACGACATAAACCGACAGAAAACCTCCGGAAACCCTCCGGAGGTTTTTTATTTCAAAAACTGCAACATTAGGGACGGTTCTTAATGTGTTAGTTTTGCGGGAAAACTGCAACAGTAGGGACGGTTCCTAATGTGTTAGTTTTTGCTATTTAACATAATAGTTATTATGCAAAATTTGGACAAAATAAAATTAGGCCGATATTATCGACCTAATTCTAAAATAAGATTTAAGACTTAATTAACCGTCGGTCAATTCTTCTTGGACTCCTCAATAATTTCAAGGGCTCTATCCAGAACTGTAGTATCATCCAGAACAACGCAACCACCGTTCGGTCCCGGCTCCATATGGAAGCCTACTGACGATCCCTGCTTGTAATCTGTACCACCGAAAAAGTTTCTTACTGTCTCAACGTCGAGATTCAGCTCGTCGGCAATTCTGTGAATACTGCCCTCGGGAAGTTGCGCTTTGATCTGGCGCAGTTCGTTGAATGAAATTAATCTGGTCATAAGCATTAAAAATTAGGATAATAATCAAGTTAGTTTTATTAGGTTCAAACAAATATTCAATTCTCAGGGTTCATTAAATACCTTGCTTAATGCAAGCTACAATCAATATCACCGAATATGTAGCATAAAGCACACACTGGAATGCCAGCACGTCGCTCCTAAGGAATCCGGACTTGGTGTAAATCAGATCGGAGTCATGGAAAATGCGGCGCAAGTCATCCTTGCGTGTCACTATATGATATATAAGGTAAACCAGACTGCCGACAATGCTGCCTGCAACGGCTCCCACGATGATATCACCTACAAAATGTACACCAAGATAAGTCCTTGTCAATGAGTTAATTATAGCCCACAATAAGACTGATACAGTGAACCATCTGTCCTTGACAAGCCAGGAAAACAATACCGCCATTCCGAAGGAGTTGGCTGCATGTCCGGAGAAAAAGCCGAAATAACCGCCTCTGTAACCTCCTACTGTATCAACCAGATCCAGCATAAATGGATCACGTGTAGGTCTGAGCCTATGGAACATAGGTTTTGCGACCGATGAAGAAAGCTGGTCACAGAGCAGCACCGTAAGCGCCACAAGGAACAGCACAAGAACTATTCTCTTGGACTTGACGTTCCTTAATAAGACGTAGATTGCGATTATTGCGAGAGGAATCCATGTAATGATTGAAGTAAATACGCAGGCCACACCATCCCAGTAGAGAGAATCACTGCCATTAATTGACAGTGTGGCCAATCTGTCTGTCTCTATGAGACCCTGTACTTCACTCATTCCATTGGTGTTATATGATTTCCATTACATTAACCGGTACCCAACCTGTATTTCCGTCTTCAAGTCTTATCTCCACCCACTCTTTCATGGAAGAATCCAGGATCTTTACCTTACGTCCTTCATGAATGATAAACAGGTCTGTACCGCCACTGCTGGGAGTGCTCTTGACCGTTACGCTCGGCGACATTATTATGGCCGTATTACGGTTCCTGATATTTCCCATCTGTGTAGTAGCGAAGATAAAAGATAAAATAGATAAAAGCAAGAAAATCGTACTAAAAGAAAAAGATAATTTTCTGATGCCTGTTTTCTTTGAAAAGAGGTATATACCGGCCAGCAGAATGCAGGCTGCGAACATGACAACAGCCAGGATTGCCCATGAATTTACATCGAGAGCAGATAGCAGTTTCTTGAACCAGACCACAATAAAGAGCTGATTTACAGGACTTACCTTATCAACTGTCTTGGTGCGGGCAAGCTCCAGGTTAAAACGCACGTCCTCATCGGAAGGATCAATAAGGTAAGCCCTCTCATAGCAGAGAATGGCACGGGCCACCTCGTCACGTTTAAGCCAGCAGTTACCCAGATTCATATAGAGGGTGGCGTTAACGCCCTGATTCTCAATGACAGACTCGTATATGTCTATGGCCTTGAGATAGTCACCTTGTATATAAGCGCTGTCAGCCTCAGAGAGAGTATATACGTGCGTTGTGGCAACAGAGTCCGATACAATGTTCATCATCTGCGGCTCCTGGTCCTGAGCGGACACTGCAACGGGAATTAAGGCCAATATATATGCAAATATCTTTTTCATACCTTCTTTCATTTTACGGAGTTCTCAATCTTGCCTATAACCTCAACTGCCTGCTCATAGAGGTGATCCATACGTCCGGTATCATCGCCGGGCGCGTATCGGGCATACTCGCAGTCATCCATAAGTCCGATGACCTGACGTACCAGTTCATCGGCCACCTTACGGTCTCTCAGTTCCTGACCGATGCGGTCCTTGGAGAGTTCTGCCGTGGGAATGGCAAGCTTGTCACCCATATAGCCCGACAGGGCACGCATCATCTCGTCATAGAACTCGTTCTTGCGACCGGCTTTCATGAGCTTGCCGGCGGACTTGAGACGGCGTGTGGCAACGGAACTAGCCTTCTTGGTACGGACCTTGGCCATGTTGGCGCCTTCAGCGATGCGCTTTCTGGATATTACCACAACCACAATCAGTATGATGAGCGGCAGAGCCAGACAGAGATAGAACAACGCCGAGCCGTAGAACTGGGAGTCAATGGACTTGAGAGTCAGCGGTGTGGAGTGGAAACGTACATCCTGACCTACGAACTTGAGGTCCTCCTTGTTTACATATGAGATCGATGTCTGGGAGTCGCTCCCCTGCCCTCTGGCTACATTGAGCGTGTATTCATCGGTCCTGAGGGTCTTGTAGGTCTCGCTCTTGGGATCGAAATACTGGAACTCCAGGGCCGGGATGGTGTACTCGCCTGCGTGACGCGGAATCACCAGGTACTCGAATATCTTGTTACCTGTCTGACGGCCGTTCTTGAGTGAGTATTTGTTCTCAACCTTGGGATCATATATGTCAAAGTCCTGGGGGAACTTGAACTCCGGAGTCTTGATGAGCTTGAGGTTACCGGTACCGGACAGTATCACGCGTATAGTCACGGCGTCATTGGCGGTGACATCGGTGGAACTGATAGTGGAACTGAGGCTGAAATCACCCACTCCACCGTAGAAAGCATCGGTCTTGCCCTGCGGGAGCGGCTTGACATTGAGGTTGATCTTGCGTGATCTGACTGTCTGCCTGGATTCCACCATGTGTCCTCCGTTGAAAATGTCGAATATGTCATTGGAGGTGACACGCTCGGCGACTATAGCCTCAAAGTCTATGGCCGGAATCTCAATCTCGCCGGAATGCTGAGGGAACAGCACGTACTGGTTCCAAACCACCGCATAGTAGTTGCGTCCGTTGTAATGCTCCAGCTGAAGCTGTTTCTCACGGGGCAGGTCTACCTCCTGGACATGGCAGTTCTTGATGTCGGGCATCTTGTTGCTCAGGTTCCTCAGGTTGACGTCCGGTGACACATAAACCTTGTATGTAAGCAGGACTGCCTCCTGTTCGTATAATGTGGTCTTATCGACAGTGGCAACCATGAACAGTTCATTGCCCTGGGCAGCCTGTGCCTGTGGCTGTGAACCGGAACGTCCTTGAGTGGACTGCTGCGCGCCGGAGCTGCTCCCCTGCCCTGTCTGATCCTGCGGAAGTACCCTGATAGACAGTTTGTTTGACGTGTACTGGTCCCCTTTTACAAGAATTGTAGCACCGTCAAGGTCAACTGTACCCTCCTCGGTGGCTACGACCATATATGTATAGGTGATAGTCACCTCATGAGAGGACTTGCCATTCACGAATAAGGTCCTGGACTGGGTCGATGTGGATGGTCCGGTAAGAACGCTCAGGCTTTTCATGTCAGGAGCACGGAACTCCTTGGCATTGTTCGTATTGATCTTGTACGATATACGGAACCTGTCTCCAACCACTACGGCATCGGGTGCCTGTGCTGTGAATGAGACCTTGTCATCCTGAGCAACGGCCTGAACTGCGGTCAGCATCAAGAGCATGACCGGCAATAAAAGTCTTTTTGTCCTGTCTGATATAATCATATTACCAATCTTTTTCCAAAGGTCTTCTGGGCTGAGCCTTCATGAGCTGTTCCTGGACACGCTCCTGAATATCTTTCTCATCCTGCATGGCAGCATCAAGTATCTGCTCGGCATTCTCTTTTGACATATCCTCCTGAGCCTGCTGCTCCTGCTGTTCCTGTTGCTGATCCTGATCCTGCTGCTGTTCCTGCTGATCCTGTTGCTGATCCTGCTGTTCCTGCTGCTGATCCTGCTGTTGTTGCTGTTGTTGCTGTTGCTGCTGTTGCTGTTTCTGCTGACGCTGAGCCAGTATCAGGTTGTAGCGGGTCTGGTCATCCTGAGGATTGTTGCGCAGAGCATCCTTATAGGCCTCTATGGCCTTGTCGAACTGCTGGCAGACATGATAGACCACACCTGTGTTGTGATATGTCTGGGCCAGATTCATCTTGCACCTGTCAAGTGCATCGGCATCGGCCTTGGGATCATTCATAAGGGTCTTTTTCTCAGCCTCAAGCATATTCGAGGCCTTGCGGAAAGCATCGATTGCCTCGTTGGGTTTCTGCTGTCCCACATATGCGTTACCCAGATTGAAGTATCCCTCAAGCAACTCCGGGTTCATATCCACGGCCTTGAGGTAGTTCTCCTCCGCCTTGATGAACAGGCTGTCACGGAACATACGGTTGCCCACACGGACATACGCACGGTCCGTCCGCTTCTGCGCACAGACGCCGAGCGTAAAGAGAGTCATAAGGCTAAACAACAATATCTTTCTCATTTTCCTTTCTCCTCCTCTGATTTGAACAGGCTGAAACTCCTAAGTCTGGGATTCCGGCTCTCACAAATGAATATCTCAAGCAGCAGGATAACCAGGATTATCCAGGCTATTATTGAGAACTGCTCGTCATATTCGGTATATACGGTTGTCTCGACATCGGCCTTGGCCAGTTTGTCGATCTCTTTCTGAAGCGCTTTCTCGGCGGCGTTGGAGTTGTCCACGTAGAAATAGGCGCCCTTTCCGGCGGCGGCTATCTGACGGCACATCTCCTCGTTCAGCTTGGTTATCACCACGTTACCATCACGGTCCTTACGGAATTCACCGCTACGTTCACCCGGTATGGGAGAACCCGACGGCAGACCCACGCCCATGACATAAACCAGGTAACCCTTCTCGGCAGCAGCCTGGGCGGCCTCTACGGCACCTCCCTCATGGTTCTCACCGTCGGTAATCACGATGATGGCCTTTCCTACCCCCTCATGCGGGGTGAAACTGCGTGAGGCAAGCTCTATGGCAGCCTTGATATCGGTTCCCTGTCGGTTTATAAGTCCGGGATTTATGGTATTTAGGAACACCTTGGCCGATATGAAATCACTGGTTATGGGCAGCTGTACGAATGCATCGCCGGCAAACACTATAAGTCCCACCTTGTCATCCTTGAACTGGTCGACCAGGTTGGAGATTATGCGCTTGGACTTTTCAAGACGGTTCGGTGCCACGTCATCGGCAAGCATGGAGTTCGATATATCCAGCGCTATGACGGTCTCGATACCCTTACGTGTCACCGTCTCCTGCTTGGCTCCGAACTGGGGTCTGGCCAGGAGGAAGCAGCAGAGCGTGTATGCGGCGAACAGAAGCCAGAACTTGAGCCCCGGACGCGTGGTCGATGCATCGGGCATAAGTCTGGACAGAAGCTCGGCGTCACCGTAAGCGGCCAGTTTGCGGCGACGACGTATATTTGAGAATATATGCAGAGCCACCAGCACCGGAAGCAGCGCCAGCAGATACAGATATTCAGGACTCTCTAACTTAAACATCTCAACTCCTTTTTAAGGAATGGTACGCAGAACGGTCTGTTTGAGCAGTATGGCAGCCAGAAGACACAGAAGCAGAGCCAGCGCAAGCGGCTGATACTCCTCCTGGTTCTTGCTGAACTCCTTGACCTGCAGTTTGGTCCGTTCCAGTTTGTCAATCTCTTCATACACCTCCCTGAGCTTGCTGTTGCTGGTGGCGCGGTAATACTGGCCGTTGGCAGTCTGTGCAATCTGACGGAGGATAGCCTCATCAATCTCAACAGCCATATTCACATACTGGGTGCCGAACGCGCCCTGTACGGGATACGGTGCCGTACCGTTGGTGCCTACACCGATGGTATAGACCCTTATGCCAAAACTCTTGGCCATCTCGGCCGCCGTCTGGGGCGACACCTCACCGCGGTTGTTGGATCCGTCGGTCAAGAGTATGATAACCTTTGACTTGGCCTTGCTGTCCTTAAGTCGGCTTATGGAGTTGGTGAGTCCCATGCCGATGGCGGTTCCGTCCTCAATGATGCCGTTGGCGGCTATGTCACTGCTTACGTTGCGGAACATATTGAGCAGTACGGTATGGTCAACTGTCATCGGACACTGGGTAAAGGCCTCGCCTGCAAATATGGTAAGACCTATGTTATCGTTCGGACGACCGTTTATGAATTCCGATGCCACCTGCTTGGCGGCCTCTATGCGGTTAGGCTTGAGATCCTCGGCAAGCATACTGGTCGACACATCGACGGCAAGCATTATGTCGATACCCTCAATCTCGGTATCCGACCAGCGGTCTGTGGACTGCGGACGGGCCAGGATTACGGAGAGCAGTATGACCGATGCCATCTCCAGTATGAACGGTACATGTATGAGATAGTATTTCCAGCTACGTGCCAGGCCGCTGTACATGGAAACCGTAGGTACAGAGAGTGTGGCACGCCTCTTGTTTGCCCTTAATACATACCACAACACGCAAGGTATGACCAGAAGGCTCAAAAGCAGATATGCGCTGTTTGCAAATGTCATGGTTACTTAATTAAAACAGGTAATAAATCTTCATAATCATCATCACCAGTATGGTAACGGCTGCTATCGATACCGTCAGACCTGACAGTAACAACGCCAGACGTGCCTCCTTGCTTCGTTTCATCTCTACGACTGTCTCTATCTCGCGAGGCTTGAGCTCCTCTTCGGGGACATCGATCTTGGTATCGTTGACGAACTCCATGGCCGACATCAGGTTACGGTCATTCTCGTTAAGCATGGGCTTGAACTTGGCGAACTTAACCATGTCCGATGTCATGAGCAGGTCACGAAGCTGGCTGAGAGACTCCTTGTCCTGGCTCTGCTCCAGACGCTCCAGGATCTCGTATGATGTCATCTCGGTAGCGTTGAAACCGAACCGGTCGTTTATGTATTCACGAAGTATGTCAGTCAGTTGTGTGTAATAGGCCTTGGCATCCTCGCTGTGCGAGCTGCCCTCCTTCTTGAGTACCTCGATGTCATTTATGGCCTTGACATGAGCCGGGAGCTTGGCCTCGACCTTGATCCTCTTTATGATGGGTTTGTCATTACGGAAGCTGTAGAGCAGCGTGAATCCTATTGCCGCCCCCACAAAGACCAGCAGCCAGTACAATGGTATGAAACCCAGCTCCCGGGCAGTCGGCAGTGCCATCATGATGGGCTTGGGACCATAGAATCCCTCCTGCCCCTCCGGGATATCGAATGACATGAATATCATGGCCAGCGGATTCGAGTCATATATCGTGGTGTCAACCATTACGGGCATGGACGGTACATATACAACGGCCGAATCAAAACAGGTGACGGTATAGTCACGACGTATGGTCATGCGCTTACCCTCATTCACATACTGCGTATCGGTCAGGACGGGAGGTATTATCTCCAGACCTGTCACGATGGTATCACGATATGGCGGAAAGGTCACATCACGGCCGGCGTCACAAGTCACCTCCAGATGTATGCCTGTCTGCTGTCCAATCATGAGCATCATGGAGTCGGTCTTGGCTGTCACCACTACGCCTGACTGGGCTGCCACTCCGAGCGGGAGCAGTGCCAGACACAGATATAATAAGATTCTTCTCATTTTAGTTTCTCCTTGCAAACAAGCTCATAAGAGCCTTTACATAATCCTGGTCCGTACGTACTGAGACTGAATCGACAGAGCTCCTGGTCAGGTAATCACGGAAGCGTGCCGTGTTCTCATCGAACCACTTCTTATGCGCCGAACGCACCTTCATGGACGATGTATCCACAAACATCTCCTGTCCTGACTCCGAGTCATAGAGTTTCATCAGGCCCATATCCGGAAGTTCCTCCATGCGGCGGTCATAGACACGTATGGCAGCGATATCGTGCTTACGGTTGGCTATGGTAAGCGCATTTCGGTAGTCATGGCTGTCAATGAAGTCACTCAGAAGGAACGCCGTGCAGTGTTTCTTGACGGCTCCCGTAATGAACTCCAGCGGTACGGTGATATCGGTCGCATTGCTTTCAGGCTGGAAATCCAGAAGCTCGCGGATAAGATATAGGATATGACGACGGCCCTTCTTGGGCGGTATGAATTTCTCTATCCTGTCGCTGAAGAACACCAGACCTACCTTATCGTTGTTCTCGATGGCGGCAAAGGCCAGCGTAGCGGCTATCTCCGTAACCATCTCACGCTTCATCATGACCTGTGTACCGAAGTTCAGGGAGTCCGACACATCGACCATAAGCATTACGGTGAGCTCACGCTCCTCCTCGAACACCTTTGAGTAGGGTTTGTTCATGCGGGCGGTAACGTTCCAGTCAATGTCACGGGGTTCGTCACCGTACTGATACTCACGGACCTCGCTGAATGCCATACCACGACCCTTAAAGGCCGTATGGTACTGACCTGCAAATATATTGCTGGACAGACCGCGGGTCTTTATCTCAATCTTGCGGACCTTTGCTATCAGTTCACTTGTTTCCATATTAAACTGATTGTAAGGTAGTTGGATTAAGGTACTTCAACCTTGTTCAGTATGCGGCTAACCAGCTCATCCTGTGTCACGTTGGTAGCCTCGGCCTCATATGTGAGTCCGATGCGGTGACGCAGCACGTCATGAGCGATGGCACGTACATCCTCGGGCACTACATAACCGCGACGCTTGATGAAGGCGTAAGCACGGGCTGCCAGGGCCAGATTGATCGATGCACGCGGAGAACCGCCGAATGATATGAGTTCCTTGATCTCCTTGAGACCGTATTTCTCTGGATAACGTGTAGCGAATACGATGTCGGCTATGTACTGCTCTATCTTTTCGTCAAGATAGACCATATCAACCACCTTGCGTGCCTCGATGATGTCATCGGTACTCATGATGGACTTGACGGCGCCTATCTCATGATGTATCTGCTGGTGAATGATCTTCTTCTCCTCCTCAAGCCTGGGATAGTCAATTACGACCTTGAGCATGAAACGGTCCACCTGGGCCTCAGGCAGCGGATAGGTACCCTCCTGCTCTATCGGGTTCTGTGTAGCCATTACCAGGAAGGGACGCGGCAGGGCGAATGTATCGCCGCCGAGTGTCACCTGACGCTCCTGCATGGCCTCAAGAAGTGCACTCTGAACCTTGGCGGGAGCACGGTTGATCTCATCGGCCAGTATGAAATTGGCGAATACGGGACCCTTCTTGGGAAGGAATGTCTCGTCTTTCTGACTATATATCATTGTACCTACAACGTCGGCAGGCAGCAGATCCGGGGTAAACTGTATACGGTTGAAACTTGCGTCAATCAGCGATGCCAGAGTCTTGATGGCCAGTGTCTTGGCCAGACCGGGGACACCTTCAAGCAGGATGTGTCCGTCTGACAGCAAACCTATAAGCAGTGATTCCACAAGATGTTTCTGTCCCACGATTACCTGATCCATTCCGGCGACCAGGTTGGTAACGAAGGCGCTCTGTCTCTCGATGCGCTCATTCAGTTCCCTAATGTCAACATTCTCACTCATAAGATTTTAAATTAAGTTAGTCCGAACAAGTGTCTATGGTCCCGGAAGGATCATAGACACGGCCAAATATAGGTCATATTGAATGGCGTTCGCGGCTAAATTGTTTTAAATAGTATTGTTTTCAGTTAGTTTTTTAAAGATTTTGCACTTTTTATCCGGTCCGTCACTTGGACTTGAGAACCGGGACACGGATCCTGGCTCCGGGCTGAAGCTTGCCGGGATCACTGATATTGTTGTACTTGACTATGTAAGGCCACAGCTTCTTGCTGCCGTAGTACTTGAGTGCGACCTGTGTAAGGGTCTCGCCCTTCTGGAGTGTATACAGGTCAAGATCTCCGTCTATTACATAGTTTACTACATCATCCCTGGTGAACTCTGAGAGATCCTTGGCCTCGTCACTTGCGGTGAGCTTGACCTTAAGGGTCTTGATAGCCTGTACGGACTCAGCCTTGACGGGCTCAGCCTTGGCAGGTGTAGCCTTTGCAGGTTCTGCCTTGATAGGTTCTGCCTTTACAGGTTCCGTCTTTACAGGTTCTGCCTTGATGGGTTCTGTCTTTACAGGTTCTGCCTTGACGGGTTCTGTCTTATATGGTTGAGCTGTAGAGGTGGAGTCTGAGATCATCTCAATCTCCTTGCCGTCGGTAATATACCTGTCGCTCAGTTCAAGCAGCTTGGAGCCTATCAGAGGCCAGAATACATAGCCGCTTACAAACAGTATCACCACGATGCAGCACAGCCAGAGTGCAGCCTTGAGAATGATACGGGTGCTCTTCTTCTGAGTGACATCCTTGACAGCCGGAGCATCCTTCCTGGCCACCTCCTTCTTGGCGGCCTCCTTCTTGGAAGCCTCCTTCTTAGTGGTCTCAGCCTTAGGTGCATCGGCCTTGGGTGCATCGGCCTCAGCGTCCATCTTGGCGATCTCGTTGGCCTGCTCCTCCGATATCTCCACGGTCTCGAATGCGGCGAAAGGCTTGTTTATGCGTTCCTTGAGGTCGGCATCGGGAGTGAATGAAATCTTCTGATGCCCCTCGATGGTGAAACGCTCACCGGTGTTCACGTTCACGCTCTCGCGGTCCTCCATGTCCAGAAGCTTGAATGTTCCGAGCCCCTTGACCTTTACCAGGCCGTCAGAGAGAACGTTCTGTGATATTATGTCAAAGAAGTTCTTTACGAACTGTTCCGATGCGGACTTGGACATTCCGCCAGCCTGTGACAGCAGGTCAGCAAGCTGTGAGAGATTGATCTTGTTATCCATAGCCGTATCTTATTTGAGTTTCTCCTTGAGTAATGAACTCGGCTTGTATGTAAGCACGAGTTTAGGCGGTACAAGCATACGTACACCGGTTGAGGGATTGACCGATACGCGCTCGTTCTTTTTCTTTACTTCCAGGACTCCGAATCCGGAAAGACTAACGGAATCTCCGTCCTGCCACAGCTTCTCCATGACTCCGATCAGGTTCTCAACCTGACGGGCGGCAGAATCGGCCGACATCTGACATCTGCCGGACAACTCTGTCAAAAACTGCTTGTTGTTCATATTGCTTTAGGTTAGTTATTTTAAAGTCCCATATAAATCAAAGGCATCAGCCTCAGTAATCTCCACGTTCACGAACTCTCCTATCGGGAGTTCACGGTCGGCCTTGATGAGCACCTCGGGATCTACCTCAGGTGAGTCGAACTCGGTGCGGCCTATGTAGTATTCACCCTCGAGACGGTCAATCATGGTCCTGAAGGTCTTTCCCACTTTCTGTTCACTGATTGAGGCCGATATATCCTGCTGCACGCGCATGAGACGCGACAGACGGGCCTGCTTGACCTCATCGGTTATGTCATCCTTGAAATGAAGGGCTGAGTAGGTTCCCTCAACCTCGCAGTATGCAAAGGCTCCCATACGCTCAAAACGTTGCTCACGCACAAACTCCACCAGCTGGTTGAAGTCTTCATCGGTCTCACCGGGGAATCCTACCATCAGTGTGGTGCGCAGATGGATGCCGGGCACCTCCTCGCGGATACATGACAGGAACTCACGGGTCTCCGCGGCCGTGATGTTGCGGTGCATACGCTTGAGTACGGGATCGCTTATATGCTGGAGAGCAATATCCATGTACTTGCATACGTTGTCGCGCTCACGCATGACAGGCAGCAGGTCCATGGGAAAGTTGTTGGGATAGCCGTAATGAAGACGGAGCCACTCTATGCCGGGGATATCGGACAGACGCTGTACAAGCTCTGCCAGAGTAGGCTTATGGGCTATGTCAGTGCCGTAATAGGTCAGATCCTGAGCTATGAGCTGTATCTCCTTGACGCCCTTGGCCACGAGTTTACGGGCCTCATCCAGGATATCCTCCTGGGAGCGTGACTGGTAATGGCCGGTCATGAGAGGTATGGCGCAGTATGAACAGCCACGGTTGCAGCCCTCGGCAATCTTGAGATAGGCATAGTGTGACGGTGTGGTAACGATACGGTCATTCTCTATCTCACCGTGCCACTTGCGGCCCAGTTCCTTGAGTATGCCGCCCCAGTTGAACTTGCCGTACCAGCCGTCAACCTCGGGAATCTCGGCCTGTAGGTCCTTGTGGAACTTCTCCGAGAGGCATCCCATCACATACAGACGCCCTATCTTACCGGCTTTCTTGAGCTCTCCGCACTCCAGGATCATATTGATGGACTCCTCCTGCGCATCGCCTATAAAGCCGCATGTGTTTATGATTACAGTCTCGGCACTGACCTTGTCAGGATCATGTCTCACCTTGAGCCCCTCAGCCCTGAATTGAGCCATAAGTTTCTCAGAATCAACAAGATTCTTAGAACAACCTAAAGTGATTATATCCACACTGCCGTGTCTCATGATCAGTCAAGTTTGAAAAGTGAATCCACGAATTCGGTCTTGTTGAACACCTGGAGGTTATCCATGGCCTCACCCAGTCCCACATACTTTACGGGCACCTTGAACTGGTCTGATATGCCTATAACCACACCACCCTTGGCAGTTCCGTCAAGTTTGGTTATGGCCAGCTGCGTAACATGTGTAGCCAGAGTGAACTGACGCGCCTGCTCGAAGGCGTTCTGGCCTGTAGAGCCGTCAAGAACGAGCAGGACATCATCGGGAGCACCCTCTACGACCTTGTTCATCACGTTGCGTATCTTGGTGAGCTCATTCATGAGGCCTACCTTGTTGTGCAGACGTCCTGCGGTGTCAATAAGCACCACATCCACATCATTGGCTACGGCTGAACTGAGCGTGTCATATGCCACCGATGCGGGATCGGATCCCATCTCCTGCCTTAAAACCGGAACATCGACCCTACGGCCCCACTCCTGCAGCTGCTCTATCGCGGCGGCACGGAATGTATCGGCAGCGCCAAGCATCACCTTGAGGCCACGTTTCCTGAACTGGTAGGCCAGCTTGCCTATGGTAGTGGTCTTGCCTACGCCGTTCACGCCTACCACAAGCACTACATACGGCTTGCGGCCCTGAGGGACGCTGAAAGGCTCGGTATCGTCATCGGGATTATTCTCCACAAGAAGGGCCGATATCTCCTCACGCAGTATTCCGTTGAGTTCCGATGTACCCATGTACTTGTCACGGGCCACGCGGTCCTGAATACGCTTGATTATCTTGAGTGTGGTCTCTACGCCTACATCGGATGTGATAAGAACCTCCTCCAGGTTGTCAAGCACCTCATCATCAACAGTTGACTTTCCGGCTACGGCGCGCGCTATCTTGGAGAAGACGCTGGTCTTGGTCTTTTCAAGGCCTTTATCAAGGACTTCCTTTTTATCTTTTGAGAAAAATGAAAACAAACCCATAGAATTCATTGATGAATACGGCAAAAATCTCTCCGTACTCAAGACGCAAATTTATATAAATAAGGTGAGAATTACAATAGAATAGAAAAAAAGAAGAGTGACCGCAGAACGATCACTCTCCAATATTTCAAGTCTGGACTAGACTTACTTGATAGCGTTCTTGAGCTGCTCGTCGGTAACGATCTGCTCGGTGAACATATAAGCACCTGTCTTGGGTGACTTAACCATCTTAATGACCTTGGCCATTGAGACCTTACCCTGACGCAGGGTAGCAACTACTTTCTTTGCCATGGTTCTTACGTATTACTTGATCTCACGATGGATTGTCATCCTCTTGAGAATGGGGTTATACTTCTTAAGTTCCAGTCTCTCAGGAGTGTTCTTCCTGTTCTTGGTGGTAATGTAACGGGAAGTGCCCGGCATACCGCTGTCTTTGTGCTCAGTGCATTCCAGGATAACCTGAACCCTGTTGCCTTTTACTTTCTTTGCCATAGTAGTATGAACTCCTTTCTGTTATTACGCAATGATTCTGATGTCTTTCCAATCGCAATAGCCGTTAGCGACTGCCTCCTTGAGAGCGGCATCAAGACCCTTCTTGTTAATGATTCTCAGGCCGGCAGCACTGAGTTTGAGGCTGATCCAGCAATTCTCCTCTACATAGAAGAACTTCTTAGTGAACAGGTTAACATCAAATGTTCTCTTGGTTCTACGCTTTGAGTGAGAAACATTGTTGCCAACCATTGCCTTCTTTCCGGTGATCTGACAAATTCTTGACATATCTATCTGTTTTTATTCGTTTTTTGCTATGTTCTCAAAACAGGGTGCAAAATAACACATTTTTTTTCATCCTGCCAAACAAATGGGATTGTTTTTTCTTTGTTTTAGATTATTTGTGAAACCTATAACCTTGTATTGGAATAGATGGGTACGTCTATTCCGCAGAAGTCTTGATCCAGATATTTGAAATAGCCGGTGCAGGCTATCATGGCGGCGTTATCGGTGGTATATGAGAACGGCGGTATGAACACCTTCCAACGATAGCGTCGGGCATGATCCAGGAACGCCTCGCGCAGTCCGGTGTTGGCCGATACTCCACCGGCCACGGCAATGCGGTTGATTCCGGTATCCTTGGCTGCCTGACGGAGCTTTTTCATGAGAATATCAACGATGGTACGCTCAAGTGACGCACACAGGTCCTCCTTGTGATGCTCAATGAAATCGGGATCCTCCTTGACCCAGTCCCTGAGATTGTAAAGGAACGATGTCTTGAGGCCGCTGAAACTGTAGTTGTATCCGGGAATGTTCGGTTTGCTGAACTTGTAGGCATCGGGATTACCCTGACGGGCCAGACGGTCGATTATCGGACCTCCGGGATAGCCGAATCCCATTACCTTGGAGCATTTGTCCATAGCCTCACCTGCGGCGTCATCGATAGTCTGTCCAAGAATCTCCATCTTATTGTATGATTCCACCTTGACAATCTGCGAGTTACCTCCCGAAACCAGCAGGCATAGGAACGGGAATTCCGGAGCCGCGGACTCTTCGCCCGGTTTGCGGATGAAATGGGCTAAAATGTGTCCCTGCAGATGGTTCACCTCAATCATCGGTATGTTAAGGGAGCGGGCGAATCCCTTGGCGAAAGAGACACCCACCAGAAGCGATCCCATAAGTCCGGGGCCACGGGTAAACGCCACTGCGCTCAGCTGTCCTGCATCAATTCCCGCCCTTTTCAACGCGGTATCCACCACCGGGACAATATTCTGCTGGTGAGCTCTCGATGCCAGCTCGGGCACCACTCCGCCGTACTCCTCATGGACCTTCTGGCTGGCCACCACATTCGACAGAAGTTCGCCGTTACAGATGACAGCAGCCGACGTATCGTCACATGATGACTCTATACCCAGGATATAGACGTTTTTTTCCATTTTTTACTCCATATTTACTAATGGCGTGCAAAGATACAATTTTATTTCCCTACTTTTGCAACCAACTATTTCATACCACCTAATTAATACAATGATCTGGAACAAAAAAATCGAGTGCATGTCACGTGATGAGATGCGCCAGTTACAGAGTGAAAAACTCATCAAGATTGTAGCACACGCCTACAACAACTCTCCGTTCTACAAGAAAAGATTTGATGAACACGGCGTTCGCCCCGAGGACATCAAAAGCATCGATGACATTGTAAAATTGCCTTTTACAGTCAAGCAGGACCTGCGTGACAATTATCCTTTCGGTATGATGTGTGTTCCCATGACTGACATTCTCAGACTTCATGCATCATCAGGTACAACCGGTAAACCGATCGTAGTCGGCTACACCCAGAAAGACCTTGACAACTGGTCCGAGGCTGTAGCCCGTTGCCTTACCGCTTTCGGACTCGGCAAGGACGATTTCGTACAGATTGCCTACGGATATGGCCTTTTCACCGGCGGTCTTGGCGCACATGACGGCGTTCACAAGATCGGCGCTACCGTAATCCCGACCAGCAGCGGCAATACTCAGAAGCAGCTTCAGCTCATGCAGGACTTTGGTTCTACAGCTGTAGCATGTACCCCCTCCTACGCCCTCTATATGGCCGAGGAGATCCGTAAGCAGGGACTTGACATCAACAACTTCAAGCTCAAGGTCGGAATATTCGGTGCTGAGCCCTGGACCGAGGCCATGCGCAAGGAGCTTGAGGACAAGATGCACATCAGAGCATTCGATATATACGGACTCACCGAGATAAGCGGCCCCGGTGTGGGTGGCGAGTGCGAGTGCCAGAACGGCACCCACCTCTGGGAAGACCTCTACTACCCCGAGATCATCGACCCCGTTACCCTGCAGCCTGTTGAGCCGGGTCAGAAGGGTGAGCTTGTATTCACCACTCTAGACAAGTGGGGCATGCCTATGATCCGTTACCGTACACGCGACCTCACCTACCTCAACTATGAGAAGTGCGAGTGCGGCCGTACCGCTGTCCGCATGGGTAAGATCCTGGGCCGCAGCGACGACATGATGATCATACGCGGTGTCAACGTATTCCCTTCACAGATCGAGTCAATCCTGCTGGAGTTCCCCGAGTACGAGCCCTACTTCCTCATCGAGGTCGACCGTGTGAACAACACCGATACATTCGATATCCAGGTTGAGGTTAAGCCTGAGTTCTACACAGACCAGGTTAACGAGCTGGTACGTCTGCGTCAGCGTCTTACCGCACGCATCCAGAGCGTGGTAGGTATCCAGCCTGCCATCAAGATCGTGCAGCCCGGAACCATAGAGCGTTCTACCGGCAAGGCCAAGCGCGCCATCGACCACCGCAAATTTGAATAACAACCAATTAATGATATCCGACTATGCTTATCAGACAGATTTCAGTTTTCCTGGAGAATGAGAAGGGAAAATTTGCCGAGATAGCCAGACTGCTCGGTAACAACGGTATTAACATGAAGGCCTTTACCGTATCTGAAACTCAGGATTTCGGTATTGCCCGCATCATAGTTGAGCGCGACCAGATTGAGCGCGCATTCAACCTCATCAAGTCAAACTCATACGCAGTAACCATGACCCATGTGGTCTACCTGGAGTGCGCCAATGTTCCCGGTGCCATGGCCAACGCCATGGAGAGACTCTCAGCTGCCGGCATATCAGTTGAATACATGTATGCATTCACTGATTCGTCATCGGAATTCTCAAGAGTAATCATACGTCCTGACAATACCGAGCTGGCAAACCAGATCATCCAGGAGTTGTAATAATTTAATCCGGGCGCATTGCGTACGCGTTTTTTGTGTATCTTTGCACCCGGAAAAGGAAAGATGCCAGAGTGATCGAATGGACCGGACTCGAAATCCGGCGTACGGCCTTGCCGTACCGTGGGTTTGAATCCCACTCTTTCCGCAAAAAAAGGCTGCCAAATGGCGGCCTTTTTTTGTGGAAAGAGTGGGATATGAATATCCCACCTCATTTTAGTTTCCTTCGGAAACGGGCGGCCCTCCGGGACCGCGAACTCGCTACTAAACGTTTGTGCTATTTTTAAAGGCGACCTATTTTTTGTTTTAGTTTCAGGATACGGCGGACGCTTTCGTTGATTCTTTTTTCCGATATCTTACCGGATTCAACAGCAGCAATTACGGCATCGAATGCCTCCATCAGGTTCTTGGGACCCAGTATGATATCCACTCCTGCCTGGACTGCCAGCACTGCTGCCTCGGCGTTGCTGTAGTGTTGCGTAATGGCTCCCATCTCCATGGCATCGGCCACAATAATATTCCTGTATCCCAGTTCTCCACGAAGCTTGTCCTGAAGTATTACCGATGACAGGGTGCTGGGGACATCGGACCCCGTCACATTGGGAGCGGCTATATGGGCGGTCATGATAAGCTCGGCTCCCCATCGGATTCCGGCCTTGAAGGTGACCATCTCGCAGCCGAGCATCTCGGTCCATGTCTTGTTTGAAGCGGCATAACCTGTATGGGTGTCGTTTTGGGTGTCACCGTGACCGGGGAAATGTTTGATGCAACCTACTATTCCGGCATCGTCGAGTCCCTGCAGATAATTAGTGACCATCCCGGCTGCGACTTCCGGGTTGTCAGAGAATGCGCGTTTACCGATGACCACGTTCTCGGGATTGGTATTTACATCGGCCACAGGGGCAAAATCTATATCAAAACCGTATCGCTTAAGGTATGAGCCGATGGTATTGCCGCATTTATAGGCATTACGTGGATCGCCGGTCCTGCCGATCGAGTCCATTGACTCGAACTTGGGCAGGTTGAAGCTCTGGTTATTGGCAATTCTGGCCACCCTTCCGCCCTCCTCGTCAATACAGAGGAGCGGATTGCCGTTCAACTGGCGCAACTGGCTTATGAAAGACCTGAGCTGGATGCTGTCACTGATATTGTGAGCGTAGAGTATCACGCCGCCCAACGGATAGTCAGCGTTGACCTTACGCATGGTCCCGTTCACCTCCTGCAGCGAGATGGCCACCAATTCGGCACTTACGTTCCAGTGTATCGTTGTATCGAGCATCTCCGGACGCCCAGCGAACATCTGTCCCACCTTCTGGCGGAGGGACATCTGACTGATAGCCAGTTCTATCTCATCGGGAGTATCGGTCCTGACTTTATCGTCATTGGAGCAAGACGCAAGATTTATCAACACGTACAACAGCAAAACGGCTGCAAAACCACTCGCAACTCTACAGAGTATCCTTTTCATATCCTAATCACAAATTTTGTGCTAATTTACAAAAAACTGCAACATTGGGGACGGTTCCTAATGTTGCAGTTTTGCGGGAAAACTAACACATTAGGAACCGTCCCCAATGTTGCAGTTTTTAACGAAAGTTGTGGATAACGTGGGCGGGAGAGTTGTGTTAAATTCAGATAGTTATTGTAATTTTGCAGGCAGTTAACACAAATACCAACACAGAGCAAATGGGTGGATTTTTTGGAGTCGTCTCTAAGAAGAGATGCATCAACGATCTATTTTACGGAACTGATTACCAGTCTCATCTTGGCACTAGCCGCGCCGGTATGGTAACCTACAGCCATGAAGAAGGGTTCTCGCGCAGCATCCACAATCTGGAAAGCGATTATTTCAGAAGCAAGTTTGAACGTGAGCTTGACCGATTCGGCGGCAACAGCGGCATAGGAGTCATAAGTGATACCGATGCCCAGCCCATGCTCATGAACAGCCACCTCGGCCGATTTGCCCTGGTAACCGTAGCCAAGATCAACAACAAGGAAGAGATCTGCGAGAGCCTGCTCAAGGAGAACATGCACCTGAGCGAGTTCAGCAGCGGAAAGATCAACCCCACAGAGCTCGTGGCTCTGCTTATAATAAAAGGTAAGAACTATGTTGAAGGCATAGAGAACGTATACAGGACCATCAAGGGTTCATGCTCCATGCTGCTTCTTACCGAGGACGGAATAATTGCCGCCCGCGACTCATGGGGCCGCACACCCATCACTCTCGGTGTAAGGGACGATGCAATCGCAGTCACGACCGAGACCACCGCATTCCCCAACCTGGGATTCAAGACCGAGATATACCTGGGCCCCGGCCAGATAATCAAGATAACCGAGAACGGATACGAGGAGCTGCGCAAGCCCAACAAGAAGATGCAGATATGCTCATTCCTCTGGGTTTATTACGGATTCCCCACCAGCTGCTATGAAGGCCGCAACGCCGAGGATGTACGTAACGAACTCGGACGTGTAATGGGTCGCGATGATGATGTTGAGGTCGATGGAGCCTGCGGAATCCCCGACAGCGGCGTAGGTATGGCCGTAGGTTATGCCGAGGGTCACAAATGTCCCTACACCAGAGCCGTTGCCAAGTATACTCCCACCTGGCCCCGCTCATTCATGCCTACCGACCAGTCAAGACGTAACCTTGTAGCCAAGATGAAGCTTATAGCCAACAAGGAGATCCTGAACGGAAAACGTCTGGTATTCTGCGATGACAGCATAGTACGCGGAACCCAGCTCAAGGATAACTCACATGAATTCTATGAGTCAGGAGTCAAGGCCGCTCACATGAGGATATCGTGCCCTCCCCTTATCTGGGGCTGCCCGTTTGTGAACTACTCGGCCAGCAAGAATGACCTGGAGCTCATAAGCCGTCGCGTGATACAGGACTTTGAAGGTGAGAACCCCAGTCAGGAGGTACTCAGGACCTATGCCACTACCGGTACTCCCCAGTACGAGAAGATGGTATGCGAGATTGCACGCCGCCTGCAGCTCACCACGCTCAAGTTCACATCGATTGAGGCACTGGTAAAGGCCATCGGCCTGCCCAAGGAGCGCGTCTGCACACACTGCTTTGACGGCAGTTCGTTCTACACCCTTGAGGAGGAGAACAAGCAGTAAATCCTATTGAAGCATAGATTCCAGGACGGCTACCGCATGGGTAAGGTCGTCCTGGAATTTTTTATGGTCCTTGAGATAGTCAGCCCTGCCGCCGGAAAGAAGCGAAAGCAGGTCGGGATTGATTTCATCGGCATAGTTACCTATTATATACTCTATGTCGTCCTTCTGCCAGTCCAGGGTCGAATGTTCATAAACCCTGAGTTTCTGATGCATGAACGCATAAGCAGTCTCTATGCTGTCTTTCCTGATCATTATCCTCCCTTAGCTGTTATTTATACTGACTGGGCGAAACGCCGAACTTGCTCTTGAATACCGATGAAAAATGACTCTGGGTACTGAATCCGGTCTTGTCGACAATTTCCGATACCGTGTACTTGCCGCTCTTGAGCAGCTCTGCGGCACGATTGAGCTTATATGTGCGGAAGAAACTGCTCGGAGTCTCTCCTGTAAGACCCTTGATCTTATAGTAGAGCTTGGTCCTGGACATATAGAGCAGGTCGGTTATACGGTTTATGTTGAGTTCCGTATTGGAGAGCTCCTCCTCCATCAGCTTGTAGAGCTCGTCCATGAACTTCTTGTCGTACTCGGAAAGCACCTCCTCAGCCTCCTCGACCTGTGTGGTCGTGGTCGATTTACCCAGTACGTTACGCAGACGTTCACGATTCTTGAGCTGTGACTGTATGAGAGCCTGGAGCACTGACGGCTCGAACGGCTTGGTCACGTATGCATCGGCCCCTACATTAAGGCCCTCCACCTGGTTCTCGGGAGTTACCTTGGCGGTTACCAGAATCACGGGAATATGGCTGAGCTGCATATCCTGCTTGATCTCACGGCAGAGCTCATATCCGTCCTTACCGGGCATGGCCACGTCACTCAGAACGATATTAGGTTCCTCCTTGCGCAGACTCTGAAGTGCCGAATCTGCATCCAGACAGGTCGTGAGGCGGTATTCGCGGCTGAACAGCACACGCATGTAGTTGATTATCTCGGTATCGTCATCAACAACCAGTATTGACGGGCGTCCATCCTTGCCTTGTATCTCCTGAGGAATCTCACCGGCAGCCGGCTCGGCTATTATAACCTCAGGCTCCTGCTTGACAAGCATACTGCGCTCCTCATCGGTATACGCCTCCTCACCCATCGGATAGGTAAATGTAAACACGGCACCTTGTCCTTCATTACGGTTGTTGACATTGAGTTCTCCATGATGCAGTTCGGCAAGACGGCGGGCAAAATAGAGTCCGATGCCCGTACCCCAGTTCACGAACTCCTTGGTCTGGTTGTCGAGCTGGTAATAACGTTTGAAAATATTCTCCTTCTGCTCATCGGGTATACCCTTGCCCGTATCGGCTATAGAGATGGTCACATTACCGTTGTTGACATCGAGCGATACATCCACGCTGCCGCCTGCCGGTGTGAACTTAAGCGCGTTGGACAGAAGGTTATATACTATCTTCTCAACCTTGTCGGCATCGGTCCATGCCATCAGGGACTCCTCAAGTCCGAAACGGTTCAGGGAAAGTTCCTTCTCGCGGGCGTTGAACTCAAAGGTGTCACAAATCTCATTCAGCAGCTTTACCACATCGATCTGGGCCACGTTGAGGTTGAGCGTATCGTTCTCCAGCTTGTTGAAATCCATGAGCTGATTGACCAGTTTGAACATGCGCTGCACGTTACGGTTGGTTATGGAGAGCAGCTTACGGTCCTCGTCACGCAGGTTCTTGCTGGTGACAAGCTGCTTGACAGGTCCAGCAATCATAGTGAGAGGCGTACGGAACTCATGGGCTATATTGGCAAAGAAGCTCATGTTCATGCGGTTGGTACGCTGCTCATGCTCTTTTTCCAGCTCCGCGTTACGGGCTTGACGGCGCGCCTCTACCACGCGGCTTGCGTTACGGTAGATCACCAGGATATAGTATGATATGATGGAGAGGTAGATAAGCCATGCCCACCAAGTGTTGAGCTTGGCCGGACGTACTATCACGCGGATACTCCTCTCCTGTCCTGCCTGGGCGTTGTCGCTGCCTGTAATACGAACCCTGAACCTGTACTTGCCGGCAGGCAGGTTGGCATAATAGGCCGAATGGCTGGTTCCGGCGTCAATCCACTGACTGTCAAAACCGTCCATCTTATAATAGTAACGCACACGCTCGTGCTCACCAAAGTCGAGAGCCGAGAAAGAGAGACTGAAACTGTTATCCTTGTGATTCAAACGTATCACATCACTCATATCGAGCATCTTCTCCAAAGGAGCGTTTTTCTCGGGACGTATAAGGCGGTTATGCACGTGAAGGTCACCCAGGAACAGGGGCAGGTTACGCTCGGCGACCACCTCGGAGGGGTCAAACATGGTAATACCGTCTATACCGCCGAACACCAGCTTGCCGTTGGGCAGTCGGCAGGCAGCCCTGTCGTAGAACTCGTCACCGCTCAGACCGTCCACCTTATAATAGGAACTAATGCGTCCGGAGTTACGGTCATAACGGTTAAGACCCTTCATGGTGCTTATCCAGATGTTTCCGTTGAAATCCTCGATGATACTGCCCACATCCGAACATGAAAGACCGCTGATACGTTCCATACGGTTCTCCTCAATGTTGTAACGCAGCACGCCGTTGCTTACGGTACCTATCCAGACATCACCCTTGGTATCCTGATACATATCGGTCGGAATGAACATGCTGCGGCGTACGCATTTGTCCATATCCGTAATATTCAACTCTCTCAAACGCCCGGTTGCATGGTCCATAGCCACAATCTTCTGGTTTAGGGCAGCAATCAGCATCCGTCCGTCCGAAAGATTAAGGATCTTGGGTATAAAGGTAAAATCCACGTTGTATATCTGCTTGGGAACAGCCGTGGTCGTATTATGTTCAATGCTGTAAACATTTGTGGTAGAGGTCGATATCCACAATGTACCGTCCTTCATCTCAAAGTCCATGGGCCTGGGAACACGATAGGTGCATTCCACGTTCAGACTCTGTCCGTCATACCTGCTTTTTATAACCGACATGGCCGTAGAGAGCCACAAATAGCCTTCGTTATCGGCATACATATGGGTTATGGCAGCGTTCTCATCGGCCCCTTCAAGACCTTTGAGTTCGACGCTCTCCGCCCTTCCCGACCACGGATGATACACGAACAATCCCTTGAGAAGGGTCGATATCCAGAGATTTGAGCCACGGTCAACCGCCAGAGCCAGGACCGATGCGTTACCGGTGAGCCTGTTTACGTTATAGTCACTGTTGAATATCTCCTTATAGTAATAGTCTGCCACCAGACCCTGATCATAGGTTCCGCACCATATGTTTCGGCGGGAATCCTCATAAATGCAGGTTATGTATGAATTGGGAATGTTATATGTAAACTCGTCCTCGCCCTGGGCCACCAACCTGTCGGAGATGTAATCATACATGAACACTCCGTTCTTCTCAGTGCTTATGAGAATGAGGTTGTTCTCCAGCAGACACATGGAGAGTATGGTATTTCCGTTCTCCAACAGGCGCTGACGGTTAGGCGGGCGCATCCTTACAGGACGCCTGGCCCCTGTGTCATACATGAACAGGGAACCGGTTCCGGCCACAGCCAGGATACCGTTGGGAAGCATCTCGGTAAAATAGGAATCCTCGGCCGGAACACGCATGGGTACGGTATTTCTGAAAAGTGCCGTATCACTGTCATTGGTATAGACCGATATATTACCAAGTTCCAGAAGGTAAATGTCATCGTTGGGAGCTATGTAACAGCGGCACCACATGGCATCGCGGCGCAATTCCCTCTCCAGGAACGTATCGAACTCCCTTCTCTCTTCATTGTAAATGAACACCTTGTTGGTGGTGTTGGCATAGACATGGCCTTTGCTGTCCTCGAATATTCCCAGGATATTACGGTTTCTGGACTGCAATGAGATACGTTCAAACGAGTCAAACTCATTATACAGTCCTATTCCGTTCACCGTTCCCACCCAAAGACGTTTCTTAGAGTCACAGAGCAGATACTGGATATTGTTGTCGGGAAGACCCATGGAGTCATATGCACAGAAATACTGGTGGTATTCCTTGCCGTCATAGCGGTTGAGTCCGCGGAATGTACCTATCCACAGAAATCCCTGCGCATCCTCGGTAATGCACTTGACCCTGCTGTTGGAGAGTTCATTCGATACGATAAGGTCATTCACCTCATCCTTGTCACCCTGTGTTATGGTGTCGGGCTCGTTACAACCTATGAGTCCCAGCAGTGAGAGAACGGCCAGACCAGTGCGGATTACCTTATTCATATATTTATTATGTCGTTGGAATCACAAAAATAACTCCATAAGTTCAAATTACAGCACAAAACAAACAACAAATCAGCCTGTTTCAACCTTTTGAACAAATCCGACAATCAAATAAACAAATCCGACAAGCTGTTGGAATAAGTGTCACCAAATTTGCACCGGTAAAAAAACAATCAACTGTTTATGAAGAAACTGACCTATATTATTGCTATCCTATTCAGCATGACAGCAACCGCTCAGCAGAACCTCTCGTTCGGCCAGGGTCAGCAGCTTGTATCCCCCCAGATCAATGATGACAACACTGTAACATTCCGTATGTCGGCCCCCGGCGCACAGAAGGTTCAGGTTACAGGCGATTTCCTGCCCAATCAGGTAATTGAGACTCAGTTCGGAACATTTGAGACTCAGGGAACAGTTGACATGACAAAGGATGAAAGAGGCAACTGGTCCTTTACGTCCGATGTCCTCAAACCGGAACTATATACATATAATTTCATTGTCGACGGAGCGAAAATCACAGATCCATTAAACGTCTATACCATCCGCGACATTAGCAACCTGTTCAACATATTTCTTATTGGCGGTGACCGTGCAGATCTTTACAAGGTTAATAATGTGGCGCACGGCACAGTCAGTAAGGTGTGGTACGATTGCCCCACTGAGGGGATAAAACGTCGCTGCACAATCTATACCCCGGCAGGATATGAGACCAGCGGTAAAAAATACCCTGTTCTCTACCTGCTGCACGGTATAGGAGGTGACGAGAACGCCTGGAGTGAGCTTGGAAGAGCCACTCAGATTCTCGACAACCTGATTGCCCAGGGCAAGGCTGAACCCATGATTATGGTAATGACCAACGGCAACATATCGGAGGAAGCCGCCCCCGGTGAGACTTCAAAAGGATTCACTGTTCCCACCATGAGTCTTCCCAAGACCATGGACGGCTACTTTGAAACCGCATTCCCCGATGTCATAAAGTTTGTGGAAAGCAACTACCGCGTAAAGGCCGATAAGGCTCACCGCGCCATTGCAGGCCTCTCCATGGGCGGTTTCCACTCACTCTATATTTCAATCAACAACCCCGACACATTTGATTATATAGGACTCTTCTCAGCTGCTGTTGACCAGCAGCAGAACGGCGGTCTGCAGACAGTTTACGAGAACCGCGACCAGAAGATCGATAATCTTTTCAGCAAGAACCCCAAACTGTTCTGGATTGGTATCGGCAAGACCGATTTCCTCTATTCCAACAACACGGCACTCCGCGGTGTCCTGGACAGCAAGAACTACAAGTATACCTATATGGAGACCGAGGGCGGTCACATATGGCGTAACTGGAGAATCTACCTCTCGGAATTTGTTCCACTACTTTTCAAGTAAGGCATATGGGAAAGTACACATTCATAGCACTCGGACTTGGACTGATGATAGCAGGCTGCGGTTCCGATGAGAACACCGGAAAGAAGATAGACCGCAAGATACTCTCACAGATGACTCTTGAGGAGAAGGCGCGTTTTGTGATAGGTACAGGAATGGCCGGCACAACCGGTGACAACGCCGTGATCGGTTCCACCCAGATGCTCGTTCCGGGAGCGGCAGGTACCACCTACCCGCTTGAAAAATACGGACTGCCCGCCATTGTACTGGCCGACGGCCCCGCCGGACTCCGCATAGACGCCCGTCGTCAGGGTGATGACAACACCTATTACTGCACTCACTTCCCCATCGGAACACTTCTGGCATCGACCTGGAACACCGAACTTATTGAAGAGGTGGGCAAAGCCATGGGTCAGGAGGTAAAGGAATACGGTGCTGACGTACTGCTTGCTCCCGCTGTCAACATAATGCGTAACCCGCTCTGCGGACGCAACTTTGAGTACTACTCCGAGGATCCTGTCGTTGCCGGCAAGACCAGCGCCGCCTACATACGCGGTGTACAGTCAAACGGCGTAGGCACAAGCATAAAGCACTTTGCAGCCAACAACCAGGAGACCAACCGTATGAACAACGATGCCCGCATGACCCAGCGCGCCCTGCGTGAGATATATCTCAAGGCATTCGAGATAGCCATCAAGGAGAGCGATCCCTGGACCGTAATGACATCATATAACTACCTTAACGGCGTCTACACATCAGAGAGCAAGGAACTGGTGACCACCATACTCCGTGACGAGTGGGGTTACAAGGGAACGGTCATGACCGACTGGTACGGCGGAAAGGACGGTTACAAGCAGATGTGGGCAGGCAATGACATGCTTCAGCCCGGCAAGGAGGAGCAGTTCCACTCAATAGTGGATGCCGTGAACAACGGACAGCTCTCCATGGCCGACCTTGACCGTAACATCAAGCGCATATTCAACCTCATTGAGAAGACTCCCCGTTTCCAGGGTTACGAATACTCCAACAAGCCCGACCTGGAGGCTCACGCAGCAGTGACCAGACAGTCCGCGACAGAGGGTATGGTTCTCCTCAAGAACAACGGTGCCCTTCCTTTCACAACCGATATAAAGAGCGTAGCCCTCTATGGCTGCACATCATATGACTTCATAGCCGGCGGTACAGGTTCTGGTAACGTGAACCACGCATACGTGGTATCGCTTCTGGACGGACTCCGTAACGGAGGTTACACCGTATCGGACCAGCTCAAGGAGGCATACCTCAAGCATATAGATAAGTGCAAGAAGCAGATTGACGCCGAGATAGCACAAAAGGCCAAGGATGATCCCAAGAACGCCATGCTCCTGAGTTTCATGCCCAAGCCCCTGCCCGAGGAGTTGCTGTTCAACACATCGGAACTCACCGCTCAGGCTCGCAGGTCCGATGTAGCCGTAATCACTCTCGGCCGCCTGTCAGGTGAATTCATAGACCGTTCACCCGATGACTTTGAACTCTCGGAGTCTGAAAGGAAACTCATAGAGCAGGTTTGTAAGGTTTACCACAAGGCAGGCAAGAAGGTCGTTGTACTGCTCAACATAGGCGGCGCCATTGAGACTGCCTCATGGAAGGACCTGCCCGATGCCATACTCTGCGCATGGCAGGCCGGTCAGGAAGGCGGAAACAGTGTGGTTGACGTTCTGAGCGGTAAGCAGACGCCTTCAGGCAAGCTCACCATGACATGGCCCGTAAGGTTCACTGACGTAGCTTCATCCAAGAACTTCCCCATAGATGAGGATCCCCGCATTGACATGTTCAACCAGGGACAGACCGGAACAGTCAGAAATGTGGACTACACGGAGTATGAGGAGGATATTTACGTAGGCTACCGTTACTTTGACTCGTTTGATGTGCCGGTATCATATCCTTTCGGATACGGACTCTCCTACACTACTTTCGAGTACAGTGACGCAACAATTGAGTATAATGGAAATACATATACAGTTAGCGTAAAAGTCAAGAATACAGGCAACTTTGACGGCAAGGAGGTTGTAGAACTTTATACAGCCGCACCCGACAGCAAGCAGGCAAACAAACCTGTCAAGGAGCTCAAGGCATACGCCAAGACCCAATTGCTCAAACCGGGTGAATCTGCCACTGTCGTGATGACAGTTAAGACCTCCGATCTGGCATCGTTCGATGAGAAGGCATCAGCGTGGGTAGTCGCAGGTGGTGACTACGGATTCCTGATATGCTCTTCATCAAAAGACATCAGAATGGGCCTGACGGCTAAGGTCAAGGAGCAGAAATCCAAAGTCGGCAATGTGCTTGGACCAAAAACATCCATGAAAACCTTACATAGATAAAAACTGTTCATTCCGGACCCTCTCCCGGCATTTATAGTGAATTAGGTAATTTAGGTTAATGAGAGGCGTTTCCGCCGTCACAGAGATGTGATGGCGGAAACATCTTTTATAGGGGTACCTGTCTTGTAGGGCTTAGAGATCCTTTACCATCTCGCGGAAACGGCGCATGCCGGCGGTTGCCACATCCTTTATATGCACCACCCCGCTCACATGTGCGGCGGCCGATTCATCGGGATCGACCATGAATATGCGGCAGCCTGACGGGGCATACTGATAGAGTCCCGCTGCCGGATATACCTGCATGGAGGTTCCTATTATGAGTAGTATATCGGCCGAACTCACCTCATCGGCGGCACGGCTCAGGTTGGGGACCTGCTCACCAAACCAAACGATATGCGGTCTGAGCTGTGTGTTGTGGGGACCGCCCTTATCACCGAGATTGATTGGCTTGTAACCGATATCCTGGACATAGCGTTCACTCCACCAGTCCATATCGGTATAGGTATCCTCGGGGCGCACCTTGGTAAGTTCGCCGTGCAGGTGTATGATATCAGTGCTTCCGGCACGCTCGTGGAGATTGTCAACGTTCTGGGTAACCACGCATACCTTGAAATCCTTCTCCAGCTCCGCTACGATACGATGAGCCTCATTAGGCTCTACGGTAGCCAGCTGCGCACGGCGTTCGTTGTAGAACCTGAGCACACGCTGTTTATCCCTATACCAGCCGTCAATGGTAGCGACAGCCTCAACCGGTTCGTTATCCCACAGGCCGTTGCCTCCACGGAATGTGGAGATGCCGCTCTCGGCGCTTATGCCTGAGCCGCTCAGTACTACTATCTTTTTCATTGCAGTCATCTATTATCGGACTATATTCATCTCATCGAGAAGGTAACCGGCACCACCAACCTTGTCCATCATCCAGAGCACGTAACGTATATCTACACATATGGTGCGCTGAAGGTCGGGCTCGAATATGACATCACCGCTCATGGCCTCCCAGTTTCCGTCAAAGGCCAGGCCGATGAGATTGCCGTCGGCATCCATTACGGGGCTGCCCGAGTTACCACCTGTTATGTCGTTGTTGGTTATGAAGCATACCGGGACCTCACCGTCAGGACCGGCGTAATCGCCAAAGTCCCGTTTCTCATAGAGCTCTTTCTGACGTGCAGGGACAATGAACTCGTAATTATCGGGATTCTCCTTGTCCATGACACCCTTCATATTGGTATAGTAGTCCATGTGACTGCCCTCCTTTGTATCGTAGCCGAGTATGGAACCGTATGTGAAACGACAGGTTGAATTGGCATCAGGATAGAGTCTGGAGCCCTTGTGCCATTCCATAAGTCCCTGTGTATAAAGTCTGGAGAGAGAATCCAGTCTGGTACCGTTACTGCTTGAATATGATTCCATAATCCTCATACGTGCCTCTGTTACCATAGTGTTCAGTTTAAAGGCAGGATCCATTTGAAGTTCCTGAACAGTCTTGGTATGAACCAGAACGGAATCTGCAAATACAGTATTGGCAAAGATGCTGTCCAGGTCAATCCCTGTCAGGTCCAGCGAATCCTTGGCGTTGGCATGGCTGTTATAGAACTCCACCATAGTCTTGGCTATATCCCGATCCAACCGTGCGTCATAATTGCTGAAGAATCTTTTGCTGCCTCTATTGAAAGGTGAGGCTACCTGGAGCAACTCTATAGTGCCAAGGCTCTCGCTGAATACTGCGTTCCTGACATTGTATTCGGTATTGGCTTTCACTTCCTTCTCTATCTCCTCAATCAGATTGCCGTACTTGGCCCTGCGCTTACGGTTTGAATTGACCCATTTCATGAAATCGGCCTCCTTCGCCCTCTGGCGCTCTATTACCTTGAGCTCCTTGAAACTCCGGTCCATACCGGTCCATTTCTTCCATCCGTTGGCCGATAATGCATATTTGTTGGAATACTTAAGACGTATGGTATCATTCCCGTTCATAGCCTTCCACATGACATCCTGACGTGCCGTACGGGCTGCTACGCGTATGTTCTGGACCTCTATGAGCTGCTCCAGCTGTGCTGCGGTCTGATAGCGCTGCGTACGGCCGGGATACCCCATGATCATGGCAAAGTCGCCCTCCTCATACCCCTTGAGCGATATACTCAGGTATTTGTCGGTTTCAATAGGTTTATTATCCTCGTCGTACTTTGAAGGTTCGCCATACTCGTCGGCATAGACACGGAACATGCTGAAGTCACATGTATGGCGCGGCCACATCCAGTTATCGGTCTCACCTCCGAACTTTCCGGCCGCCACCGGAGGAGTACCCACCAGACGTACATCAAGGTAGGTTATTTCAACAAGGATATAGACCTGAGTACCGTTATAGAACGAAACCAAACGGCAGTTGGAATTGGGATACTCCTTTTCAAGCTTCTCCATCATCTCCCTTGCACCGCCGCCATGTACCGGTACCATGCGCTGAAGGAAAGTAACGTGGAGTCCGGGAACCGGTATCTCCTCCTCCTGGCTCATAGCCCAAAATCCATTCTCCAGATAGTTGTGCTCAGGTGTAGAGAGAGACTGGATATAGGAGAATCCGCAGTGGTGGTTGGTCAGGAGCAGTCCGCGGTCTGATATTATCTCAGCCGTGCAGCCTCCGGCGAAATTAGCCACAGCATCCTTTATGGAGGGGTTATCCTCATCATATATGTCCGACACATCTATCCTGAGCCCAAGTTTCTTCATATCGGCCCCGATTGTCTTGTCAAGTGTGGGCAACATCCACATGCCCTCATCGGCCTTGACGGGAGTGAGAGCCATGAGCAGCAGCAATGACAGCAAAACCTTCCTCATAACGCGTCTGTGTTAGCTTATATACGCAAATATAATAATTCGATTCTTTTTCTTATCTTTACCAAAAGAAGTAATTACTGTACCGATATGAAGATAGGAATAATTGGAGCCGGCTGGATAGCCGACAAGATGGCCGAGACTCTCACAGGCCTTGACAGTTCAATGAAGTATGCCATAGCTGCACGTGACCTGGGACGTGCTCAGGAGTTTGCCCGTCACTGGGGGTTCCAAAAAGCCTACGGCTCATACAAGGAGATGGTTGAGGATCCGGAGGTTGACCTTGTATATGTAGCCACTCCCCACTCCCATCACTTTGAGCACGCCAGCCTGGCCATCAACGCAGGCAAGCCCGTACTCTGTGAGAAGGCCTTCACCGCCAATGCCCGTGAGGCCGATGCCCTGCTCAACCTGGCACACAAGAAAGGAATCTTCATAACAGAGGCCATCTGGACCCGCTACATGCCCCTCTCACTCAAGGTAAAGGAGCTTCTGGACAGTGGAGCCATCGGAAAACCGCGTCTATTGAACGCCAGTCTGTGCTATATGATGGAGTTCAAGGAGCGAATACTCAGGCCTGACCTTTGCGGAGGCGCCCTTCTCGATTTGGGCGTATACAGTATTAACTTCTGCCGCATGTATTTCGGTGCCGATATCATAAACGAGAGCACCAACTGCATAAAGAGCAGCACCGGCATGGACATGCACAACTCCATCAGCTGGTCATACAGTGACGGACGCATAGCAAACATCCAGTCCAGCACCCTCTGCCTGTGCGGACGACTGGGTCAGATCTGCGGCACCGAAGGGTACCTTATAGTGGACAACATTAACTGTCCCCAGCGCATAACCGTTTACAATGACTACAAGCCCACTGCCGTCTTTGACAAACCTGCCGGCCAGATTACCGGTTACGAGTATCAGGTCCTGGCTTGCAGGGAAGCTCTCAGGAACGGTTGGCTGGAGTCACCGTACATGCCTCATCAGGAGACACTTGACATCATGAAGGTCATGGACTCCCTTAGACGGAAATGGGGTGTCGTTTATCCTATGGACTGACCTCCATATCGGAGGTATAACCTTTACAGATTATTCCAGGGCTGTTTTTTCTTAAATATATGCTATCTTTGCGCCCGCAAGAGAGATGAAGAGACAGGCATTGAAAAGACAGCTGTATGCATGGTTGCTGCTGGCAGTATTCCTGCCGGTGCTGGCTTTGTCATCGGTACACGTACACCGTCACGCCGATGCGCCGGCTGCCGAATGTACAGACTGCCTGAATCACAGCTGTCAGGGACATCTGACTGTCACCGATGACCCGTTACACCAGTGTGTTCTCTGCCAGTTCCTGACGCTCTCTTATATAGCCGCAGCCACAATCGCGGTAATACTGTTTGCACAGCCGCGACACAAGACATCCATATGTTTACATGCTGCAGTACGTCTGCGTACATGCGGCATTACTCCCTTACGTGCCCCACCCGTATCTGTTTTGAATTAAAAGGAGACAATCTCATTCTTTTTATTTAAACAGACAATCAGCATGACAACATTCATACTGGCTGCCGCGCTTATGGTATGCACGTCAGCGGTTAATGAGCCTCAAATGTGGCCCGATACCGCCGTAGTGCTTGATGATGTCACAGTCACCGACCGTCGGCAGCTGGATTTTCAGATGCACTCGTCACAGTCATCGGTACAGGTAAGCCATGACTATCTGCAGCGCAACTACAGCGGAAGCCTCATGCAGACCCTGCAGGGCATACCGGGAGTCAAGGCTATGAGCATTGGCTCAGGGCAGTCCAAGCCTATGATACGCGGCTTGGGGTTCAACCGCATGGCCGTAAGTGAGGATGGCATAAAGCATGAAGGGCAGCAATGGGGCGATGATCACGGGCTGGAAATAGACCAGTTCGCGGTGGAACGTGCCGAGATAATAAAAGGTCCTTCGGCACTGCTTTACGGTTCCGATGCCATAGGCGGTGTCCTGAACCTCTATTCAAGGCATATCCCCGACTGCGGATTTGAAGGCTCGGTGCAGATTATCGGCAGGTCGGTCAACGACCAGACGGGCATATCGGCCAGAATAGGAGGATTGAAGGGAAAGATGTTCTACAATGCCAATATGACCTGGCTGGACTACAGCGACTACAGGATTCCGTCTGACAGCATACAGTATTACTCCTACTATATAAAGCTCAAGGACCGCCGGCTGCGTAACACAGCCGGCCGGGAGCGTGACGGCAGTGTTATGCTGGGATATGCCGGATACAGGTTCCATACCGACCTGCGCGTATCGGACTCCTATTCACGCAGCGGGTTCTTTGCCAATGCCCACGGACTGGAGGTGAGGCTTTCCGATATTGACTATGACCGCTCAGCCAGGGACATAGACCTGCCTTATCAGTGGGTGAACCACCTTAAAGTGCTCAGCCACACATCGTGGCAGATGGATATGTTCACCTTGGAGGCAAGTCTGGCCTATCAGAACAATCTGCGTGAAGAGTTGTCGGAGCCTGTAAGCCACGGTTATATGCCTAAGCCTGACGGAACTCTTGAACGCCGTTTCCTTAAGGACACCTACACGGCAAACATCTCCCTGAACATCCTTTCAGTTGAATGTCATGAGCTCAGGATTGGAGCGAATGCCGAGTACCAGAAGAACCGTCAGAGCGGATGGGGATTCATAATACCGTCCTTTGAGACATTACAGGATGGTTTGTATATCACGGACAGTTACGCTGTACATGACGGGCTCAAACTCAATGCCGGAGTACGTCTGGATCATGCCAATACCCATATCCACAGTTACAGGGACTGGTTCAAGACCCCTCAGGAACAAGGTGATTCAATATATGTGGAGAGATCCTCGGAACTGAGACGCCCATTCAACAGCATCACATGGTCAGCCGGCATAAACCGCAGGTTTGCACGGTGGTTAATCAAGGCCAATGCGGGCAAAAGCTACAGGATACCCATTCCCAAGGAGTTGGGAGCCGACGGAATCAACTACCACATATTCCGGTATGAGCGAGGTAATCCCTCACTCGACCCGGAAGAGTCATACCAGCTGGATCTGGGAATCACATACGAATCTGACCGTCTTACGCTTCAGTTTGATCCGTACGTGAACTATTTCCCCAATTACATATACCTGAACCCGACAGCCACGTACGTGGAGGGGCTGCAACTTTACCATTACAGCCAGGCCAAGGTGTTCCGATGGGGTTTGGAGGCACAGATGACCCTCAATCTGTCGACTCATTGGGAAGCTGAGGTATCGGCCGAATACCTGTATGCAAGACAGTTGTCCGGTCCCAAACGGGGTTATACCCTGCCCTTCTCCACACCCTGGTCCGCCCAGGCCGGACTATGTTATACATTCAAAGGCGGGTTCGCCGGACTGAACGCCCATATGGTCGGCGATATGAATGAGATTGTCCCACCCGAAAAGACTACCCCGGGGCACTGGACCCTGAACCTGCAGGCCGGCAAGCAGCTGAAAGCCGGTAAAAACGCGGTCAAAGTACTGTTTCAGGCCAATAACCTGCTGAACGTGCGCTACTATGACCACACCAGCTATTACAGGCTGATTGATGTACCCGAACCGGGACGCAACCTGACACTGATGATAGCCTTGGATTTTTAATTACAGATAAAACAAAACAGAATTATGAAAAAGAATATCAGAATGTGCCTTGTTATGGCACTTGTTTCAGTAATGACAGTAAGTTTCAACTCTTGTGACGACGACCGTAATGATACGGCCAAGCCCAAGATCACCCTCACCGAGGTGGGACATGACAACAGCAGGCATGCACATCCGGGCCATGACTTGCATCTGGAGGCTGATATCGTTGCAGAGGGACTGATCAGAGCCATCAATGTGGAGATTCATCAGGAAGACGGTTCTTTCGAAATTGAGAAATCATTTGTAGAAGGTAAGTATATAGGAGTGCGTAACGTTGAGTTCCACGAGCATATAGACATACCTGAGAATGCACCGTTAGGCGAATATCACCTTCATCTTACCGTAACCGACAAGGAGGGACAGCAAAGCGTGGCTCAGGAACATATCAACATAGTTGAGGACGACGGTGATGATGATGATGACCACGATCACGACCATCTGGATTAAGCAAAGATGAAAAGGAAAGATTTATTCCTACTGCTGCTGTGCGCACTCTGTGCGTGCAGCAGTTCCAGTGACGACCGCTCAAAGGATATGACCATGCCTGAGATATCGGGCAAGGGAATAATCCCTACTCCAGAGAACTGCCAGGCATTCGGCCTTGGTGATACCATACGTTTTCATTATATCTTTACCGATGACAGGGAGCTGGGTTCATTCAACATAGAGATACACAACAACTTTGACCATCACACTCACAGCACATCGGCCGTGGAGTGTATCATGGAGCCTGCCAAACAGCCGGTTCGGCCCTGGGTGTACAACAAGGACCAAAGGATTCCCAAAGGTCAACGTTTTCATGAAGCGCTCTTTGACATAGTCGTACCAAAGGATGTAGACCCGGGTGACTACCACTTCATGATCCGTCTCACCGACCAGGCCGGGTGGCAGCAGCTCAAGTCAGTCTCAATTAAACTGGTGGATTTCTGACTATCTGCGAAAAAATTTGTAAGTTTGCTGCACTGTTAATACTAAATACCTAATTATGAAAAGAATCTTCTCAATCGTGCTTATGGCATTTGCCATCGTTTCCGCATCGGCACAGACCAAGAAAGTCTCCATTCTCGGCGACTCTTATTCAACTTTCCAGGGCATGAACCCGGAGGGATACAACCCGTTCTACCCCGACAACAACAATGACGTGAAGGAGGTTTCACAGACATGGTGGGACCTTTATATCAAAGCCAAGGGTTATGAACTTGACAAGAATGACTCATGGGGCGGTTCCACGATCTGCGGTACGGGATACGGCCGTATGGACGCGTCACGCAATAATTTCATTTCACGTGTGGACAGACTGGGCGATCCCGATATCATTTTCGTATTCGGCGGCACAAACGATGCATGGGCACGCTCACCTATTGGCGAGTACCAGTATTCCGACTGGACCAAGGATGACTGCAAGAACTTCCGCCCTGCCCTGGCCTGCCTGCTTGACATGCTCAAGAAACAGTATCCCAAGGCTGAGATATACTCGATCCTGAACTCTGAACTGAGTGAGAACGTAAACGAGTCCATGCGCGAGGTATGCAAGCACTACGATGTACAGCTCATAGAACTGCATGACATTGAGAAGCAGAACGGCCATCCTTCAGTAAAAGGTATGAAAGCCATCTGTGACCAGCTGCTTGAAGCCATCAAGTAACAATCATCCCATACGGAACGGTAAAGGAGAGCGTGATTACATGCTCTCCTTTCTTTTTACCCCTTCTCCAACTCATTATTTTACTTATCAAATTGACAAGTAATAGTTAAACAACAAATCGAACTATATTTACATTATGTTATTGATTTACATTCTATTGCATCGACATTTTCACTATTATTCGTGTTAATCTTTATGTTAATGAAGGATAAATCATTAACTTTTGACTTAACATCGGGGCCCTTTTTGCATCTTATATGTGAACGACGCAAGAAAGCAGGTTCGCAAAAACAAAACGGAATAATAACAAAACAAAAAAATAGGAATTATGAAAAAGACTGTCATCGCTGCCGTTGCAGCACTGTTCATCGGAATCAGCGTAAACGCTCAGAGTGTTAACGAGGCCCCGGCTACCGTAGCCGATGTAGTTGCAGAACTCAGCCAGGCCGATGCCCTGCAGTTCATCCCCATGTATCAGAAGATGCTCACCGACATAGAGAACGTATGCCGCGCAGACTACAACGAGGATAAGAAGACCGCCAAGATCGAGAACATCAAGGACGAGTACACCGAGAAGTTCAGCGATGTATTGGTAACTGCTCAGAACGAGGTTGCTATCAACAGCATTCCTATGGAGTACATCAACAACAGAATAGCAAAATAAATCTACCACAGATTTGGATTTTCATAAGTTTAGGGTTATTAATTAACAAAGCGCCGGACTGGGAAGCCCGGCGCTTTGGCATCTTATAGAACCCTATGTTCAGCACTTATCGTGACGCAGCCTGTCCTCAGTATAGTTATACAGGTCTGTGGGATAGTCACCGTTAAAGCAGGCAGTGCAGAGTTCGCACTTGGCCATATTGCGTCCTGAGGACTCATAGAGGGCCTCAAGCGAAAGATAATAGAGAGAATCGGCTCCTATATACTCACGTATCTGTTCCGTGGTATGGTTTGAGCCTATGAGCTCGTCATATGTACCGGTATCCACACCGTAGTAGCAGGGATAGGAGTACTTGGGGCTGGCTATGCAGACATGAACCTCGGTCGCACCGGCCTCGCGCAGCATCCTTACGATTTGGCGGGATGTGGTTCCGCGCACGATGGAGTCATCAATCAGTACTATACGCTTGCCGCTTACTATACTGCGTACAGGTGAGAGTTTCATCTTGACACCCTTGTCACGCAGCTCCTGGGTTGGCTGTATGAAGGTACGACCCACATATTTATTCTTGAGCAGACCCATCTCATACGGTATTCCGCTTGCCTCGGAGTAACCCATGGCGGCACTCAGGCTGGAGTCAGGCACACCTACCACGATATCAGCATCGACAGGATGCTCACGGTAGAGCAGACGGCCGGAGAGTTTGCGGAAGGAGTGTACGTTGCAGCCCTCTATATCGCTGTCCGGACGTGCAAAATAGATATACTCCATGACGCACATGCGGTGACGCTTGAACGTGGAATAGTCATTGGAGCGTATGCCGTGGTGGTCTATCGATATGACCTCACCCGGGTTTATGTCACGTATGAACTCAGCTCCGATGGCATCGAAAGCGCATGTCTCGCTGGCAACCACGTAGCCGCTGCCCAGCTTGGCGATGGAGAGCGGATGGAATCCGTACTTGTCACGGCAGGCGTAGAGGCGGTTGGGAGTCATGATAATCATGGAGAAGGCACCCTCGATCATATTCAAGGCATCCATGATATTGTAGATTCGGTGGTCCTCCGAACGCTCCTTCTTGATAAGATGGCCGAACAGCTCGCTGTCCGATGAGGACTGGAACAAGCTGCCGCGGCGCTCCAGATAGAGACGCAGCTCGGCTGAGTTGATTATGTTGCCGTTATGGGCAATGGCAAAGTTACCGGTATGATGGTTGAATATGAAGGGCTGGATATTCTCCATACCTCCCACATTGGTAGTCGGATAGCGCACGTGACCTAAAGCTATGTTGCCGGTCAGTTCCGCCAGGTTTCGCTTGTTGAAGATCTCTATGACCAGACCTGCACCCTTATGAAGATGCATGCCCTGACTGTCGGTGCTTACGATACCGCAGCCCTGCTGTCCGCGGTGCTGAAGGCTGTGAAGCGCATAGTATGCATACTGCGCCGCATTCTCGACCCCGTATATGCCGAACACTCCGCATTCGTGGTGTATCTCCTTGAAATCCTGCATCATAAAGCTTTCTCCAAACGGTTGGTAAGTTCCTGATATGTATCAATTATATCACCCTGGTCGTAACGGTAACGGTCACGGTCCATCTGTCGGCCGTCGGACATGTTACGGAAACGGCATGTATCGGGGCTTATCTCATCGGTAATGACCATGGTGCCGTCGGCTGTGTAGCCGAACTCTATCTTGAAATCCACAAGTTGCACGCCGATTGAGGCAAACAGCTCGCACAGGAGTGAGTTGACCTTACGGGAGGTCTCAATCATGGCCTCTGTCTCCTGATAGGTGGCTATACCGAGCGCATCGGCATGGTCACGGTTGATTATGGGATTGTCCAGGTCGTTGTTCTTGTAGGTCATCTCCACCACGGGATGCTTGAGCGCCGTACCTGCGGGTATTCCGAATGTACGTACTATCGAGCCTGCAGCGGCGTTACGCATTATGATACGGACCGGAATGACACGTACCTTGAGGCACACCTGACCGTTGTCACCATCCTCTTTTACAAAGTGGGTCTTGAGTCCCTTGGAGTTAAGGTAGCCCATGATAAGCGACGATACGCGGCATGTCAGCCGGCCTTTCCCCTTTATGGTGGCACGCTTTATGTTGCGGAATGCCGTTACGGTATCCTTGAACTCAATTACGGTCACTTCAGGGTCATCGGTGTCATAAACCACCTTGGTGTACCCTTCGGACAGGATCTGGGTCTTTTTCATTATGCTTGGCCTTATGAATCACTCTACTGTTACCGACTTGGCCAGGTTACGCGGCTGATCCACGTCACGTCCCTTGGCAATGGCGATGTGGTATGCCAGCAGCTGCAACGGAATGACCGACAGCAGCGGCACCAGGCACTCCTCGGTATCGGGAATCTCAAAATAGTAGTCCGATATGTTCTTTACGTCCTTGTCTCCCTCGGTCACTATGCTGATAACCCTACCCTTACGGGCTTTCACCTCCTGTATGTTGCTCAGTATCTTGTCATAGTGTCCGCGCTTGGGAGCTATCACCACGACAGGCATCTCCTCATCGATAAGGGCTATAGGTCCGTGTTTCATCTCGGCTGCCGGATAACCCTCAGCGTGGATATATGATATCTCCTTGAGTTTGAGGGCTCCCTCCAGCGCTATGGGATAGTTGTAACCGCGTCCCAGGTAGATGAAGTTATGCGCATAAGTGAATATGCGTGAGAGCTCGGCTATCTGCTTGTCATGTTTGAGGATCTTCTCAATCTTGGCAGGTATGTTGGGCAACTCCTTGATGATGGCCAGACGCTGCTCAGGGGCTACGGTACCCTTCTCCTGACCGATGCTCAGAGCCAGCAGGAGCAGGGTCTCCACCTGTGCCGTAAAGGCTTTGGTCGATGCCACACCGATCTCCGGACCGGCATGTGTGTAACAACCGGTATCGGCTGCACGTGCAATCGACGAGCCCACCACGTTGCATATGCCGAACAGGAAGGCTCCCGATGCCTTGGCCAGCTGCATGGCAGCCAGGGTATCGGCGGTCTCTCCGGACTGTGAAATGGCAATCACAACGTCATCAGGGTATATCACAGGATTGCGGTAACGGAACTCCGATGAGTACTCTACCTCGACGGGGATTCGGGTCAGGTCCTCAATGAGATACTTGCCAATAAGGGCGGCATGCCAGGATGTTCCGCAGGCACATATGATGATGCGGCGGGCTGCCAGCAGCTTATCCTTATGGTCTATCACGCCTGAGAGCTTGACAATGCCCAGCTCATGCTGCAGACGGCCGTTCATGACGGTGCGGCAGGTATCGGGCTGCTCATGTATCTCCTTGAGCATGAAGTGCGGATATCCGCCCTTCTCTATCTGACTCAGGTTGAGCTCCAGTTTCTTGATGACAGCTGTCTGCTCAATGCTGCGTAAGTCGGTAATTTTAAGTTCCTTACCGCGTTCTATGAAAGCGATCTGCTCCTCACCGAGATAGACCACACGGTCAGTGTACTCCACGATCGGGGTTGCATCGGAACCTACCAGGAACTCGTCATCGCCCACGCCGATTATGAGAGGGCTGCCCTTGCGGGCGGCTATCATACGGTCGGGATGGGTCTTGTCCACTATAACTATGGCATATGCGCCTATCACACTGTTCAACGCCAGGGGTACAGCCTCCTCCAATGTGATGGAGTGGCTGTCCATGATATACTGGATGAGCTGTATGATGACCTCCGTATCGGTCTCACTCTTAAAGTGATATCCCTGATTCTGAAGCTCGGTCTTAAGGGAACGGTAGTTCTCTATGATACCGTTGTGAATGAGCGCCAGGTTACCTGATTCCGAAAAATGCGGATGCGCGTTCACATCGTTGGGCTCACCATGGGTTGCCCAACGGGTATGAGCTATTCCCACACTGCCGCTCTGATCCTTGCCTTCTATTGCATGCTCCAGGTCCGACACCTTACCCTTGGTCTTGTATATGACCAGGTTTCCGTTGTCATTGATAAGAGCCACTCCGGCACTGTCATAGCCGCGGTACTCCAGTCGGGACAGGCCCTTGAGGAGTATGGGACACGCTTCACGTTTTCCTATGTAACCTACTATACCACACATAGTTATAGTCCTTAAATTTATACGTATTCGTCAATTCTCTTAATGGCCAGACCATCAACTCCGATCTTGCAGAACGAATAGATGAAGGCGCTTGCCAGACGGGCGTTGGTGATGAGCGGGATATTGAAATCCACAGCCGAACGACGGATCTTGTAACCGTTCTCAATCTCACGCTGTGTGAGGTTCTTGGGGATGTTTACTACAAGGTCAATCTTACGCTGACGAAGGTAATCCATCACATTGGGTTTCTGCTCTGAATCCGGCCAGTGCAGCACCTCGGTGTCAACACCGTTCTCACCAAGGAACTTGGCGGTACCGCTGGTTGCGTAGATCTTGTAACCGGACTCCTGAAGTATCTTGGCGGCATCAAGCAGGTCTATCTTGGACTTGGTAGGACCTGATGAAAGCAGCACACCCTTCTCCTTGGAGGGAACACGGTTACCTACTGCAATCATACTCTTGAGCAGAGCCTCGTGGTAGTTGTCGCCGACGCAGGCAACCTCACCTGTCGAAGCCATATCCACACCCAGTATCGGGTCAGCCTTAAGCAGACGTGCGAATGAGAACTGTGAGCACTTGACACCCACATAGTCGATATCGGCAAAAGTCTTGCCGAAAGGCTCAACCTCCTTGCCCAGCATTATCTCAGTAGCCATTCCGATAAAGTTGAACTTGGTTATCTTGGATACGAAGGGGAAGCTTCGGGATGCGCGAAGGTTGCATTCGATTACCTTTATGCTGTTTTCCTTGGCCAGGAACTGGATATTGAAGGGACCTGATATGTTCAAGGCACCTGCAATCTTCTTGGCTGTCTTCTTGATCTGACGTATGGTCTCGTAGTATAGTTTCTGTGCGGGGAACACGACTGTAGCATCACCTGAGTGAACGCCGGCGAACTCAATATGCTCGCTTATGGCATAGCACTTGATCACGCCGTTCTGTGCAACCGCATCAATCTCCACCTCCTTGGCACGCTGCAGGAACTCCGACACAACTACAGGATGCTCCTTGCTTACCACGGCTGCGTTGCTGAGGGCTGTCTCCAGCTCATCGCGGTCAAATACCACACGCATGGCGGCACCTGAGAGCACGTATGAGGGACGGATAAGCACCGGAAGTCCTACCTGGTCAACAAAGCTCCAGATATCCTTCATATTGGTGAGCTCCTTCCAGCGGGGCTGGTCTATACCGAGTTCGTCACACATCTCGGAGAACTTCTGACGGTCCTCAGCCCTGTCAATTGACTCGGCCGATGTACCCAGGATCTTGACGCCTGCACGGTCAAGCAGCAGGGCCAGATTGTTAGGTATCTGTCCACCGGTCGATACTATAACGCCCTTAGGAGCCTCCAGGTCGCATATGTCAAGCACACGCTCCAGCGTAAGCTCGTCAAAGAACAGACGGTCACAGGTATCGTAGTCGGTACTTACCGTCTCAGGGTTATAGTTGATCATGACCGCACGGTAACCCATCTCCTGGATCTTGCGTACTGCAGCCACGCCGCACCAGTCAAACTCTACGCTAGAGCCGATACGGTAAGCACCGCTTCCAAGCACGATGACGGTCTTGCCGTCACGCTCGGGCTGTGTATCGTTCTCTGTGCCGTTATAGGTTATGTAGAGGTAGTTGGTGAATGCGGGATACTCACCGGCCAGCGTATCGATCTGCTTAATTATAGGCAGGATTCCCAGCTGCTTGCGCAGTTCACGAACCTTGGCAGCCTTGCCGTGGGGATCGGTATCACCCTTTATGGTCAGCTTACCTATCTGATAGTCACTGAATCCCATGCACTTGGCCTCGCTGAGAAGATCCTTTCCTACAGCCTCCAGACTGCCGGCAGCCGCAAGATGCTCCTTGATGCGGTGTATGTTGGCCAGACGGCACAGGAACCACTTGTCAATGCGTGTAAGCTCATGCAGACGGTCCACTGTGTAACCCTGAGCGAACGCAAGCTCCAGAGCAGGTAGACGCTTATCGGTAGGATTTACCAGCTCAGCCTCGATATCGGGAACCTTGACGGCGTTGCACACGAATCCGTGAAGGCCCTGTCCGACCATACGCATACCTTTCTGGATAGCCTCCTCGAAGGTACGTCCTATTGACATGATCTCACCCACAGACTTCATGGATGAGCCGATCATTCTTGAAACACCCTCAAACTTACCAAGGTCCCAGCGCGGTATCTTACATACCACATAGTCCAGGGCAGGCTCAAAGCAGGCCGATGTAACCTTGGTCACAGAGTTGGGGATCTCATCCAGTCCGTAGCCCAGACCCAGCTTGGCGGCCACGAATGCAAGCGGATAACCGGTGGCCTTTGATGCCAGGGCCGATGAGCGGCTCAGACGGGCATTTACCTCAATCACGCGGTAATCATCGGAATTGGGATCCAGGGCATACTGAACGTTGCACTCTCCCACTATACCCACGTGACGTATGATGTCGATGGCTATGCGGCGCAGCTTATGATACTCGTGGTCACTGAGTGTCTGTGAAGGAGCTACTACCACGCTCTCACCTGTATGGATGCCCAGCGGGTCAAAGTTCTCCATGTTGCAGACCGTGATACAGTTGTCATAACGGTCACGAACCACCTCGTACTCAATCTCCTTCCAGCCCTTGAGAGACTCCTCAACCAGTATCTGGGGTGAATATGAGAAGGCCGATGCAGCCACTTTCCTGAGTTCCTCGTCATTGGAGCAGAATCCTGAACCCAGACCACCCAGCGTATAGGCGGCGCGAACGATTACGGGATAACCGATCTCCTTTACAACCTTGAGCGCCTCCTCCATGTTGTTCACAGCCTCGCTGCGCGGGGTCTTCACGTTTATGGAACGCATCATATCGGCAAAAAGTTCACGGTCCTCAGTGTTGATGATGGCCTGAACCGGTGTACCCAGCACCTTGATGCCGTATTTCTCCAGGATACCCTTCTCATACAGGTCAACGCCGCAGTTCAGGGCTGTCTGGCCGCCGAATGCGAGCATAATACCGTCGGGGTGTTCCTTACGGATTACCTGCTCCACGAACTCCGCTGTGATAGGCAGGTAGTAGATGGCATCGGCCACACCCTCTGAGGTCTGGACGGTAGCCACGTTAGGATTTATAAGTATGGTGTATTTGCCATCCTCACGCAGTGCCTTGAGGGCCTGTGAACCGGAATAGTCAAACTCACCTGACTGACCGATCTTGAGTGCTCCTGATCCGAGCACAAGTACTCTCTTTACATCTTCCATCATGGCTTACTTCTCTTTAAGGTAAGTTTTAATATTCTCTACAAACATTCCGAACAGGTTACCGGTATCGGTAGGTCCGCTCGATGCCTCAGGATGGAACTGTGTTGAGAAGAACGGCTTGCTCCGGTGTCTGATACCCTCGTTGGTGCCGTCATTCAGGTTCTCGAACATACGTTCCCAGTCACTTGGAAGTGTATTGTCATCGATGGCAAATCCGTGGTTCTGTGATGTCACATAGCACTTGTGTGTACCCGGCACACGTACCGTCTGGTTGTGTCCGCGGTGACCGTACTTGAGCTTGTAGGTCTTGGCGCCGGCTGCAAGAGCGAGCAGCTGGTTACCCAGACAGATACCCATGATGGGACGGTCCTGTGTGAGGGCCTTACGGATATGCTCTATTGTCTTGGTGCACATGGCGGGATCGCCGGGGCCGTTCGATATGAACAGACCGTCGTAATCCTCATTTGTAAAATCATAATCCCAGGGTACGCGCTTTATGGTTACGTCGTAGTCCAGAAGACAGCGCAGTATGTTGTTCTTCATACCGCAGTCAACCATTAGGACCTTGTACTTGCCGTTACCGTAATGCTTTATCTCAGGACATGAGACCTGAGCCACCAGATTGTCCTTGTTGGGATCGTAGAACGGTACGTCCTCGTCACCGAACACAATCTTACCCAGCATGGCACCTTTTTCTCTCAGACGCTTGGTCAGGGCTCTGGTGTCGATGCCGTAGATACCGGGCACCTGCCACTGCTTGAGCCAGTCGCCAAGGCTGCGCTCGGAATCCCAGTGGCTGTATTCAGCCGTGTAGGACGCAATGACAAGAGCGGAGCACTGGATCCTGTCCGATTCAAAGAAACGTGAAATGCCGTTCACAACCTCGTCACCGGGAACACCGTAGTTTCCGATAAGCGGGAATGTGGGTACAAGAATCTGACCCTTGTATGAGGGGTCAGTAAGACTCTCGGGGTAGCCGGTCATGGCAGTGTAGAATACCAGCTCGCCGGATACCGGTTTTTCGTATCCGAATGAGCGGCCCACGTACCTGGTACCGTCTTCAAGAATGAGTATTGCCTCTTTATCCATTCTTAATAAGTGATTTATAATATGTTTTTTATACGTTGCATCGCTTCAATGGTGCGGTCGCGGTCAGCGAATGAGGTTATGCGGAAATAACCTTCACCGGCAGGACCGAATCCGCTGCCCGGGGTGACAACCACGGCTGCCTTGTTCAGCAGCTCGTCAAAGAACTGCCATGAGGTCATGCCTTTGGGTGTCTTGGCCCAGATATAGGGAGCGTTCTCACCGCCCTGGGGTTCCAGACCGGCCTCCTCCATGCTCTTTCTGATTATGCGGGCTGTCTCCAGATAATAGTCAATGGTCTCACGTATCTGGGCGCGTCCCTCCTCAGTGTAGATGGCCAGGGCACCGCGCTGTGAGATATATGAGGCGCCGTTGAACTTGCAGCTCTGTCTGCGCTCCCACATCTCATTCAGACGTACGGTACCGCCCCTGCCGTCAGATACCGTAAGTTCCTGAGGTACAACTGTGTAACCGCATCTTATCCCAGTAAATCCTGCAGTCTTGGAGAAACTGCGGAACTCAATGGCGCACTTTCTTGCGCCCTCAATCTCATATATTGAATGAGGAATCTCCGGGTCGCGGATAAATGCCTCATATGCTGAGTCATACATGATAAGGGAGCCGTTGGCAAGAGCGTAGTCAACCCACTGCTTGAGTTTGGCTCTGGTGATGACAGCACCTGTGGGGTTGTTGGGATAGCACAGGTAAATGACATCGATCTTGGCATCGGGTATATCGCCCGAATAGCCGTTCTCCTCATTGCAGGTGATATAGCGTATCACGCTGCCACGCATGAGGTTGGTATCCACATATACGGGATATACGGGGTCTGTAATACCTACAAGGCCATCGGTGGAGAGTATGTCACCAATGTTACCGGTGTCACTCTTGGCGCCGTCATTGACGAATATGTCATCGGGCTGTACGTTGACGCCTCTCTCGGCGTAGTCATACTTGGATATGGCCTCCCTGAGCCACAGGTAACCGCGCTCGGGGCCGTAGCCGTGGAAAGTGGACTGTGCTGCGCAGTCATCGACAGCCTCATGCATGGCCTTGATGACGGCAGGGGCAAGAGGACGGGTCACGTCACCTATACCCATACGAATAATGTCAGCCTCGGGGTTGGCCTTGCTGAAAGCTGCCACCCTCTTGGCTATATCCAGAAACAGATACCTCTCGGGCAGTCTGGAGAAATTCTGATTAGACTTTATCATATGTTTTAACTATCAACCATTTATACGCCACAACAGAGGGACGTCAATCCCTCTGTCAATGGTTTATTGCTAACTATTTGTCCGGCAATTCAATAACTCCGTCAAAAACGGATTCCGCGTCACCTTTCATAAGGACCTCTTTCGTAACGGGATCCCAACTCACCGTGAGCGCTCCGCCGTCCATTATCACCTCACACTCCTGCGGGTCAGTGTAACCCTGCATGGCCGATGCCACCGCCGTGGCACAGGCGCCTGTCCCGCAGGCGTACGTTATACCGCTGCCTCTCTCCCAGACGCGCATCCTTATATGATGTCGGTCGAGCACCTGGGCGAACTCTATGTTCGCGCGGTTGGGGAACATGGGATTGTACTCCATGAGAGGACCCACCTCGGCCACCCGGGCCTTCCCGGCGTTCTTTACGAACATGACCATATGCGGGTTTCCCATATCGATTGCCGTACATACGGTGGGACCCTCTCCTACGTTGAGAGTCTCGCCAATCAGCTCGTCGGAACCGTCGCGGACAACCTTAAGAGGCACTCCGGCGCCCATTGCGACGGTTACCGAGCTGATTTTTCCGTCCTCACCCGGATGGAGTGACAGACGTTTTATTCCTGAAAGGGTATCGAGGGTAATCTCAGTCTTGGTTGTCAGTCCCTTGTCATAGACATATTTGCCTACGCAACGGCTGCCGTTGCCGCACATCATGGCCTCCGAACCGTCGGCGTTGAATATGCGCATGCTGAAATCGGCCTTGTCGGAGCGTCCTATAAGGATAATGCCGTCCGAGCCTATCCCTTTGTGGCGGTCGCTCCACAGTACTGACAGCGCTGCAGGGTCAGGCAGGGTCATATCCATCACGTTGATGTAGATGTAGTCATTGCCCAGACCATGCATCTTGCTGAAATTTATCATCCTACCCATAATCACTTGTTCTTGAGATATTCGTCTACACGTGCTGCAGTCTCACGGCCGCTTGCTATGGCGCGTACCACCAGGCTGGCTCCGTTCTTGGCATCACCTGCCAGGAATACGTTCTCAGCATACTGAGGATGCTCGGGCTTGAGGAATCCCATGGCCAGAAGCACCATCTCGCACTCTATGATCTCCTTCTCACCGGTAGGCTTCATGATAGGACGGCCGCCCTCGGGATTGGGTACCCACTCCACGGTCTCAACCTCTACGCCCTTGAGATTACCCTTACCGTCATCAAGGAACTTGTTTGAGGTAAGGCACCAGCGGCGCTCGCAACCCTCCTCGTGACTTGTAGTGGTCTTGAGGATGTTAGGCCACTGCGGCCAGGGTGTTGCGGGGTTGTAGCCTACGGGAGGCTTGGGCATGATCTCTATCTGGGTTACGCTTACGGCACCCTGACGATGACATGTACCGATGCAGTCGCTACCGGTATCACCGCCGCCGATAACCAGCACCCTCTTACCCTTGGCCGATACGGTCTCATCGGGAGTGAACTCCTGACCGGCCAGACGGAGGTTTTGCTGTGTAAGCATCTGCAGGGCAAAATATACGCCCTTGAGCTCACGTCCGGGAATCTTGAGGTCACGTGCGGTAGGTGTACCGTTTGATATAACGTATGCGTCAAAGCCCTCAGGAAGCTTGTTGAGGTCAACCATGGTGTTGAAACGGAACTTGATGCCCTCATACTCGTCGTCGGCCTGGAGATATGCCAAATACTCCTGCAGGAAGATGAAACTATCCAGCGGGCGATCCACAGCCTCGAAAATCGAACCGCCAATGGAAGCGGTGATATACCCGGCAGCTTGGCTCTTGGAAAGCAGATTCTCCAAGTAGCTATCGAGTCGGATATCGGCATCCTTGAAAATGCGAGTAGAAGCATCGAGCGTTTCCCCTTTCTTAAGCTTCCTAAGGATCCGGTTAATTCCGGACTGGACGTTGAAATTATACGGGCCAAGAAGGTGAATCTTGTCCTCGATATCATCCTTGATGTCATCCAGACTCTCCTTATGCGCCTCCTTCTCCTCCTGCGCCAGACGTGTTTTACGCTCGGAGATAAAGTGCATCTCTTCCTGCAAGAAACGATATTCCTGCTCGACATCAGGAATAGGAATCTCAACATCGAGGAAAGATTTGCGTCCGACCCGTGAAATAACGGCTCCCTCAATGCGACTCTTAATATCAGCCTGGATGTCTTCTTCAGCCAAGACAAAGCAGAGGTATTCAGGCGAGATCCTACTATCCTTTATCCGGAACGTATAGATATCCCCGTTGCAATAAACAGGAACCTCATTATCCCCTTCAAACCAGAGATAATTCTGGGTG
>CACZCX010000002.1 GCA_902779875.1 uncultured Bacteroidales bacterium | reverse complement strand
GCACGGGTGGAAAGGCTCGAACTCTCGACACTCGGTTTTGGAGACCGATGCTCTACCAACTGAGCTACACCCGTAGGTAATGTCAGTCCCGCGCTCGGGACTGACATTTATTGTTGAATCAATTAGTCAACGATTGCAGTGATCTGACCTGAACCAACGGTACGGCCGCCCTCACGGATAGCGAAACGCAGACCTACGTTGATAGCAACAGGATAGATCAGGGTAACGGTGATCTCAACGTTATCACCAGGCATTACCATCTCAGTTCCCTCGGGGAGAGCGATCTCACCGGTGCAGTCCATTGTACGGATGTAGAACTGAGGACGATACTTGTTACGGAATGAGGTGTGACGACCACCCTCCTTCTGAGTCAGTACGTAGATAGAAGCCTTGAAAGTGGTGTGAGGCTTGATCTGACCCGGATGGCAGAGAACCATACCGCGCTTGATCTCAGTCTTCTCAATACCACGGAGCAGCAGACCAACGTTATCACCAGCCTCGCCCTGCTCAAGGAGCTTACGGAACATCTCAACACCGGTAACTGTTGTCTCTTTCTCCTCACCAAGACCAAGGATCTCAACCTTGTCACCTACCTTAACGACACCAGTCTCGATACGACCTGTAGCAACTGTACCACGGCCAGTGATTGAGAATACATCCTCAACAGGCATCAAGAAGGGCTGGTCAACAGCACGAGGAGGCAGAGGAATCCACTCATCAACGGCCTTCATCAGCTCCATTACCTTGTCCTCCCACTCGGGTACACCGTTCAGGGCACCAAGAGCAGAACCACGGATGATAGGAGTATTGTCACCATCGAACTCATAAGCATCGAGAAGCTCACGCATCTCCATCTCAACGAGGTCGATCATCTCAGCGTCAACATCGGGAGAATCGCACTTGTTCAGGAATACAACCAGACGGGGAACGTTTACCTGACGGGCGAGCAGGATGTGCTCACGAGTCTGAGGCATAGGACCATCAGTTGCAGCAACTACTACGATAGCACCATCCATCTGAGCAGCACCGGTAACCATGTTCTTTACATAGTCGGCGTGACCCGGGCAGTCAACGTGTGCGTAGTGACGAGCCTCGGTCTCATACTCTACGTGAGCAGTGTTGATGGTTATACCACGCTCCTTCTCCTCAGGAGCATTATCAATCTGATCGAATGACTTAACCTTATCAGCGTTACCTGATACCTTCTCAGCAAGTACCTTGGTGATAGCTGCAGTCAGAGTTGTCTTACCGTGGTCAACGTGACCGATAGTACCAATGTTTACGTGCGGTTTCGTGCGCACAAATGTCTCTTTTGCCATAGTTTTAAAGCTATTTTATTGATTATAAACTTGATGTCAACTACAAAAAGGCTCCCGCCAGGGCGGTCTCCTCCTATCCTCATTTAAAATTGAGCTGTTACCCGGATTTGAACCGGGGACCTATAACAGCGACAAATCTTGAGCGGGAAACGGGACTCAAACCCGCGACCCTCAGCTTGGAAGGCTAATGCTCTATCAACTGAGCTATTCCCGCAACTTTATTGTCACGACTGATCTTCATTGACCTGTCTTATATAATAAGGTGGTTTCAGTGAAGAACCGCAGGCTCCGGTTTCCCGGCATCGTCTTGTCCTGCTTTGTGGGTGAAGATGGATTCGAACCACCGAAGTCGAAAGACAGCAGATTTACAGTCTGCCCCATTTGGCCACTCTGGAATTCACCCTCTCAGAGCCGCTAGTCGGAATCGAACCAACAACCTACGCATTACAAGTGCGTTGCTCTACCATTGAGCCATAGCGGCATGGTTTCAAAGAACCCGCCCCTCGCCGGAGCGAAGAGCGGGTGCAAAGATATTTCAAATTTCTTTCTGAACAAAGAAATGCCGTTGTTTTTTTACTTCTCACGCAGTTTTTCCTTGTTTTTTTTGAGTTGGCGAGTCAATGCATCCAGGCAAACGTCTACAGCCTCCTCAAAAGTATCGCATGTTTTCTCGGCAAAAAACTCTCCGTTCGGGATTGTAACGTCAATACTTGCCTGCTTGTTCAAAGCAGTTTCCGGCTTGACTACTTTCAAGGTTACCTCTACATTCTGGATGAACTCATGCACTTTTTCCAGTTTGGCACATTTCTTCTCGATGAACGCCTGAAGCTGTTCTGTTGCAGTAAAATGCAACGCCTTAATCTTAGTCTCCATAGTCTTTTTACTTTTAAGCCCTTGGATGAGCCTGTTTATATATTTCCTTCAGTTCCTGGAACGTTGTATGTACATAAATCTCTGTGGTCTGCAGACTGTTGTGCCCTAACAGTTCCTTTACAGCCCCAAGTTCGGCGTCGTGATTGAGCATGGACGTGGCAAACGTGTGACGGAGTACGTGAGGACTCTTCTTTGATACGTCCGATACCTTGGTCAGCGCCTCCTTGACCAGCAGATAGACCTGATGACGCGGTATGCGTTCCCCTTTCTGACTCAGGAAAAATGCTCCCGATGTCTCTCCGAAGGCCTGGGTACGGGCTTCAAGATATTCCTTAAGTCGCTTTTCCAGGTCATTCCCGAACGGGATGAAACGCTGCTTGTCGCGCTTGCCGGTAACCTTGATGGTACGGGTACCCATGTCAATGTCCCTGTCATCGAGCCCTATCAGCTCCGCCATACGCATCCCTGTCTCATAGAAGACGGCTATCACGGTTTTGTTCCGGATTCCCATATAACCCTCGCCCAGGTCCGTATTGTCCAGGAGTTCGTTCATATCGGACTCCTTTACGAACTGCGGGAGGGGTTTCTTGTTCTTGGGACCCTTTATACCCTGGACCGGTGACTTGTCCGTGATACCCTTCATGCGCAGGAACTTGTAGAAGGAACGCAGGGTGCTCAGCTTACGGTTTACCGTTGTAGAGGTCTGATGGTGCTCCATCATTTCAACGACCCAAAGCCGCACTACGTCCCTGTCGGCTGTAAGCAGATCCAGTTCACTGTCAGTCTCCGCAAGGAACTGCCGGAAAAGGACAAGGTCCCGGCGGTAGCTGTTGACGGTTCTGGGAGAATAATTTCTCTCCAGCCTGAGGTAATCCGTGAACTGATCTATATACATAAAACAAAATTCGTCGCTGAACGGATTCAGTGACGAATATATGAAAGAAAAATCCAAAAAGCAAGCCCTGAGGCTCTTTTTTTACTCTTCGTTCAGCTGCAGTTTCTGTACGTAGATGGCGTGCTCCATCTTGAGGCGCTTGAGCTCTGACGGTTTGTCAAACTGCTGACGACGGCGAAGTCTTGAATTTCTTGAGGGCGCGCTCTATGTTCTCACCCTCCTTAACGGGAACAATAATCATTTTAAGTTCTTTATTTTTATTTAGTTCTGACTTTTTCTTAGGGAATAAGCGGCGCAAAATTAGATAAAATTTCATCAAGAGCAAAAATAATGAACAATTTTTGCCGTTATTCTCTTGATGAACACAATGAAACGCCGCGTTTCCTCAGCATTGTTCATGTGCATGATATCGCTAGCTACACTGCATGCACAGTCCGATGCCCACTTCACCCATTTCCGTGAGGTGGAGAATTTTTATAACCCTGCCGCCATGAACCGTGACAGCCGTCTCAACGTGGTAGCCTCACTGGCCATGCAGATGACCGGCTATACCAACTCACCCGCCTCTATGTTTATAGGTGCCAACACGGCTGTTCCGCTTGGTAAGATGCGCAACTCCGTAGGTGCGGGCCTCTTTAACGAGACCATCGGTCTGTTCACCAACCGCCGTCTTCTGTTTGACTATGCTTATAAAATAGGTATGGGAAAGGGATGGCTCAACGTAGGTGTACAGGGCGGCGTCATGTCCGAGGAGTTCAACGGATCCAAGCTCAAGGCGGAGACATCGAATGACCCCGCTTTCCCCACCGGCAATGAGCGCGGTACGGTAGGAGACCTGGGTGCCGGACTGCTCTACGTGCGGGGAGAATGGTGGGTGGGTGCATCGGCCCAGCACATAAACTCCCCCAGGGTGGAATTCGGAAAGACAGAGGGAAAAACGACCCGAATGGACATTGAACCCACGTTATATTTAAGCGGTGGATGCAATATCGGGCTCAGAAATCCGTTAATATCGGTACAGCCATGCTTCCTGGTGGAAAGCGACCTGGACTTTTACAGGGTGGACCTGTCGGTGAGAGCCTCTTACCAGTTCAACGAGACGCTGCTCTATCTGGGAACGACCTACACTCCGGGCATTTCGGTGACCGCTATGGTGGGTGGCAGGATAGGAGACGTTCTTCTGGGTTATGCATATGAGTTCTACACCAACGGTGTGGGTGCCCTCAACGGCAGTCATGACCTGATGGTGAACTGGGCTACCCAGGTGGATTTCTTCAAGAAAGGGAAAAACGTACATAAAAGTGTAAGATATTTATAACGCAATGAAACTGAAAAACATTGTTCTTACCGGTCTGGTAGCAGTAATTGCCCTGACCAACTCCTGCACCAGCAGCGGTTACGCCGGTGCCGGCGGCGGTGAGGTGACCGGTTCATCCAAGACTGCACTGCGTGAGCCGGTGCCGTACGGAATGGTACTTGTCAAGAGAGGTTCTCTCAAGATAGGTGAAGAGGCAGGCGACAGTCTGTGGGGTTCAAACGCGCCCACTAAAGAGATATCGGTAGAATCATTCTGGATGGATGAGAAGGAGGTGTCGAACGCCAAGTACCGCCAGTTCGTGGAGTGGGTACGCGACTCCATCATCCGTACACGTCTGGCCGATCCCGCTTACGGCGGCGACGAGTCATTCATGATTACCGAAGACAAGTACGGCGAGCCTGTCACCCCTCATCTGAACTGGACCAAACCTATACCCTGGAAGAAACCCAACGAGGACCAGCAGAGAGCCATAGAGAGTATCTTCTACAGACACCCTATAACCGGTGAGAAGATGCTTGACGTAAAGCAGCTCAACTACCGTTACGAACTCTTTGACTATACCCAGGCCGCACTGCGCAAGAACCAGCTCGACCCCAAGGACAGGACCAGGAACACCGATCAGGAGGTATCGAAAGAGAGAGTCATGATATCAAAGGATACGGCTTATGTCGATGAGAACGGCAACATAGTACGCCGCACCATCAACCGCGAGCTCTCAAGCCTGTTCGATTTCGTGAACACCTATATCGTGAACATATTCCCCGACACCACATGCTGGGTGAATGACTTCCCCAACGCCAACAACGAGACCTACATGCGTCTCTACTTTAACCACCCCAACTACAACGACTATCCCGTGGTAGGCGTAAGCTGGGAGCAGGCCAACGCATTCTGCGCATGGCGTACCGAGTATCTGCTGGCTGGTCTTGGCGCACAGGCCAAGTACATACAGCGTTACCGCCTGCCGACCGAGGCTGAGTGGGAGTTCGCAGCACGCGGACGTGAGAACAACCGCTACCCCTGGAAGGTTTCAGGTTCCAAGGATGATGAAGGTTGCTACTACGCCAACTTCAAGCCCGAGCGCGGCAACTATACCAAGGACGGAAGCCTGATAACCACACGCGTGGGATCATACAAGCCCAACTCCAACGGACTCTACGACATGGCCGGCAACGTAGCCGAATGGACATCGACCTCATACATCGAGGCCGGTATTCTCCAGATGAACGACATGAATCCGGAGCTCTATTACAACGCAGCGGTGGAGGATCCTTACAGCATGAAGAGAAAGGCTGTCCGCGGCGGTTCATGGAAGGACCCCGAGAAGTTCATTGAGTCTTCATGGCGTACTTACGAGTACCAGAACGAGCAGCGCTCATACATAGGATTCCGATGCGTACGCACACAGGTAGGCACCGCCTCAACATCAAAGGGCCGCAGATAAACCGACAAGAAAAAGATTCGATATGGAAAATACTGAGAATAAAGGTCTTCTGACCAAAATACAGGACTATCTGGATTCTCCCAAGGGCAGGATCCTTCTGAATTACCTCTACAGCTGGGGTGCCGCAGTCGTCATACTGGGTGCGCTGTTCAAGCTCACTCACATCAAGGGTGCCAACCTGATGCTGTTCATCGGTATGGGAACCGAGGTGCTCGTGTTCTTTATAAGCGGATTCGAGAGACCCTATATCCCCAACCAGGAAGAGGATGAGGAGGACGACGCTCCCCGTCTGAGAGGCAATATCATCATAAACGGCAGCGTTCAGGCCTCACAGCAGGCAGCACCCGCTCCCGCACCTGCAGCCGTTCCGGCAGCCGCTCCCCAAGAAGGCAGCCCGCTCAACGTAAGCGGTGTGGAGCAGGTTACACAGGACTACATTGCACGCATCCATGACCTCACCGTCAAGATGGAGCAGATGAGCCGTCACTCAGAGCGTATGGAGCAGAGCACCGAGGAGATCGAGCAGCTCTCACGCAACCTCATAAGCATCAACACATTCTACGAGATGCACCTCAAGTCAGCCAGCACCCAGATGGAGAATCTGGATAAGGTCAGCGAGCAGACCCGTCAGATGGTGGCTCAGATTGAGGAGCTCAACCGCGTATATGCACGCATGGTGGAGGCAATGAAGGTGAATTCCCAAATGGGAGCCAAGTAAAGGGTTATGATGAGAAAGAAAGAAGTACAAAGACCGCCATCGGCGCGTCAGAAGATGATAAACCTCATGTACATCGTCCTTCTGGCGATGCTTGCCATGAATATATCATCGGACGTGCTGAACGGTTTCACGATAGTGGAGGAGAGCCTCTCCAACAGTACCACTAACGCCACCCTTCAGAATGACAAGGTATACCGCGAGTTTGCGGAGGCTGACTCCATGAACCACGAGAAGGTGGGTGAATGGTACAGCAAGGCCCTCTATGTCAAGCAGATATCGGACTCTCTGTTCAATTATGCCGATGAGCTCAAGAACCTGATAGCCATCCAGGCCGACGGCAAGGACGCCGATGTGAACAACATCCACAACCGTGAGGACCTTGAGGCAGCCACACAGGTCATGCTCCACCCCTCACGCGGTCAGGGCCGCAGGCTCTACAACGCCATAAACAGCTACCGCGACAATATCCTGGAGATGGTCACCGACCCCACCCAGAGAGATATCATCAGCAACAACTTCAGTACCGATGTCCCGCTCAAGGCCGGCGCCTTAGGCAAGAACTGGCAGGAGTACAACTATGAGAACATGCCGGTGGCTGCAGCCATCACCATGCTCACCAAACTGCAGAATGATGTACGTTATGCCGAGGGTGAGGTGCTCCATACTCTGGTCAAGAACATCGATATAGGTGACTTGCGCGTAAACGCCATCAACGCATATGTGATACCCACATCACAGAACGTGGTACAGGGTAACAGTTTCAAGGCACGCATCATCATGGCTGCCGTTGACTCTACAGCACGCCCCGCCATCTACATTGACGGCAAGAAGATAGACTCTGAGGACGGCTGGTATGAGGTTCCTGCCAACAAGACGGGTGACTACACCCTGTCAGGATACATGGAGCTCAACTCAGGTAACGGAGTCATACGTCGTGACTTTACACAGAACTACTCTGTAGTATCACCGCTGGCAACCGTATCGGCCACAATGATGAATGTGCTCTATGCAGGTATTGACAACCCCGTGAGCATATCAGTGCCCGGCGTACCCAGCAACATGATATCGGCCCGACTCAAGAACGGAGGCGGCACTCTGACACGCAGCGGCAACGGTTTCATATGCAACCCCACCACCCCCAATCAGGATGTGGTGATAGCTGTGACCGCAAATCAGGAGGGACGCCAGCAGAGCATGGGTGAATATGAATTCCACGTACGCCAGCTGCCCGATCCCGCACCATTCATTGAGTATAAGGACGAGAACGGAAACACCCAGCGTTACCGCGGCGGAACAGACCTGGCCAGAAAGAACCTTCTTGCCGCCGACGGTATAGTAGCAGCCATTGACAACGGTCTTCTGAACATAGGATTCCGCGTACTGGGTTTCCAGACCACCTTCTTTGACCGAAACGGTAACGCCGTTACCGAGCTGTCAGACGGTGACAAGTTCTCAACCCGCCAGAAAAGCAACTTCAACCAGCTTCAACGCGGCAAACGTTTCTATATAACCCGTGTGAGAGCCATCGGTCCCGATGGTATTGAACGTCAGCTCACCACATCACTCGAGGTTGTCGTAAACTGATAAAAGAGAGGAGATAACAATATGAAAAAGAGTGTTCTTTTAATGTCATTCCTTATGCTGCCGGCAATTGCCGGCGCACAGCCCACACGCCGTCTGCAGGAGCAGGCAGCCCAGAGAGAGGCTGAAAAAAGCCCTACAGCAGTTACCCTGAGCGAGCGTGCCCGCTCACAATATACAGCCCAGACTGCAGTTCCTACCGAAGTCCAGTGGAGACGTGACATATACCGTGAACTGGACCTCAAGAAGGAGAAAAATGCAGCGCTCTACTACCCCGAGGCTCCTCTGGGCGACCGCGTGAATTTCTTTACACTAGTGCTGAACCTTATCCTGGACGGCAAGATCACAGCTTACGAGTGCCGTCTGGACGGTAACGAGTTGTTCACTCCCGACAATGTACTGGATATTGACAACATGCTTGACAATTTCTATATCCCCTTTACCAAGGAGAACGGCAAGTATGTGATCAAGCCTAATGACATTCCCAATCCGGAAAAGTATTACATAAAGGAGAGCAACTATCTGGACCAGCTCTCAAACTACCAGACACGTGTGACAGCTATCTGCCCGGTAATGGTTCTGGCTCAACTATGACGAGATAAGCCCTTATCTGGGACAGACTCAGGTCATGACAAGCAGCTACAACAACACTACCAACATGTCACTCGACGACTATTTTGCCATGCGTCTGTATGACGGCGATATATACAAGACATCGAACCTTCGTAACCAGCCGTTGTCAGAGTACTGCGAGACTGATTCAGCTCTCGAGGCTGAGAGGGCACGCATAGAAAAACAGCTGGCCGATTTCCAGAAGGGTCTTTGGAACGATTCCCAGACCGAGCAGTCCCAGACTGAACCCGCACAGAAATCGCAGGACAGGAAGGAGAAACCTGCAAAGGAGCCCAAGCCCAAACGTGAAAAGGCACCCCGTGCACCGCGTCAGCAGTCATCGGGAGAACGTATCTCGGTACACCGCTGATACAGGTTTAAAAATACTTCATACAGGTCAGGTCAGTCAAAAAAAGAGACTGACCTGATTGTTTTCTTTAAATTGTGTTAACTTTGCAGGCAAACCTGTTACAGGAACTACTTGAACAGACAATCATTTAAATAATCATTGATATGAAAAAAGCTTTAGTTATCTGCGGTCTTGCACTGCTTTCAATCCTTCCGGCTTCCGCCCAGTTCAGTTGGGGTATCCGTGGTGGTCTCAACCTCGTTAACAATGACATCACTGCCGTTAACAAGGAGTCTGCCATGAACAAGGACAGCTACACCGGTTTCTTCTTCGGTCCTATGGCTGAGATTCAGATTCCTATCATAGGCATTGGTGTTGATGCAGCAGTTCTCTACTCTCAGAAGGGTTTTGAGGTTTCAGATGAGGAGACAATGAAGAACCATTCACTGGCTATCCCCGTATCACTGAAATACTCTCTCGGACTCGGTAACTTTGCAGCCGTATACTTTGCAGCAGGTCCTGAGTTTGATTTCAAGATCGGTGATCTGGACAGAGAGTTCAAGGACGGCGATGACGTCAAGAACTTTGCACTCGAGCAGAGCACATGGAGCATCAATGTTGGTGCCGGCGTAAAGCTTATCAACCATATCCAGGCCGGTGTAAACTACAACATCCCCGTATCAAAGGAGGGTGCCTACAAGTTCACCGAGAACCCCACACCGGGAACTGCCATCGACCACAAGCCTGTTGACATCAAGGCCAGCACACTCCAGTTCTCTCTTACCTGGACATTCTGATTATTCGGTAAACCAGATATAATGGGACCGGTTCTCTTTGAAGAGCCGGTCTTTTTTTGTCTATCTTTGCATAAAGTATGGGCTTATTTGCAGACATAATCCTACCGGTACCGCTGAACGACCTGTTCACCTACAGCATACCCCGTCAGCATGAGCGCCTGGCTGTGCCGGGGGCGAGGGTTTATGTGCCTTTCGGCAAGGGACGGCGCCTTACGGGAGTGATTGTAAGAGTCCATGACAACCCTCCGCTCCAGCATGAGGCCAAGGAGATACTGAGCGTGCTTGATGACAGATACCCATCACTCCTCCCCTCACAGCTCAAACTCATGGAGTGGATGCGCAAATATTATATCTGCTCACCCGGTGATGTCCTTAAAGCAGCACTTCCGTCGGGACTGAGACCCGATTCGAGCGCGAAGGAACAATCATACAAGCCCAGAATTACGGTATTCGTAAGATTGGGAAAAGATATACAGGAAGATTGTATATCAGACAGTTATCCCGAGTTCGGCAAGACAGCCGTCAAGCAGAAGGAGCTGTTCTCACGCTATCTGGAGCTATCGGGCCTGAAAGAGGACAAGGTTCAGAGCAAACCGGTCTCCAAGAGGGCTCTGATGGAGGGCATCAAGGCTGCATCGGCCTTTAACACACTGCTCTCGAACGGTTATCTGGAGACCTACGAGGTTGAGACAGGACGACTCCCTCAGTTCAAGGGGACACTCTCACAGCCATCCATACTGAGCCCTGCCCAGCAGACCGCGCTGGACAGCATACACAGCCTGCTGCGTACCAAGAGCGTATGCCTGCTGCACGGTGTGACCGCATGCGGCAAGACCGAGATTTACATAAACCTCATCAGGGAGCAGCTCAAGATGGGCCGCCAGGTACTCTATCTGCTTCCGGAGATTGCACTTACTACCCAGATAGAGCACCGTCTTCAGCGTGTTTTCGGCGATGACATGTGCGTATACCACTCCCGCTGCGCCGATAACGTAAGAGTGGAGGTCTGGAACAAACAGGCTGGTGAGAACCCATACAAGCTGGTTCTGGGAGCACGCTCTGCCGTGATGCTGCCGTTCCGCAACCTGGGTCTGGTCATTGTCGACGAGGAGCATGAGCCCAGTTTCAAGCAGGAGGATCCCTCACCCCGTTACAACGGACGCAACACCGCCATCATGCTGGCCTCCATATGCGGAGCCAAGACGCTGCTGGGCAGCGCCACACCCGCTTTGGAGAGCTATGCAAACGCCATATCGGGCAAATACGGACTGGTTACCGTGACGGAGCGTTACCGCGGCATGCAGCTGCCGGAGATCAAGGTGGTCGATACAGCCGACCTGCGCCGCCGCAAATACATGCAGGGACTGTTCTCCCCCATACTTATAGAGAGCATCTCACAGGCTCTTGAGAACAAGCGTCAGGTCATACTGTTCCACAACCGCCGCGGTTATGCCGGTACCGTGGAGTGCCCCGACTGCGGATGGGTTCAGAAATGTAACTGCTGTGACGTGAGCCTCACGTTCCACAAGACTGCCGGTACAGCCAGCTGCCACTACTGCGGACGGCGATACACAGTACCTGCGGTATGCCCCTCATGCAAGGGCCGTAACCTGCGAAGTCGCGGATTCGGTACCGAACGTATTGAGGAGGAGGCCCGCCAGCTGTTCCCCTCGGCACGTATGGCACGCCTGGACCTTGACTCGGCCAAGAACGGCTACGAGACCATACTCGATGACTTCCAGGAGGGTCGTACCGACATTCTGATAGGCACCCAGATGGTATCGAAAGGACTCGATTTCGAGAGGGTGAGCGTGGTCGGCATAATACAGGCCGACTCCATGATGAGCTATCCTGACTTCCGCTCCACGGAACGCGGTTACCAGCTTATGGCTCAGGTTGCAGGACGCGCCGGACGTAAGGATGTACCGGGCAAGGTGATAATACAGACACGCATGCCTGACTCTCCGGTCATGGATATGGTACGCCAGAATGACTATAAAGGTTTTTACGCCACACAGATGGAGGAGCGCCACGCATTCAACTACCCTCCCTACACACGTATAGTGGCAGCCATTCTAAAGGGTCACGATGCCGATATGGTGGAGCGTGCAGCCTTTGCCATGCGTGACGCACTGGTCGCACGGTTCGGTCAGGAGGCGGTATTAGGGCCCGATGCGCCCCCTGTAGCCAGAGTACAGTACCTCCATATAAGACGTATCATAGTAAAGACCGGACTGGAACTCCCGGTTGACGAGAGCCGTCAGATTTTCGCCCAGGCATCACAGATCCTATCCGAGCTGCCGGGTGTAAGCGGCGTCACTCTTTCTTTTGACGCAGATCCACAGTAGTCTCGGGATAGCTTATGCGCGTGTGGTACATGGTACGCAGCTTCTCCTTGAAGGTCTCCTTTACACGGTTTATCTCCTGCCAGCTTATGGGGCAGTCCATGAAGTAACCCTCCTGGACCTGTGTGTCGATAATCCTGTCGACCATCTCGCCTATGCTCTCCTCGGTATACTCCTTGAGGCTGCGTGAGGCGGCTTCGACGGCATCGGCCATCATAACGATTGCCTTCTCCTTGGAGTCGGGGTTGGGACCGGGATAACTGAAATCATGCGGGTCGGCAGCCAGGTCGGGATGAGCCTGCTGGTATTTGATATAGAAGTAACGGGCCACGCCCTTGCCGTGATGTGAGGCTATGAAACCGCGTATTGACTCGGGCAGTCCGAACTTGTCGGCCAATTCCAGACCCTTCTCCACATGCTCGGTGATGATACGGGCACTCTGCTGCGGGGTGAGCTTGTCATGCGGATTAACCCCGTTCTGGTTCTCGGTAAAGAAAGGAGCGCTATCCATCTTGCCTATGTCATGATAGAGGGCTGCGGTACGTACCAGCTGGGGGTTGGCTTTGATACGGGTTGCAGCCTCGGCGGCCAGCGTGGAAACCTGCATGGAATGCTGGAATGTGCCGGGAGCCTTCTCGGCCAGCTCACGAAGAAGCGGGTTGTTTATGTTGGAGAGCTCTATGAGTGTCACGTTCGATGTGAATCCGAACAGTTTCTCTATAACGAACAGCAGCGGATAGACAAGCAGTATCACAATGCAGTTGATGGCAAAGTAGAGGAATATCCACGGGTCAATGTCACCTATGTTCTCCAGCTGGGTAGCCTGAAGTGCACTCCACACGACACTGTACGACACGAATATGAGCAGGCAGGTACGCAGTATCTGGGAACGTTGCGACAGTTCCTTGAGTGAATAGATACCCGTAAGTCCGGCCACTGTCTCAAGCAACACATATTCATAAGGCATGGAGACTATGAGCGACGTGGAGAGTATGAACACCAGATAGCCTGTGAATGCAGTACGCGAGTCTATGAAGATACGCAGCATTATGGCCAGCATGGAGCACGGGAACAGGAATATGCTCCAGCCCGAATACTGGCAGTAGAAGCCCACAGCCACCGTGAACAGTATTATGGAGCCGAACAGGAAATAGAGAATGGAACGGCTGTCTATGTCATCTATGCGGTAGAGAACCAGATAGACGAACAGTATCACGAAAGCAATGATCACGAATACCGAGCGACCGGTCCATGTAAGCAGCTGGAACCGCTTGGACATGGTCTTCTCGTTCACCTTCTCAAGATACGAGTTGATGACCTGGCTTTTCTGCTCGTCCACTATCTCACCCTGATCGATTATCTTCTGGCCCTCGACCACCATTCCCTTGAAATGCGATATTCCGGCCAGCTGTTCGCTCAGGTCGGCATCGGAACGGGCGGCGTCATAGATGACGTTGGGCTGTATGAACTCCTCCAGGTTGTGCTGCAGCAGTATGTATCGGTCATAATTGTAAACGGAGGCCTCGGTCACGTAGCGGTAGGCGTCACGTATGCTCTTTACGGCCGATGTCTGCACGAATGACGACGTGTTGCCCTCATAGATCCGGAACAGCGGCTTGCCGGCGAGCAGGTCTTCATCGGAAGTGGATATTATGCCGTCCTGATAGACCTTCTTGAGACGGGTGCGCAAAGCCTGGTAGGACTCCTCCCACACAAGTTTGCTCAGGCTGTCGGCGTAGAACCGGTCGAACTGCGCCAGGGCAGCCTCCTGCACGGATGCGTTACGTGTGAAATAGGGAGCGAACGATGCCTTGACACTGTCTGCCTCGGCCTGCCACGCCTCGTCACTCTTCTCGACCGAGAAGTTGAACGGTGCTATGAGTACATTGTATGTCCATGGTTTTCCTACCGTGAAGGTATAGTTCTCCTTGTGTCCGGCAGGCATTGAATAGACTGTAAGCAGCACTGAGATAACGGATAGGAGAATTAGCAGATTCCTGTTGTTTTTTATGAAACGTCGCTCGTCTTTCATTATGCCGATCCTGTTAGTTAGGTTGATGCGTAAAAATACAACATTTTCATAAGAAAATGATTACTTTTGCAGCGCTAAATCAAAAGAGATGACAGATAAAACAGGCAGCCGTCGCGTCAGAGTGCGTTTTGCACCCAGTCCCACAGGACCTCTCCATATCGGAGGCGTACGTACGGCACTTTACAACTACCTATTCGCCCGCAAGAACGGAGGCGACCTTATTTTCAGAATAGAGGATACCGACAGCAACCGCTTTGTACCTGGTGCCGAGGATTACATACTTGAGGCCTTCCGCTGGCTCGGCATCAAATTCGATGAGGGCGTATCATTCGGAGGAAACTACGGCCCCTACCGTCAGTCAGAGCGCCGCGAGATCTATAAGAAATACGTGGACCAGCTGCTCGATGCAGGTAAGGCATACATAGCTTTCGACACCCCTGCCGAACTCGAGGCCAAGCGTAACGAAATACCCAACTTCCAGTATGACGCAGCCACCCGCGGCCAGATGCGCAACTCGCTCACCCTGCCCGCCCAGGAGGTCAAGTCACTCATCGAGGCCGGAAACCAGTACGTGGTACGTTTCCTCATTGAGCCGGATCAGGAGGTTGAGGTCGATGACCTTATCCGCGGCAAGGTTACCATCAACTCATCCGTCCTGGATGACAAGGTGCTTTACAAATCGGCAGACCAGCTCCCCACATACCATCTGGCCAACATCGTTGATGACCATCTGATGGAAGTGACCCATGTAATACGAGGCGAAGAGTGGCTTCCGTCCGCTCCTCTGCACGTTCTTCTCTACCGCGCGTTCGGTTGGGAGGATACCATGCCGCAGTTTGCACACCTTCCTCTGCTGCTCAAGCCCGAGGGTAACGGCAAACTCAGCAAGCGTGACGGCGACCGTCTGGGATTCCCCGTGTTCCCCCTGGAGTGGCACGATCCCAAGACCGGTGAGGTATCATCGGGCTACCGTGAGAAAGACTATCTGCCCGAGGCAGTGATCAACTTCCTGGCCCTGCTGGGCTGGAATCCGGGTGATGACCGCGAGATCATGTCAATGGATGAGATGGTTGACCTTTTCAACCTTGAGAAATGCAGCAAGGCAGGTGCCCGTTTCAACTATCAGAAGCTTGTGTGGTTCAACCACGAATACATAATGCTCAAGAGCGACCGTGAGATTGCGGAACTCTTCAACCCCATTCTTGAAAGCCACGGCATCAAGGCTCCTATGGAGCGCGTGGAGACAGCCGTAGGTCTTGTAAAGAACCGCGTCAACTTTGTAGGCGAGCTCTGGGACAACTGCTCATACCTGTTCCAGGCACCCGTTGAGTTCGATGAGAAATCACTCAAGAAATGGTGGAAAGACGAGGCTCCCCGCACCACCGCCGAACTGTGCGACTTCCTTGAGGCACAGGAGGACTGGAACGGTGAGACACTTGAGCCCAAGGTAATGGAGTGGATAGCCTCCAAGGGCTACGCCACAGGCAAGGTCATGAACGCCTTGCGTGTTACTCTGGTTGGTGCCGCTATGGGTCCGCAGATATTCTGCATAACTGATTTCCTGGGTCGTGAAGAGACCCTGAGACGTGCCCGTAAGGCTATTTCGGAACTTTCCTGAACTTAAGACATGATCATCTACTCAATAGGTATCTACCTGTACGCAGGTCTCCTGGCTGTTGCCTCGCTGTTCAACCGCAAGGCCCGCCTGCTTCTTAAAGGACATAACTCCATTCTCGACACCATAAGGGAGAAAGTTGACCCTGATTCCAGCTATCTGTGGTTTCACGCCTCATCGCTGGGTGAGTTCGAACAGGGACGTCCGCTGATAGAGAGGATACACAACAAGCATCCCGAGTGCAAGATCCTGCTCACCTTCTTCTCCCCTTCGGGCTACGAGGTCAGAAAGGATTACAAGGGTGCCGACATAGTATGCTACATACCGTTTGACACACCCATCAACGTCAAGAGGTTCCTGAATGCCATCAAGATAGAGAAGGCCTTCTTCATAAAGTATGAGTTCTGGCCCAATTTCCTGAGAGGTCTCCACAAGAGGAACATCGAGATATTCAGCGTATCATCCATATTCCGTGACAACCAGCTGTTTTTCAAATGGTACGGAAAGGGATATGCCAAGGCTCTCACCTATTTCAAGCACCTCTTTGTCCAGGACCGTCACTCCAAGGACCTGCTCAAGAGCATCGGCATAACGGAGGTATCGATCGTGGGTGACACCCGCGCCGACCGTGTGCTCGAGGTTGCCGCCGCATCAAAGCAGTTCCCCGTGATTGAGAAGTTCGTGAACGGAGACCCCACTTTCATAGCAGGCAGTTCATGGCCCGCCGATGAGGAGCTCTTCATCCCCTACTTCCAGACCAAGCCCAACTGGAAACTGATAATCGCACCCCATGAGATACATGAGGAGCACCTGGTACAGATTGAGTCAATGCTTCAGGGACGCGACCACATACGTCTGTCACAGGCCACACTGGATAACATCAAGGGTTATGACACCCTCATCATAGACTGTTTCGGAATGCTCTCCTCAATCTATCGCTACGGCCACATAGCCTACATCGGAGGCGGATTCGGAGTCGGAATACACAACGTGCTCGAGGCCGCCGTGTTCGATATCCCCGTGCTGTTCGGTCCCAACAACCAGAGGTTCCGCGAGGCACAGGACCTGAAACGTCTCAAGGGTGGATTCGAGATAACCGATGCCTACTCACTGCGCGTGCTGATTGACAAGTTCATCAGCAACCCCACAGCGCTCAAGAAGGCAGGCCGCGCCGCTGGAGATTACGTACGCAGCAGCAGCGGAACCTCCGATAAGATTCTGGATGAGATTGGGCTGGATTAGCGTTTAGGGTCAAACCCTTGTGCAGCTGGATAGCTTATTTGTACCAGGAAGCGTACATGTGGTAATCCCTGGCAATCCGCTGGTTCATCTCCTTAGCCTGTTCAGGATCGACGTCCTTAATGTATTTGGCAGGAACGCCGCCCCAAAGGGTATTGGCGGGAATCACAGTCTTGCCCAGCACGACTGAGCCGGCAGCCACTATGGCTCCCTCACCCACTACAGCATGATCCAGAACCACTGAACCCATACCTATCAGGGCGTTGTCCTTGATGGTGGCTCCGTGTATGGTCACGTTATGGCCTACGGATACGTTGTCGCCAATGACGGTGGTAGATCTCTGGTAGAGGGTATGGATGACCGATCCGTCCTGAATGTTGGTGCCGTTGCCTATGCGGATGGAGTTGACATCGCCGCGCAGTACGGTCCCGAACCAGATGCTGCAGCCGTCACCGATGACCACGTCACCTATCACTGCGGCATTATCGGCCAGGAAACAGTCACCGCCTATCTTGGGGGTAAAGCCTCTTACTGATTTGATTATCGCCATATAATCGGATTCTTTGATTTTCAAGGCCAAAAATAGTGCAAGTTTTCCGAATTAAAATACCAATCATCAGAGTAATTGATTACTTTTGCGGTCCAAGACAATAACACAGACTAAAACAATTATAGTTATGAAGTTTTTGACTAATGAAAAGCTGGTCATCTCAGGCGCAGCCGGAATGATCGGATCAAACATGGCACAGACTGCCATTATGATGGGTCTTTCATCAAACATCTGTCTTTATGATGTTTACATGCCTGGACTGGAGGGTGTAGTAGAGGAACTTCGCCACTGCGCATTCCCCGGTGTCAACATTACCTTTACCGATAAGGTTGAGGAGGCTTTCAAGGATGCCAAGTACATGGTATCTTCAGGCGGTGCTCCCCGTAAGGCCGGTATGACACGTGAGGACCTTCTGGTTGGCAACGCCAAGATAGCCGAGCAGCTGGGTAAGGACATCAAGACCTACTGCCCTGACCTCAAGCACTGCGTCATCATATTCAACCCGGCCGATATCACCGGTCTGGTTACCCTGGTTTACTCAGGTCTCAAACCCTCACAGATCACAACTCTTGCAGCTCTTGACTCAACTCGTCTGCAGAGCGCCCTGGCCAAGCACTTCGGTGTAGCTCAGGATAAGGTTACCACCGCACGCACATACGGCGGCCACGGTGAGCAGATGGCAGTATTCGCATCAACCGCCAAGGTTGACGGCAAGCCTCTGACCGATATCATCGGTACTCCCGCCCTGACAAACGAGCAGTGGGCACAGATGAAGCAGGATGTTATCAAGGGTGGTGCCAAGATCATTGAGCTCCGCGGACGTTCATCATTCCAGAGCCCCTCATTCGTATCAATCGAGATGATCGGCGCTGCCATGGGCGGTGAGAAGTTCGAGTGGCCTGCCGGTTGCTATGTCAACAACTCACAGTTCCAGAACGTTATGATGGCTATGCCTTCTACTATCGACGCTACCGGTGTTCACTACACCGACGTCAAGGGTACCGCTACCGAGATGGCTGACATCGAGGCCAGCTACAAGCACCTCCAGGCTATGCGTGATGAGGTTATCTCACTCGGCGTTCTGCCTGCAGTAAGCGAGTGGAAGAAGTACAACCCCAATCTTTGATTGAGACAGTCACTCCATACAGGAGCGCGCGGAATCATGTTCCGCGCGCTCTTTTTTTGTATTATCGGCTCCCCTATGTCAAAAAAATCCGTCCCCAAGTGTTATTTGTGCCTTGAAAAATCGGAAATAAATTGACGTTTAGTTAGATTTGTAGTGATATTGTGTGAATTACTGCTATTGAATATGAAAAGAACTGTAATGACGGTCTTCCTGTTGCTCTTTACGACTGTACTTGAAGCAGTTAACGGAGTATCACTTTCACAGAGGACTATAGGAAACGGTTTGGAGAGCCAGTCTCTGAACGTGCTCGCCAAGGACAGTCAGGGCCGTCTGTGGGTAGGATCGGACGTGGGGCTCTCCATAATATCGAACGGAACGGTAACCAACATAAGGGATGTGGCATCGGAAGGAGGTCTTGTCATGCTCGGCAACGTAAAGAGCATAGTCTGTCATGAAGATGTCCTGATTGCCTGCGACGACCGCATTCTCTGCTATAACCCCAAGAAACAGCAGGCCACCACCCTGAGATATGACGATGTCATACTCCAGACCGATGACATACTGCTGAACGGCAATGAAGCCTCTTTCTATGACGCAGGAACCCACAGTCTCTACTCCTTTGACCTGGAGAGGCACAGATGCAGGCTGCTGGCCACCTTCACCGACCAGGACTACAATTTCAGGAAGATACTCAAGGGTTCGGCAGTATCGGACTCTGCCATCATATATCTTGCCGACGACGCGCTGGGACTGTTCAGCTACGACCGTAACAGAGGTACACTCACACACGTAGTGACCGATCTCCCCATCTTAGCCAAGGCAACCTACATTGACAAGAGCAACATCATATGGGTATCGGTCCCGTCCAAAGGTGTCAAGGGCTATTACATAAACAGCAACTACGAGCAGATAGCGCAATACAGCACTGACAACTGTGACCTGCCGTCCAATGACATCACATATATCACCACGCTGCCCAACGGCAACCTGCTCACCGCTCACTCCGATGTGGGCGTTTGCGTGATAGACCGCAGCAGTCTTGACATGGGTACAGTCAATGTCAACATCATTGACAATCTCAAGAACGTAACAAGCACTCTGATCAACAACGATGACCGCGAGACACTGTACGCCACCTCAGGCTACGGTCTCATATCCATTAAGAAGACTTTCCTGGGCCAGATACGTCATCTCTACGAGAACGCGGATGGCATTATAAGTTATGACAACTACGTATCGGCCCTTGAGGAACCACAGGGAACCGTGATTCTCGGTACCTTAGGTAACGGACTCTGCCGTATAGACCTGCTGACTCATAACCGTACCGTATTTGACGGCACGCAGGACCTGAGTGTCGTATCAATGTGCAACTTTGATGAAAACAACATCCTTATAGCCGATACCGATGAGGGCCTGCTCCTGTTCAACCGCAAGACGCAGAGGGTTTACAGACCTGATGCATATCCCGGACTCTCACCCCTCACCCATATAGGTCTGGCCAACACCAAGATGGTGGTTAGTGAGTATGGCGATATATTCATATTCAACGCCGGCTCACGTCACTACGTCTACCATAAAGCCACCGACACCCTCCGGGAGATAAACCTGAGCTCACAGGAAGGTCTGCCCATCAAGCTGGTTGAGGGCGTATGCATAACCCCCTATGCCGTATATGCCACCTACAGAGGCTCTATCGTGGAGATAAACTTCACTACCCTGGAGAGTAACAGCATTTACCTGAACAAGGATAAGGTCATACACAACATCACATCGATAGAAGCCAACTCCAAGGGAGAGCTCTTCTTTACCGAGCCTGAGGGACTGCACCGTTTTGACCCGCGTTCCAATTTTGACGAGATCCTGGTTGAGACCTGGGGTAACGGACGTTTCATGAATGTGGCTGTGGACGGCAAGGACCGCATCTGGTTTACCACGACCAACGAATACATACAGATGTATGACCTCGCCAAGCGGGAACTGCTCATGTATTCGGTTGAGGACGGAGTGCCCAGCTCGCGTTTCATGAACAGTTTCGCCATCTACTCACAGTCGGGTTTCATACTGTTCCCCGATGCCGACGGTATAGTATCGATCAACACAGCCGGCCCGCTCATGTACGACACTCCTCCCGTCAAGGTTACGTGCGTATCGGCCTTTACGGATAAGAGGGAGATTACAGGCAGCGAACTGGAGAACTCGCTGGTAGAGCCCTTCAAACTGCCCACCAAGTTCAGAGAGTTCACGATGGAGTTCTCAGCCAACTCGTTCAATCCCACCTATCCGCACCTGATAACCTACAACATCTACAAGGAGAACATGCTTGTAAGGTCTGTGACCACCACCAACCCGGTCATCACCCTGCCGAGACTTGATAAAGGAATCTATACGGTGGTAATAAGACAGGCCTACCGCAAAGGTCTGAGCGATCCGCAGCCCATACTGAGCTTTAAGATTCCCAAGACATTCTTCAGCACCGTGCCGGGTGTCGTAGTGGCGCTCGTAGTGATACTTCTGTTCGGTTACAGCGTGGCCCGCATATCGAGTAGCGTGGAGAAGAACCGTATGGAGAAGGCCATGGCCTCACAGGACATCAAGAACCGTGAGGACAAGATCGCCTTCCTCTCCAACATAGCCCACGAGCTCCGAACCCCGCTTTCGCTCATTTACAACCCCGTCAAGGATTTCCTGCAGGAGAAATCGGTCGACGGTATAGACTATGAGCGTATGGAGCGCATATTCAACCAGGTAAACAAGATGACCGTCATGGTCAACATGATCCTGGACAGCAGCCGTGCCGATGTAAACAAGGCCGATATCCTCATAGAGGAGGTCAACCTGAACGAATGGCTCAACTTCCTGCTCGAGGATTACCGCATTGACTGCTACGGAAAGGGATTCAGCCTGAAATTCCTCATGGACAAGTCAATCGAGACAGTATCGATTGACAAGAGAATCGTGGAGACCGGCCTTTCCAATATGGTCAACAACGCCATCAAGTACAGCCAGAGCGGGACTGTGATAACAGTCATCACCCAGAAGATCGGCAACATGATACGCGTATCGGTCAAGGACCATGGCCGCGGATTCAACTGCGATCCCGAGGAGCTGTTCAAACGCTACTACAGGGAGAATTCCGACAACAATATCCCAGGATATGGTCTGGGACTGCCCTACGCACGTCTGCAGCTCAGCCTCATAGGAGGTACCATGTCTGCAATGAATAACAGCGACGGTGTGGGATCGACCTTCTACATGGAATTCCCCGCCACCCTAGGTTCAGGCGTCACTCCCGATGCCATACCCCAACAGGCCCCGACACCTCAGGCTGCCGACGCCAAGATATCGCACGAGACCCACCAGGAGGGTATGGCGCAGGATTTCGACACCAAGAACATGAACGTGCTGTTTGTCTGCGCCGACGACCGGGAACTCTCCTCCCTCACTGATTTCTTCAGGGAGATGTTCAGCAACATCCTTACGGCCCATGACGGCAAGGAGGCCCTGAGCCTGCTCAAGTCCGAATCCATAGACCTTGTGGTAAGTGATGCCGATATGGACCAGATGAACGGATTCGACCTGTGCCGCACCATAAAGAGCACTATTGAGATAAGCCATATCCCTGTCATCCTGTTCACCTCGCGCCGTGACAAGCGTAACAACTCGCTCGGATACAAGATGGGAGCCGATGCATTCATACCCAAGCCCTATGACAGCCAGCAGCTCTATGCACTCATGCGCAGCCAACTGGGCGGCAGGTTCGAGATAAAGCGTCAGTACAACTTCGGATTCTTCAGCAAGATGAATCCTGACCAGACGTTCAGCGTATCGGACGAGGAGTTCATACGCAATCTCAATACAGCCATCACCGAGAATATATCCGACATATATCTCAGTGAAGACTCCATACGCAAGGAGATGGGACTGACACGTCCGGTAATCACGAACAAGATGGAAGCTCTGCTCGGAGCCACCCTTACGGGCTATTTGAAGAGGATCAGGGTAAGCGTAGCCAAGGAGATGCTCGCAGACACTGACAGTGATTACGCGACTATAGCCCGCAACACCGGCTACAGTTCCGTTGACGAGATGGACAAGGCATTCAAACGTGAGACAGGCAAGACCATATACTCTGTAAGGGAAAACCAGGGTTAGCCCCGGTTTTGTCTTTTGAACTGATTTTTACTACTTTAGCAAACATACTTGATACTCCAGCTTATGAAAAAAAGAATTCTGACTATTCTGTTTTCAGTAATGACCTGTATCAGCGTCAGCGCCGGCTATACCCAGCAGGCACAGGTAGGAACAGAGAAAGGACTTAGCTGCAATGCAGTCAAGGCATTCGCCAAGGATGTTTACGGACGACTCTGGGTAGGAACCATAAACGGCGCAAACCTCATATCAAACGGGACAGTACGCCAGTATCAGTATTTCAACGTGAAAGGCCAGGACATAGTCACGGGCGACGTGCTCTCCATAGGCTGCTCACGCCGTGCCGTCATCGCCACGACCAACCATATAATCGATTTCGACCCGGATAATGACTCCACACGTCTGGTGACCTATGACGGCAAGAGCATCAGGACCGAGCACATCCTCATGAGCGGTGACTCGGCATATTTCTTCAACGCACCTCTGTGTGCCGTGATGGTGTATGACCTGAATACCTGCCGCACCAGTATCGTGGCCCAGTTCCCCTCTGAGCGTCAGTTCCACTTCACCAAGCTGATGCACTACTCTGATGATCCCAACCAGATTCTCCTGGTGGAGGATGACCGCGGATTCTACCATCTGAACGTAACCACGGGAGCCCTGACCCATATGGACCAGCTTGGCATCAACGTGACCAGCAGGGCCTCTTTCATAGACTCGAACTCCATCCTCTGGATAGCATACAAGAATATGGGAATAACAGGCTACTATGTCAAATCGGGATTTGACATGATAGCTCATTACGACAAATCCAACTCACAGATTCCCGACAATAACGTGGTATGTATGGCCGAGATGTCAGGCGGAAACCTACTGGTATGTACTTCGGATGACGGATTCTGGATACTGGACCGCAAGAACGGCACCACCAGCAACAATCTCTATGTTAATCTTACGCCCATGCACGTGGTATGTGCCATGACCAACCCCAAGACCGATGAGGTGATACTCGGCACCCTGCACCGCGGCATAATAACACTGCGCAACTCATTCTTCCACAACATAAGCACCACGGTCCTGGAACATGAGACTGAGAGTTCCGTCATCCCCATTGCCGGTTATCAGGACAGGGATGGCAGGATATGGCTGGGCTCAGGAGGATTCGGCGTCAGCCAGCTCAACGAGAAGACCGAACAGCAGACCTTCTACAAGTCTACCGAGGGCATGAGGATATCAAGCATCTGCAGTTTTGACAGTGAGAACCTGCTTATTACCGAACGTACACGCGGACTGTTCCTGTTCAACAAGAGAACCGGGGCCCTTTCTCCTGCCACATTCCTTACTGATGCAGGCATAAACATCTCATCCTCAAGACTGACACACCTCAAGACAATCACGACTCCCGACGGTGACATAATACTGTTCAACTGTAACGGACGTCATCTCATATACCGCCGCAACATAAAGGAGGTAAGGGAGATCGTACTACAGATGAACGGAGAGGAGAACAGGGGTATTGTCGAAGATGTCAGGGTACGTCCCTCGCACGCTACCGTAGTCTGCAACGGATGTATCTACGAGATAGACTACAGAACCCTGCTTGCCCGACTCATCTTCCAGAGCCAGGATAGCGAATCGAGCCCCATCTCAAATGTGGTAGAGGACTCACAGGGAATCATATGGGCATGCTCGCCCGATCAGCTCATAAGCTATGACCCCAGAGCCAACAAACTGTCGGAGGTCATGGAGAATGAGGATAACGGAGTATTCCTCTCATTGGCCATCGACCGTCATGACCACCTCTGGATAACCACAGACAAGGCCTTGCTTCTTATGGTAGATACTCATAAGGACAAGATAGAGGGAGCTTACACCTACTATGCAAGAGACTGCGGAACCATGCTGAACTTCCTTCCCGGTTTCTCTATGGTCTCAAATGACGGTTACGTCTATTTCTCGCATACATCGGGCCTTCTGGTTGTGGACCATGACAACTCCATAGTCCAGTACAACAACGATCCATGCCCGCTCCTCATCACCAAGGTCGTGCTTGATGGCATGATCAACGAGAGCAAGACCGGCGGTCAGAACAAGACTCTCTCAATTCCCAACAAGTTCTCGATGCTGAGCGTTCATGTGGCTCTCAACCAGTTCGATCCCACCAAGCCGGTATCGCTCAAGTACACACTGGTCAAGAAAGGACGTCCCCATCCCGTTATGGAGAGCGTGACCAACAACACGGAAATCTCCATCCCCCGTACCACACACGGCTCATTCACGCTATCCGTAAGCCAGCGTACCGTACAGGGATGGACCGAGCCTCAGGAACTCCTCTCATATAATGTGGCCAGACCTTTCATTATGACTGTCCCTGCCTACCTGCTTATAATAGCGATCATAGTCTCCATCAGTGTCACAATATCGAAAGTAGGTATCAGCCTCAAGCAGATCGATATGGACCGTGCCATGAACGCCCAGGAGAACAAGCATAAGGATGACAAGATTTCACTCCTGTCCAACCTTGCCCACGAACTGCGTACACCTTTGTCGCTCATATACAATCCCGTCAAGGACATGCTAGAGGAGAAAGCGGTGCGCAATGTGGACTATGAACGTCTGGAACGCATATTCAACCAGGTACAGAAGATGACTGAGATGGTCAACCTGATCCTGGATAAGGGTACCAATGACATCAGCAAGAGCGATATCGTAATCAAGCAGATAGACCTTAACGAGTGGCTCGGCAGGATACTTGAAGACTTTAAGACTGACTGCTACTCCAAGGGTCTTAAGACCGAATTTAAGCCCATGCCTGACCTTGGCTTGGTAAGCTTTGATCCCAAGATGGTTGAGACAGCTATAAACAACATCATGACCAATGCCATCAAGTACAGTGACACAGGTACCATAACCGTCTCCACCGGTCATGACAAGGGCAAGATCTGGATGAGGTTCCAGGATGAGGGCCGCGGATTCCAATGTAAGCCCGAGGAGCTGTTCAAACGCTATTACAGGGAGAACGAGAACGTACCCGGATACGGTCTGGGCCTGTCACAGGCCAAGCTCATGATAGAGCTCATGGACGGCACCATTGAGGCCAGGAAAAACGACGGAGCGGGCTCTACATTCACCATCTGGATTCCCGATAATCTGGGCAATGAGCAAGAGCAGAAAGCCGCAGTCAAGCCACAGGTTCCTGTCATAGCCGAGACACCTGACTTCAGCGAGATCGATGAACCCGAGCAGGCCGAGGAGGTCAACTTTGACACCAAGAGCATGACACTGCTCATTGTCGATGACCAGGATGACATACTTCAGTTCATCAAGGACGAGTACTCGCCCCTGTTCAAGACCATCTACACTGCACATGACGGTAAGGAGGCCCTGGAACTGATACGGCAGCGTATGCCTAACGTAGTAGTCAGTGACATCATGATGCCCCGCATGAACGGATTCGAACTCTGTAAGACAATTAAGACGGACCTGGAGTTAAGTAGTATCCCCGTCATCCTGCTAACCTCACGAAGCGACCCCAAGAACCAGGATATGGGATACAAGATGGGCGCCGACTCATTCCTGCCCAAGCCGTTTGATTCCAAACTTCTCTACAAGATTATAAGGAGTCAGCTTAAGAACAGGTTCGAGATCAAGCGACAGTATGCCACATCGTTCTTTACGGCTATATCCGAGGATCAGACCTTCAGTGCAGCCGATGAGCAGTTCGTACTCAAGCTCAACCGCTTTATACGCGAGAACCTGAGCAACACCATGCTGGGTGTGGATATGATAGTGGACCATATGAACGTGTCACGTACCACCCTGTTCAACAAGATGAACAACCTGGTAGGTGCATCCACCAACAAGTATATACGCCGCATACGAATAGACGTAGCCAAGGAGATGCTCTCCAAGACAAACAAGTCAGTGGGCACCATAGCCGAGGAGACCGGATTCTCCGAGAGTCAGTACTTCAGTACCGTATTCAAGCAGGAGACCGGTATGACTCCCTCCCAGTTCAAGGATTCCCTGCGTAAGGTATAACCTCAGCAGGGCTTGCACAGCGAGCCGGGAGTCTGTACGATCAAGCCTTTCATCTCAAGGCTGAAAAGGATTGTCGTAAGGCGCGGGAAAGGAATGTTCAGTTCTGTCATAAGAGTGCTTATATGCACTCCCTGAGCTTTGAGACTCACCCTCTTATAAACTGTTTCCTCCTCTTTGGTAAGATCAGGAAACAGTTCTTTCTGTATACCTTTCCGCTTTCGCTTACTGTCATTCCAGTTCATGGCCGTGACAAAATCCATGGCCGATGTTATAAGACTGGCCCGGTTGTCCCTTATCAGTTCGTTACAGCCCACCGAGTAGGGATCGCCCACACTTCCGGGAAAGGCAAAACACTCCCTGTTATAGCTCCCGGCTATCTCGGCCGTTATGAGCGAGCCGCTCTTTGCAGCCGATTCAACCACTACTACGGCATCGGACAACCCCGCAATTATACGGTTACGGCGTACAAAATTGTGACCTAAGGGAATCGTCCTGGACATGAACTCAGTAACCAGCCCACCCTCATCCAGCATCTGCTTGGCAATGGGTCTGTGTGACGAAGGATAGATCATGTCAAGGCCATGGGCCAATACTCCTATGGTTGGAAATCCCGCCTCCAGGGCGGCTTTATGGGACTCGATGTCTATACCGTAAGCCAGTCCGCTCACGATGGTGACATCGGGACATAACTCGTGCAGCTCCCTTATAAAGGAGTGACACATTCTGCGGCCATACTCCGTGGCCTTTCTCGTTCCTACAATGCCCACCGTCCGGGTGGCATTGTAATTGACGTTACCCAGTGAAAACAGAATAAGAGGTGCGTCATTGCAGTCCAGCATTCGTGCAGGATAATCTGAATCAGAGAGAGTGATACATCTGATTCCGTGTTTTTCAATGAAATCGAGTTCTTCACGGATAAAAGAATCATACCGGGCATCGCACAACGCATCCAATATATGCGTGTCGATTCCCGGTATGATGTCTTTTAGATGATCGCGTCTCCTTAAGATTTCCTGCGCGCTGCCCAACTGTTCATACAGGTACTTGGCACCTATACATCCCAGTCCTTCTATTCTGTTTAGAGTGAGCAGCGCCGTCAGTTCATCTTCCGGCATTTGTTCACGCGATAACTATCTGTTTCTTAGAGTGCAGCTACGGCATCCTGATACTTGGCGAACTCAAGATCCTTCTGAGCCTTCTCCTTGAGTGAAGAGTCAAGGCTAACGGCCTTCTTGAGGTTCTGAGCAACAGCAGCAGCATCGTTGGTACGAGCAGCGGCGATTGCACCCAGGTAAGCGGTCTGAGCGTCAGCGTTCTTAACGTTAGCAAGAACCTTCTGAGCACCAGCATAGTCCTTAGTCATGATCATAGCAAGAGCCTCACCGTTGGTGTTGCTGCCCTTCAGAGCTGAGAGAGCGCGCTCATACTGACCCTGTGCGATGTACATGTTACCAAGAGCCTCGTTGTTCTGCTGGCTCTGACCACCCTTAGCGAAGTAAGTCTGAGCATCGGCAGGATTGTTCTGAGCAAGGCAGAGCAGACCCATGTTGGTGTTAACCTCAGGAGCTGAAGCGTTCAGAGCAAGAGCCTTCTTGTAGTTAGACTCGGCAGTTGCCAGGTCACCATCCTTGAATGCGATCTCACCGAGGTTGTTGAATGCACGGTAGTCGTTAGGATAGTTCTTTGAAGTGGTGGTGTAGATAGCCTTCTTCTCAGCCTTGTCCTCAGTCAGGGTAGCAGCGTAAAGCAGCTCCTCAACGCTCAGGACAGAAGCGTCAGTCTTGTAAGCCTCCTGGATCTCCTCGTCTGAGCGGCCGATGATCTGATAGTTCAGAGTCAGGCGGGCACGACGCAGCTGGGGAAGAATGTCAGCAGCCAGATCCTTGTAAACAGCAGAGAGGTTCTTGATCTCAGCCTCACGCTTCTCAGGATCATCATACATAGAAAGAACGCGGAGGATCAGATCCTTGTCCTGCAGGCTTGACTTCTCAACGAGCTCCTTGAAACCGTCCCAGTCCTGAGCGGTGTACTTAGACTCGATGGCAGCGTTTGCCTTAGCCTTCTTAACCTCGTTCTTAGCATAGTTGGCAGCGTTCTTCTCACGCTGTGCAGCCAGCTTGTCGTTCAGCTTGAGACCACCATCAGGTGAAGCGTAAGCTGAAATCTCAACGTTATCGATAGCGTAGTTCTTAGTGTCGGCTGAGAAATCCTTCAGTGACTGCTTGAGAGCCTTGACAGCGTCGCTGTTGGTCTCTGAAGAACGTACGTTAGCCTGCTGGATTACGAACATGATGTTGGCATCCTGAGCCTGCTTGATGATACGCTGGAAAGCATCCTTTGAACCAGCGGTATTGGCACCCTTAGCGGTCTCTGAGTAGAGCTCTGAAGTAGAAACAACACCGTCAGCGATCTTAACGGGCTCAACTTCTACGGGCTTGCCCTTCTTTGTAGCTTCAAATGTTACATAGAGCTCTGACTTGGCCATCTCAGGCTGATACTTGAAATTGCCGTTATAGGTGAAAGAACCACCTTCCTTCCATTCGATAGTCTGGCCATTGCCCTGGATCTTCTCACCCTGGAGGAGAACAGGCTCGCCCTTAACAGAACCACCTTCCCAACGGAGCTCGGGAGTAGCGGTGCAAACTACCTTCTTGATGAATGTCTTTGAGGGGAATGTTCCGGTTACAGTGTAAGGAACCTGACCACCTACTGCCTCCAGAGGATTAGGATTTACAGTGAAGTACTCTTCCTTTACCTGGAAATTCTTGCAGCTGGCAAACATCATAATACCTGCGCAGAAGAGCGCAAAACGAAATGATTTTGACATAGTTGTTGTTATTAATTGTTGGTAAAAAAGTATTCCTTTTATAAGTGCATACTGTGCAAAACTACAAAAAGAATATAAGATACGATATCCTGCGCCCATTATTTTTAATATAAGGAGTCGCTTTTTTGCAAATAAACCTTCAAATAGTGAAAAAATCAGATATTTCGGGGGTGATGAAGCACAATTTCCTCGCGTAGACGGCTTCTATCAATATGTGTGTATATCTCTGTAGTGGATATTTTCTCGTGTCCGAGCATGCACTGAATGGCTCTGAGATTGGCTCCACCCTCCAGCAGATGGGTGGCGAACGAGTGACGGAACGTATGCGGACTTACTGTTTTGTCAATTCCGGCCTTGGCGGTCAGGTCCTTGACGATATCGAAAACCATTATCCTTGATATAGGTCTGCCGCGCCGTATGCTCAGGAACAGATAGGGCTCCGCGCCGGACCTCACCTCTATATGACAGCGGTCTTTAAGCCAATACCGGATCTCCTTTATGGCTCTGTCCGAGATAGGAACGAGACGTTGCTTGCTTCCCTTGCCTGTCACCCTGATGAATCCCTCTTCAAGGAAGAGGTCCTCCATCTTGAGTGAACAGAGTTCCGATACGCGCAGACCACAGCTGTACATGGTCTCTATCATGGCTCTGTTGCGCTGTCCCTCGGGCAGCGAGAGGTCTATGCAGGCTATGATGCTGTCTATCTCCTGAACGGACAGGACATCCGGGAGGTGACGTCCTATCTTGGGGGCTTCAAGAAGCTCGCTTGGATCATCGTCACGGTACCCGTCGAGCGTGAGGAACTTGAACAGGGACTTGACTCCCGATATGATACGGGCCTGGGAGCGGGGAGCTATGCCCAGGTCTCCCATGGCGGCGGCGAAACCGTGCAGTTCATCGAGCGTGAGGGTAGTCAGGTCCAGTCCGCAGTCTGTTATGTAGTCCAGGATCTTGTGGGCATCGTCCATATAAGCCTCAAGCGTATTGGGCGAAAGGGATTTCTCAAGAAGCAGGTACTGACGGTAACGTTTCAGCAAGGCTCCATGCTCGTTGACGGACTGATGCTCATCGACAGTTTTCATATTGTCAGAAAAACCGATTAACTTTGCAGTTGTGTTAACTGCACATCAAAGATAGGCAAAAAATGGTTACATCCGGACAGGGAATCGGATATACCGGTGAGGACCGCATTGAGGAGTATATATCGGCCCACATCGATGAGGAGAGCGCGCTGCTCAGGGGTATCTACCGTGAGACCAACCTGAGACTGCTCAACCCCCGTATGGCATCGGGGCATATCCAGGGACGTCTGCTTAAGATGCTGGTCAGCATGATTAAACCAAAGCTTATCCTTGAAGTCGGTACGTTCACCGGATACGCCACCCTGTGCATGGCAGAGGGACTGGAGCGCGACGGAGTGATACATACGGTTGAAATTGACGATGAATTGGAGGATTTCATAAGGAAGGGATTCGACCGCTCACCGTTCGGCGACCGCATAAGACTCCATATCGGCGACGCCCTCAGGATAGTGCCGAAACTTGGTCTTGAGTTCGATATGATATTCCTGGACGGAGAGAAGAGACAGTATCCGGAATACTACACCGGACTCATGAAGTACCTCAGACCCGGCGGTTACCTGATAGCCGACAACACCCTCTGGGACGGGCATGTGGTTGACAGCGGGTATGACTCCGACCCGCAGACAGCGGCGGTCCGCAGGTTCAACGACATGGTCAAGGCCGATGACAGGGTCGAGGTGGCGATGATACCGATCCGGGACGGACTGACGATAGTCAGAAAGAAAATTTGAAATAAGGATATAGAGATGGATAGTACAAGACAACAGAAAATTGCCAGGCTTATTCAGAAGGAACTGAGCGAGTTGTTCCTGATGCAGACCAAACTTACAAGAGGTCTTATGATCACTGTGAGCGAGGTTAAGATAAGCAGTGACCTGAGCATAGCCAGTGTCTATCTGAGCATCTTCCCTTCAGAGAAGGGTGAAGAGACCGTTAAGAACATCAACGCAAACGTCAAGGATATAAGATATGACTTTGGCCAGAGGGTTAGACATCAGCTCCGCATCATTCCGGAACTGCGTTTCTTCCTGGACAAGACCATTGATTACATGGCTCACATAGACGAACTGCTCAAGAAGTGAACTTCCCGTTCTTCATAGCCCGCCGTTACCTCTTTGCCAAGAAGAGCCACAACGTAATTAACGTGATTTCGGCCATATCGGCCTCAGGAATCATGCTGGCTTCATTTGCCCTCATATGCACCCTGTCGGTATTCAACGGGTTCCATGACCTGGTAGAGAACCTTTTCAGGAACTTTGACCCGGAACTGAAGGTGGTGTCATCGACACATAAGTTCTTCAGTATGGACAATGAGCGCATACGTAAGGCGCAAACACTCGATTTCATCGAGCTTTATTCATATTCTCTTGAGGAGCAGGCACTAATAACCTACAAGAGCAAGCAACATGTCATAATGATAAAAGGTGTGGAGGACAGCTTCCATGACCTGGCCGGCATAGACAACCTGCTGAGAGGTGCCGGCATCTATATGCTGGAGGATGAGGTATGCCACTACGGAATCCCGGGAGTAGGCCTGATAAGCCGTATGGACAGCGGCATCAAGCCTGCCTATCCGTTCCGCATATCGGTTCCCAAGAAGGAGGGACGAGTAAGCATAAACAACCCCGTTTCAGCGTTCAATCAGGCAAGCGTATACTCTCCCGGCGTGGCCTTCATGGTGGAACAGGAGAAGTATGACGACAACTACATGATAATATCGCTTGAGCTGGCCCAGAAACTGACCGACCGTGAAGGAGAGGCATCGGCCCTGGAGATAAAACTCCAGGATGGGGCGCATCTGAGAAAGGCCAAGCGCGAACTCCAGTCCGTACTGGGCAACGAATTCAAGGTCCTGGACCGTATAGAGCAGCAGGAGGATGTTTTCAAGGTATTCAAGATGGAGAAACTCATCTCCTACCTGTTCCTCTCGTTCATACTGCTCATAGCCTGTTTCAACATAATAGGCTCGCTCATCATGCTCATGGTGGAGAAACAGAAGGATGCCCAACTGCTTGAGAGCATGGGTGCTGCACAGAATACCATAAAGAGGATATTCATAGTGAACGGAGTACTCATATCGCTTATTGGAGCCGTTTCAGGACTTGTGCTGGGCGTGATAGCGGTGGTTCTCCAGCAGAAATACGGATTCATAAGACTCGGCTCGTCAGGCAGTTTCATAGTCGATGCCTACCCTGTGAGCATAGAGATCAGGGATATAATAGTGGTACTGGTCACCGTACTTGTGGTGAGCTTCCTTTCAGTACGTCCTATCGGGCCTATAGCCCGCCGTTTCATAAGGAAATCAGAGAGTGACTGACTCGGCAAGTATGTCGGAGTTCAGGAAGATGGAGGCATTCGGAAGGAATGTCTCGACCGATTCAGTCGTGTAGTAACGGCAGGTGCCGCCTTTGGTGCAACGCCCGTCCATGTCGGGATGACGGCGCATGTAATCCTTCAGTGAGGCAGCGACATATTCACCCTGTGATACCACTTTGATGCCCTTGGGTACATACTTGAGTATCTTGTCGAGCAACAGCGGATAATGGGTGCATCCGAGTATTATGGTATCGATCCTGCTGTCCTTGGACAGAAGATTCTCCACGTGACGTCTTACAAAGAAATCAGCGCCGTCAGACTGTGATTCTCCCGATTCCACCAGAGGAACCCAGATTGGGCAGGCCTCACCGGTGACCTCAATGTCGGGATATAACTTGTTGATCTCAAGAGGATATGAGAGAGACTTGACGGTACCGGGAGTGGCAAGCAGGCCCACATGACGGGATTTGCTCAATTCACCGATGGATTCGACCGTAGGACGTATTATTCCGAGAACCCTACGGCTGGCATCAAGGCGTGGCAGGTCAATCTGCTGGATGGTCCTGAGGGCTTTGGCCGATGCCGTGTTACAGGCCAGTATGACAAGCGGGCAGCCCATCTCGAAAAGCTTAGTGACGCACTGAAGAGTGAATTCATACACCACCTGGAAAGAACGTGTTCCGTACGGGGTACGGGCATTGTCGCCCAGGTATATGAAGTCATACTCCGGCATGGCGCTCTGAATATGTTTCAGGATGGTCAGTCCTCCGTATCCTGAATCAAATATTCCTATAGGACCGCACTTCTTTGACGAGAGGGTTTTGCTCATTGTCACTTATTGTCACTGTTTATCAATACAGGCTGTCCGTTTTCCGGAACAGCTTCAACTACCTCGATTCCAAGTTTCCTGTATACCGGAACGCTGATATCGACTCCCTTGTCAGGGTTTATGAAGAGGTATGTTCCCTTGCCCGTATCAATCACGTAATCCAGGTTCTGCTCGGTGCATACCCCCGCAATCTCCTCCATAAGCTTTTTCTTAAGAGGGATCAGCAGTTCTTCGCGCTTATTCTCAAGATCTGTCTGAACCTTGTCACGGAACTCGGCGTTGTTGTCCATAAGCAGCTGAAGCTCTTTCTGACGCTTGGCTACGATCGAGGCTGACAGATGGTCCTGCTCCAGCATGAACTCGATATACTTTCTCTCGAATTCACGTTTGGAACGCTCAATCTCCTCACGGTAATCAGACTGGGTCTTCTGCAGATTGATCTCTGCCTCCAGATACTCAGGCATAAGCTTGAGAGTGGAGTTGAAATCCAGATAACCGAACCTGCCCTCCTGTGCACTCAGTAGGCTGAAAGATCCGGCCAGGATCATGATAAGTAATAAACGTAGTCTTGACATATCGGTTAGTTTTCAGCCATTAAGGGGAATCGGACATGAACCCGGTTCCCCTTAACAGTATATCTTAAAGGTAATTACTTTATACCCAGCTTGGCCTTGATAGGCTCTGTAACATCAGTGGTGAGTGTAGCGTTAACGAAAGGCACGCCACCTCCGAGATCGAATATACATATGTAACCGCCCTCCTCGCCGACTTCCTTGACGGCCTTGAGAGCCTTCTCGTTGATGTTGTTCAGAAGCTCAGCCTGCTTGTTCTCCAGGTTGGCGCTGCTGTTCATCCTGTACTCCTGTATCTTCTGCTGGCTGTCTGCAAGGTCCTGCTCTCTACGCTGACGGGTAGCCTCGGGGAGAGACTCACGGTTCTTGAGGTAGTCATCCTCTTTCTTCTGGTATTCGGTTACCATATAGTTGAATTCATCCTGATACTGGGTAGTCAACTCCTGGAGTTCTGCCTCAGCAGCCTTATACTCAGGCATGAGAGGAAGGATATCGGCTGAATTAAAATGTCCGAACTTCTGTGCAAACGCGCCGAAAGGCATCAGAGCGACCAGCGCAACAATAAATAATTTCTTCATATTAAGAGTGATTTAATTCGTAATAAGTAGGTAGTGCAAATATATGTAATTAGTTTGAATAACCCAGTTTGCGGAGCACCTCATTGCTGATATCTATCTTGGGTGAGGCGTAAATCATGCTTGAGGCCGATGAACGGTCAACCACGACCTGATAGCCGTCAGTCTCGCTTATCTGCTTGATGGCCTCGTATATCTCATCCTGTATAGGCATCATAAGGCTCTCGCGCTTCTTGATCAGTTCGCCGTCAGGACCGAAATACTGACGCTTGAGTTCGCTGGCCTTCTTCTCCATGGCCATGATCTCCTCCTCCTTCTTGTTCTTCTGTTCCTCCGAGAGGAAAAGAGCCTCGTTCTGATAGTTCTTATAAAGGGTCTGAGCCTCAAGGTTGAGAGCCTCGACCTCAGCCTGCCAACGTTTTGAGAACTGGTCAAGCTGCTCATTGGCTCGCTCATATGCGGGAATTCTGTTAAGAATATACTCCATGTCTACCAGAGCGAATTTCTGCGCACCTGCGGTGAGGCAGAAAAACAGCATCATTGCTGCGATTGATAATCTCTTTTTCATAACAACTCTGTTTTACTATATTATAACCGTTTCCGGTATCAAGTTAAAATTCCTGTCCCAGCACGAAGTGTACCTGACTGCCTCCGTATCGGTTCGTTCCCATGATAGGATCGAATCCGTAAGCCCAGTCAATACCCATCAGACCGACCATGGGAAGCATGACGCGGACGCCCACTCCCGCTGAACGTTTCAGGTCGAACGGATTGAACTTTCCGATTGAATCCCATGCATTACCACCCTCCAGGAAAGTCAGCGCATATATGATGGTGGAGTTCTCCATAAGCAGCGGGTAACGCAGCTCAACCGACATCCTTGTATATGCATAACCGTCAGAGTAAGGTGTGAGTGAACCGTTGTCATAACCACGCAGTCCGATAATCTCCGTTGCGTATGTATATGAACCGCCGCTCATACCGTCACCTCCCACAAAGAAGGTCTCGAACGGTGACTTCTTGAATTTATTGTAATGACCCAGCAATCCAAAGTCAAAGCGTGTCATAAGTACCAGACGTTTAGTCGGACCGTTTGTTAATGAAGTGTATGTGCGTGAACGGAATTTCCACTTGTTGTACTCTATCCATTTGTGTTTCTGACGCAGCTCTTCCTGATAAGTGGCCGATGTCCTGTCAGCAGCCAGGTGCTCGTAGTCGACGCCGTCCCACAGTGAGTAGGGAGGAGTGAAGTATACCGATACAGCGAACTCCGAACCTGTACGCGGGAATATGGGATGGTCTATGGTACTGCGGCCCAAGGTGAGTCCCAGGTTGATGTTGTTACATGTTCCGTTATTGATAAGGAAGTAGTTCCACTGCTTAAGCTTGTAACGGGTATAGGAGAGTTCACTGAAGAAGGTGAAGTTATAGTCAGGCCAGTGCAGGCGCTTACCCCAACCTATACTTGCTCCCAGCATGGTGATATACTTGTCAGGATCGTAATAAGACTCGTAGTTGTTGTAGTATCCTCCGTAGTTTCCGTAATAGTTGCCGTATCCGTACATGTAGTTGTACATGTTCTGGTAATATGCGGAGTTGTAGTAGTTGCTGCTTATGTCACTCTGCTTGGAGTAGAAGAGGTTCACCGAGAGGGAGTTGGGTCGCTTGCCGCCCAGCCACGGTTCCAGGAACGAGATGCTGTACGAGTGGTAGAACTTACCGTTGGTCTGACCGCTGATGGAGAGGGTCTGACCGTCACCCTGCGGCAGGAACATACGGTAATTGTCACTCTTGTGGAACAGGTTATAGGTGCTGAAGTTGGTGAACTTGAGTCCCACACGTCCTATCATACCTGTCTGACCCCAACCGAGAGAGAACTCGATCTGGTCATTACCCTTGCTCTCAAGCTGCCAGTCAATATCGACGGTACCGTTAAGCTCATCGGCCGAAACCTTGGGGTTGATGGTGGTCTGCTCAAAGTGTCCCATGTTAGCCACGGTACGGTAAGAGTTCTCGAGGGCCTCGTATGAGAATATATCACCCGGACGGGTATAGAGTTCACGTCTCACCACATTCTCGTAGACGCGGTCGTTACCGTGTATCATCACCCTGTTGATCGATGCCTGCGGACCCTCGGCCATACGAATCTCCAGGTCGACGGAGTCACCCAGGACATTGGTCTCGACCGGTATGATCTGGAAGGTCACGTAACCGTTGTTGTAGTACATCTTCTTGATTCCGTCATTGTCATCAAAAAGACGGTTGTTCAGTTTGGTCTGGTCATATACGTCACCGCGCTTCATGTCAAGCAGTACATCCAGCTGCTCGCTGTTGTAGACGGTATTGCCCACCCAGTTGATATAACGCAGATAGTATTTCTGACCCTCCTCGATGGTGAGCCATACGTCAACCGTGTTGTCATCCCTGTTGGACGATACGCTGTCCTTTACTATGACGGCGTCGCGGTAACCCTTCTCGTAGTATTTGGAGAGCACCTTGTCCTTGTCACCCTGATACTCGTCATCCACGAACTTCTTGGTGTGGAAGAACTCGCTCAGCTTACCCTTCTCGTTGGTCTTCTTCATGATCCTCTTGATGGTCTTGTCCGAGAAGTTCTCGTTACCCTCAAGATGGATGGTACGTACCTTGACCTTGTCTTTCTTGTCAATGTAGACGTCAACATATGCCAGACCGTCCTCGTCGGGTGCCGAACGCTGCTGAACGCGGACATCGGCATCCTTGAATCCTTTCTCGTCAAAGTATCTCTGTATGAGTTTCTGTGAGCGGTTCAGACCGTTCTGCGTGATCTGAGTGCCGGGGAACATGCCTATCTTCTCCTCCAGTTCCGATGACTCTCCCTTACGGACTCCGTGGAACACCACCTCCTTGATCTTGGGGTTCTGCTCCATGGCCAGCTCAAGCCAGATCTTGTCACCCTGGATCTTGCGAGCCTTGATCTGGACATTGGCAAAAAGGCCTGTGTTCCAGAGGCGTTTCATGGCCTGTGTAATATCCTGACCGGGGATCGCTATGCGGGTTCCCACCTTGAGGCCTGACATGGTAATGAGTGTCTTGTGGTTGTTCTCCTCCATTCCGGTGACAATGATATCAGCTATCTCGTACCTCTTAGCCGTGCCAGAGTAGAGTATCACCGGATTCTCCTGGACAGGGGCTTCATCCGTCTGTGCAGACAGGGGCGTTCCCCACAGGAACAGTAACGAAAGGGCTATGATATGCTTAAACTTCATATTCATTCTGCTGTCTTGTTCTTCTGCTCTGCCACCTGCGCACCGGTCTTGCCGAAACGGCGTTCACGCTGCTGATAGACATAGATGGCTTTACATAGTTCTTCCATATTGAAATCGGGCCAGAAAGTATCACAGAAGTAGAGTTCCGTGTATGCTGACTGCCACAACAGATAATTGCTCAGTCTTATCTCGCCGCCTGTACGTATGAGCAGGTCGGGGTCGGGCATGAAATCAGTGGTCATGGAGGCCGATACCATCTTCTCATCTATATCGGCGGGGCTGATCTCACCCTTGACGGCCTTCTCGGCAAGCATCCTGGCGGCACGGGTTATCTCCCAGCGTGATGAGTAGCTCAGGGCCAGCACCATGCAGGAACGGTCAAAATCCTTGGTTTTCTCCATGCAGTCGACCAGCTTGACCTGCACATCCTCGGGCAGGCGCTCCATATCACCTATGACGCGGAAACGGACCTGATTGCGTATGAACACGTCCTCCTGGATATTCTTGAACAGAAGTCCCATCAGAGCTGACACCTCCTGCTGAGGACGGTTCCAGTTCTCAGTGGAGAATGTGTACAGCGTAAGATACTTTATGCCCAGTTCAACGGCGTTTTCCATAATCTTACGCACTACCTCGACTCCCTGGATATGGCCTTCGGTGCGCTGCTTGCCGCGCTGCTCGGCCCAACGGCCGTTGCCGTCCATGATGATGGCTACATGCCCGGGAATCCTGTTCTTATCCAACTGCTCCTGATATGTCATGTCTACTTATTTTTCTTCGTTACAGTTACAAGGACGTTTGAAAAGGTCAAATGTCACATACAGCATGCTGAAACTGTAGCTGTCCTTGTTCTTTATTCCTTTTCCCTTGATCATGAAGGGGTTCTCAAGCGAAGTCCCGCCGTTGGTGGTAACATCCAGGCGGTCCGATGTGGAGAACCTCATACTCCATTCCAGTCCTATGTTTACCCTTTCGGAGAGCTTGTATCTGAGGCCAAGTCCTATGGGGAAATTGGCGCCAAAGTCATTCCTGGCAGGCTCGGGAGCATAAGTCATGCCTATACCCAGAAGTCCGTAGGGAGCCAGCCGGCGGGTACCGTCCCATCCCTCCATGCCGTATCCGCAGAATCCCCATTCAATCTGTACCCCGAAATCATAGAGGGTACGACTGAACTTGAGCTCGTCACCGGGCAGGGTTCCGTAAGAGCCGTCCGTACTTCCGGATATACCGGCTGCAGCGATATTGGCCTTGAGGGAGAACCTGGGGTTCACGTTGTATCGGGCCACGAAGGAGAATACTCCGTTGGTATTGTTATAGAGTTCCGTGTTGGCGTCGCCCATATAGAAGCTGCCGCCTCCGCCAAGACCGAATTCCATGAAATAGCCGTCATCCTGGCCCGCCGCGGAGAGGCAGCAGGAGAGCATTGCAACTATAGTCAGGGATCTGAGTCTTAACATCTCTGTCAACGTTTGATGAGTCGTGTTATGGCACCGTGCCAAACCTGACCGTCGGCGGTCATTATCCAGATTCCGCCCCTGTTATCGGTCACAGCCACCGGATCCGATACCTTGACATCAAGTTCTACCGGCAGCTGCATGTATCTGTTCCAGGAGGAGTAATCGTAGGCGTATCTGTCACAGTAATACCAGGTGATACCGTTGTCATTGGACTGAACGAAACCCTTGATACCGGGACCCATGGCGAACAGGGCGTCGTCATACCTGAGCAGTGACATCTGCTCCGATGCCGGCAGACGCAGTCCGGTATCTGAAGGAAGGTCAACGGCGGTCCATACGGAATCGGTACTCAGCATGGTCCACAGGGTTGCATAGCCGGAATCACCGTCAATACCTGCAAGGACTGACCTGAGGATGTTGGCATTGGTAGCCAGAGGATAGCGGTACATCACCGCAGCGGAGTCGGGGAATCCGGCCGGGACAGCCTGCATCTCACTCCATGAGGTCATGTCGGTCGACTTGAGTATCTTGCCGTCGGTCGTTACCACCTGGAGTTCACCGTAATCCTCACCTGCACTTATCACGCTCTTAATACCTGATTTGGCAACTGTCCAGTTTACGGCATCGGAAGAGCTGTAGAGACTGCCGCCCGATACGGTATAGAAGATCCCGCCCGCAAGGGTAACACGGGGCTGCCATCCGGCCGAAATTCCGGCCAGAGGAGTGGATCCGTTCCAACTGCCGCGGGTTATGTCACGTGAAGTCACGGAGGGAGTGCCCGTGCCGTCAAGTCCGAAACAGAACAGGGAGTCATCCCTTACAACTGCGCTCAGAGAGGAGAGTGTGGCAAAACCTACGCTGTCTTTATTGCTCCAGAGCAGGGAGTCGGGGAACACGGTGCGCACGTTCACATCGACCTTGTATCTCCTGGTGTAGGAACCGTCAGTCGACTGTATTCCGAATATGAGCTTGCGGGTAAAATCAAGTGAATCGGCAATACTCCAGAGGTAGCTGTGGTCCAGGTCATCGGCATAAGTGTAAAAGACCACTCCGTTGCCGTAGACGTTACAGGTCACAGCCTTGAGATTGGAGCCATAAGCCATGGAGTCAACATTGAAGATACGGTTACCGACCTGGTCTATGGTCATGGGGTACATGACGCCGCCCTCTCTGTTGTAGACCACGGTATCCCTTCCGGAATCGTTCACGTCGTGGAAACCGACATTGTAATAACCTATTATGAATGTAGTTATGGCAGCTTGCGGCGTTGTAGAATTTTCCTTTTCAGTAAAACAGGACACGCATGACAGTAACACTGCAAGCAAAAGTATATGACGGCCTTTCATCAGTCGGTGCATTATTTTGATTCGTGCAAATTTAACAACAAAATCCATAGGGGCGCCTGTAATAATGTTGTTTTATATTAAAGATTGGGCATATCGGCCAATATTTAGTAACTTCGCGGCATTGAAAACTAAAGACAAACACATAGGTATGGACAATATCAAGACACAGGTGGCCCGTGAGCTGCTGCGCATAGAGGCCGTTAAAGTTCAGCCCGACGCCCCTTTTACCTGGGCATCAGGTTGGCGTTCACCGTTTTACTGTGATAACCGCAAGGCTCTCTCGTTCCCTGAGGTAAGGACTCTGGTACGTGACTCCCTCTGCAATGTAATTACCCGTGATTTCCCCGATTTTGACGTTATAGCCGGTGTCGCTACCGGTGCCATAGCCCAAGGCGCGCTGGTTGCCGACAGGATGGGCAAGCCTTTCGTTTACGTACGTTCGGCACCCAAGGACCACGGACTGGCAAACCTGATAGAGGGTTATCTGCCTACCGGCAGCCGCGTTATGGTTGTAGAGGATCTGGTATCCACCGGTCTGAGCAGCCTCAAGGCAGTTGAAGCCATACGCAATGCCGGATGTGAGGTTGTAGGAATGGTTGCCTCATTCACCTACGGATTCCCCGTAGCCGAGGAGGCTTTCCAGAAGGCCGGAGTAAAACTCTCCACCCTGACCGACTACCCCGCCATGCTTGAGACAGCAGTAACTTCAGGATACATAAAGGTTGACAGCCTGCCCACTCTCAACGAGTGGAGACAGAACCCGTCAGAATGGGGCAAATAACCGATGAAAAGGATAGAAAGCAGCGTAAAGCAAATCCCGTATTCACAGGAGCAGGTATATGCCAAGGTCTCTGACCTGAGCAACCTCAAGACCCTCCTGGAAAGGATACCCGAGGATAAGAGACAGGGCTTCAATCTGGAGGATCTGGATTGCACCCCCGACAGAGTAAGCGCTATGGCACAGCCTGTAGGAAAGGTCGAGATAGCCATCGTGTCACGTGACCCTTTCAAGTGCGTCAAGCTGGAGTCCGCCCAGTCTCCCATAAAGCTCTTCATGTGGATTCAGATCGTATCCACCGGTGAAAACAGCTGCAAGATCAAACTCACGGTCGATGCAGACCTGAACATTTTCATGGCCAAGATGGTTGAAAAACCCTTGACACAAGCAATAGACAAACTGGCTGACTTGTTGGCCGCCATACCCTATTAAACCCTACTATTATGAAACCTATCTGGGATAAGGGAAAACCCGTAAACGAACTGATTCAGAAGTACACCGTAGGACGTGACCGCGAGATGGACCTCATGCTCGCCAAGTATGACGTCCAGGGCTCACTGGCCCACATCACCATGCTGGAGTCCATAGGCCTTCTCGAGGCCGATGAACTCAAGGCTCTCTCCTCCGGACTCAAGGACCTGCTGCCCATAATCGAGCGTGGAGAGTTCGTGATAGAGGACGGCGTGGAGGATGTTCACTCTCAGGTTGAACTCATGCTCACCCGCCAACTGGGCGATATGGGCAAGAAGATACACAGCGGCCGTTCACGTAACGACCAGGTGCTGGTTGACCTCAAGTTGTTCACCCGTGACCGTCTGCGCGGCATAGTAGGCTCGGTAAAGAGTCTGTTCGATATTCTCATTAAGCAGAGTGAAAAATACAAGAACGTGCTTCTGCCGGGTTACACCCATCTTCAGATTGCCATGCCCTCATCGTTCGGACTCTGGTTCGGCGCATATGCCGAGGCCCTGACCGATGACATGCTGCTTCTGCGCGCCGCCTTTGACCAGGCTAACCGCAACCCGCTGGGCTCGGCTGCAGGTTACGGCTCGTCATTCCCGCTCAAGCGTCAGATGACTACTGACCTGCTCGGTTTCGAATCCATGAACTACAATGTGGTTTATGCCCAAATGACACGCGGCAAGATGGAGCGTAACGTAGCTTACGCGCTTGCATCGGTTGCCGCCACCATAAGCCGTCTGGCATTCGACGCCTGCATGTACAACAGCCAGAATTTCGGTTTCATAAAGCTGCCCGATGACTGCACCACAGGTTCCAGCATCATGCCGCACAAGAAGAACCCCGACGTATTCGAGCTCACCAGGGCCAAGTGCAACCGCCTGCAGGCCATACCTCAGGAGATCACTCTCATGACAAACAACCTGCCCAGCGGCTATTTCCGCGACATGCAGCTTGTCAAGGAGGTCTTCCTGCCTGCCTTCCAGGAACTGGAGGAGATCATAACCATGACCGCCTATATGCTCGACCATATCAAGGTTCGCGAGGACATCCTGTCCGATCCCAAGTATGATGCGATATTCAGCGTGGAGGAGGTGAACCGTCTGGCCCGTGAGGGTATGCCTTTCCGCGACGCTTACCGCAAGGTGGGAGCCGATATCGAGAACGGCAGCTTCAAGCCCGACCATAACATACACCACACTCACGAGGGTAGCATAGGCAATCTCTGCAACGACCGCATAACGGAGCGTATGGAGAACCTTACCGCTCAGTTCCCGTTCCAGAGGATAGATCAGGCTATTGACAAGCTTACCTCCAGGTAAGTAACCTGTATCCGCCCATGAAAAGGTGCTTTATACTGGCGTTGTCCCTCTTGTTCGCTACTGCCTGCGAGAGGAACAGCTACACTCTGTACTCACGCAGGTATCACGTATCATTCACCTGTGACATGGCGGTATCGCCCTATAACCAGCTCTCTACTCCGGGCCGTTTCATCTCCATAAGGAAGATCAAGAGTGACAACGAGTGCAAGCTGCATATGGTTGACTCCGACGGTGCCAAGTTCGATCAGGAACTCGATGCCAGGCAGGACGCCCTGTTTGACCTTGGGCTTTGCGGACTCATTATGGGAACACCGCTGTTTGATAATGACAGTTTCTCCGTATGGGCCTTTGACCTGGGCTGTCCGGAGTGCGACCAGGCTGACGTAAGACTTTCCTTTGACCAGCAGGGAAACGCCTCATGCTCCAAATGCGGCGGCATATGGGCTCTCAATACCGACGGTGTATCAACCAACGGAAAGAAAAGACCTCTGTTCCGTTATCCTGTTGCCTGCAACAACGGAGTCCTGACAGTAGCCAACTGACCCGTCACAAAATTACAAGGCATAAAAAAACCGACCCCTGAGGGCCGGTTTTCTTTTTGTATCTACCGATGGAATCAATAATCCAGCTTGGTGATAGGCTGACCTATCTCTGAAGCCTCGGCATCGTTAGCATCGAGCTTGAAGATCATGAAGTTGGGCTCGTCCTTGGTGCAGGGCTTCCACTCGCCGCCGTCCTTACCGTTAGGATCGCCGTACTTGCAGAAGTTGGTCCAGGCGGTCAGCATCTTCTCTGACAGATCCCAGTCACCCTTGGTCCAAGGTCTCCAGCAGTGCTGCAGTGACTTGAATACGAACCAGAGGTCTGATGAGTGGAATGCACCGCTCAGTCTCTGTGTAACCTCAGGATGTGAACCGTCATCGGGCAGAGGACGGGCAAACTCGTAAGCCCATGCCTTGTTACCCTTCTCCTCGCGGTTCTTGCAGAACTCAGCGATACCGGCTGACATGTTACCCATATCATTCAGGGTGTAACCGATCATGTAGGGAACATCGGCAAGGGTTCCGTCAAGAGCAGCCTCGTCAAAGCTCTCCAATGATACGTAACCGTCAACGATAGGCTGACCGGTGAATCCGCCCTGGTTGCCTGTAGCGTTGCTGTAGATGGTAGCCAGTGAGTGGATGACCTCAGTGTCAGCGTTACGCATCTTCTGAAGTGTGTTGTATCCGGCCCAATCCATGATAACCTTGGTATTGAACTCGGCACGCTGCAGTGCGTTCAGACCCTCGGGAGCCTGAGGAGCCTTGTAGGCAGCCAGCTTGGGAGTGTTGTTGTTGCCGCCCATGCCACCAAAGCCGGGGAATCCACCCATACGCATGCCGCCCATGCCGCCGCGCATACCCATACCCATGCCACCGGCATTGGGAACGGTCAGACCGCCGGCGCTCATGATGATGGCCTTGTTGAACAGGCCGCGTGCCAGAGGAGACTCGCAGAGTGTACGTACGCTACCGCCACCTGCTGACTGTCCGAATATCATTACGTTATCGGGATCACCACCGAACTGTGCGATGTTCTTCTTGATCCACTTAAGTGACTCGATCTGGTCCAGGATACCGTAGTTACCTGAAACTCCGTTCTCGCTCTCAGCAGAAAGCTCGGGGTGTGTCAGGAAACCGAATACGCCGAGACGATAGTTGATTGAAACCAGGACTACGTCCTTGCCGGCCCACTCCTGTGCATCGAACTCAGGCTCTGAACCCCAACCCTCGCGGTAACCGCCGCCATGTATCCAAAGGGCAACAGGCAGCTTGGCGTTTACGTCGCCGGGCTTCTTGGTCCAAACATTCAGGTAAAGGCAATCCTCGCTGAAAGGAGCCTCATCACCGTAACCCCACTCTGTATAGTAGCCACCCTTGAACTGGATGTGCTGATAGCTGGGATGCTCAAAACGGTTGCAAAGCTTGACGCCCTCCCAAGGAGTTACAGGCTGAGGAGCTTTCCAACGGTTCTCACGAATAGGAGCTGCTGCATAAGGAATGCCGCGGAATACGAATACGTCCTTTACACGGTCTACGCTAACACCCTGAACCTGACCACCTTCAATGCTCAGGACGGGGCTCAGTTTCTCGTTGCACTGGCAACTGGCCATCAAGGTCAGAATACCGGCCAAAAACAAAAGCTTTTTCATAATGTGAATATTGGTTTGAGATAATGATGTATCCTTTTCTGTTAAGTCCTGTCTTTAAAGAAACGCTCACAAATGTAATGTATTTTATCAGTTGTTAATTTTATAACACCTATTTTTTCCCTAATTCTTTGGAAATCGCCCAAAACCCCGTACTTTTGCAACCGCATTCACAAGCTCGAATGGTGGAATGGTAGACACGAGGGACTTAAAATCCCTTGGCCTTTATCGGCTGTGCGGGTTCGAGTCCCGCTTCGAGCACAGGTGAACATGGAATCATGATTACTTCAAGAATTTCCAAACCGGCTTCATTTCTTCTACTCACCTCCCTTCTTGTGAGTCCTGTCCGGGCTGAAGATTTCAATTTCAATCTTTACATCAACGTTGGTTTCATCAAGGTCCAGTCGGGTACGGCAAGGATTTTTGATTCCGATGTGCTCTACAACGGGCGCAGTGCCGTACGTACCGCCATGGAGATGTCAACCGACGCCAAGGCTGACAGAATATACCCCATACGTGATACGGTAGAGTCATACATCACCAGGGACGGCGAGAGCCTGTTCTTCCGCAAGTCAATCAACGAGGGTGAGAAAAAGGTCGTGGAGACTGCCGTATATTCCAAGGATAAAGGCCGTTTCATCGTAAATATGAAGAAAGTGGGCCTGCCCGATAAAAGGGACCTGGGCCATGCCACGGAATGGAGGGAGAGCAGGATATACGACCTCATGAGCATGCTCAATTACGCCCGCAGGATCGATACCTCCGGTTCCGAGCCGGGCCGTACGGAGACACTGCCCATGGTGAACGGTGACATGGTGGTCCAACAGTATCTGGTTTACACCGGCAACAAGACGATCAAGGCCGATGACGGCAAGCAGTACGACTGCATGATAATATCGGTCCGGGACTACAAGGAGGGCAAGGAGCGTGAGACTCTGAAAGCCTATGTGACCAATGACGCATATCACAGGCCCATCCAGCTGGATATACCGGTGGGAACGGGCATTTCAATAAGAGCACTACTTAAATGACAATATGAAACTCAGTGACAACCGCTGGCTTACGGGACGCGGATTCGGAGTTCACTCCCCGTGGGCTTATGACCTTATCGAGAACGTCATCAACGAGAAGCATCCCTATTACGCATACGAGGATCTCTATCCGTTCTGGGAGAAAGCGCCGCAGTATCTGCCGCAGTATCCGCAGAGCCGTGACGAACTGCTGTTCCGTCTGGTGAACCGATTCAACCCGCAGTACATACTCGAGGTGGGCACCGGCGCAGGTGTAAGTACCGGCTATCTGGCATCGGTCTCAAGCCGTTCCCGCGTGGTTACGGTCGATGTGGCTCATCCCGCAGTGAAAGAGGTACGCAAAAACCTTAGGAAAATTCCCAATATTGAGTATATTGCAGCCGATATCCTTGAGACTCTGGACAAGATCCTGGAGAGCGGTGAGATTCCCCAGTTCATCCATGTAGCCCACACCGCCCTGTGGCGTGAGGTCGTGGAGAGACTCATACCATACGCCGGACCGGAAACGGTGATCGTGGTAGAGGATATGGGCAAGAAAGAGAAAAAGGAGTGGTGGAAGGATGTCATAACTGACGATAGAGTGGGAGTGACCTTCCAGATGAAAAAACTGGGACTTCTCTTCTTTGACAGGAAAAAGACCAAACAACACTACGTGTTATGAGCAAGATATACACCCGCACAGGCGACAAGGGCACTACCAGTCTGGTAGGAGGCAAGCGTGTGAGCAAGACCGACCCGCGTCTTGAGGCATACGGCACAATTGATGAGCTTAACTCGTTCATCGGTCTCATGCTTTCCGTCATGGACGGCAAGGCCGAGAGTGCGGAGAATATCGAATGGATACAGCAGAAGTTGTTCAACATAGGAGGATGTCTGGCAACAGATACATCATCTTTCGCGCTACCTGACAGCTGCAAGGTCGTTGCCTCCGATGTGGAGCGTATGGAGCATATGATCGACGCTTTGGGAGAAGGTCTTCCCGAGCAGCGCTCATTCATACTTCCGGGAGGTACCCAAGCTGCATCATACGCCCATGTTGCACGTACCGTATGCCGGCGTGCGGAACGTCTCATAATAGCCCTTCCCGATACTGCAAAAGCCCCCTCTGAACTGCTTCAGTTCATAAACCGTCTGTCTGATTATCTGTTTGTTCTGGCACGCCGTATAAACTATTTTTCGGGTGTCAATGAAAAAATATGGTAGAACTTTTGGATTACATATTTTTTTATACTTTTGCACCCCTAAAGAAGTAAACCTTAAAACACTACAGACTTATGTATTGGACATTGGAACTGGCATCCAAGCTTGAAGATGCACCCTGGCCCGCAACCAAGGATGAACTTATTGATTACGCCGTTCGTTCAGGAGCCCCCCTTGAAGTTATCGAGAACCTTCAGGAGATAGAGGATGAGGGAGACATATATGAAAGTATTGAAGATATCTGGCCCGACTATCCCAGCAAGGAAGACTTCTTCTTTAACGAGGACGAATACTAATAGGGAATTAAAAGATAAGTTGCTAATATTCAATATTTTATAATTTAAGCAGTGGGTGGTCCCACTGCTTTTTTTTATCCATTCTGATAGAAAAACACAAAAACTGGATAAACTGTATTAATTGACAGTTTTTTAGTAAGTTTGTGACTAAAAGGATTATGGTATGCTGCAATATGAGAAATTAAAAAAGGAGGAGATTAAGGTGGCTTCAGAACTGGCCGCCAGAGCATATTTCGATTATATCTACATAACCATCTTCTTCCCTGGCCTTAAGGAGCGGCAAAGGGGGTTGGCTCGATTCCTGGCCATTAACAGGAAAGGAAATTTTAAGGGCTCACATATGTTGACCGCACGTTTGGACGGCCGGATGGTGGCTGAGGCGGCACTTGAGCCACCAGGCTACAAGCAGCCATCGGTACTCAAGTTCATTCTGAGCGGTTACCTGAAGATGTATTTTCTTACCAATTGGAAGCACCTGCATGCTTTCCTGGCAAAGGATGAGGAGGCCAGTACCCCGTGTCATGATTATCAGAAGAACAATCCTGATGTATGGTACCTGAGTATGATTGAGGTTGATCCGCCGTTTCATGGTCAAGGCATAGGTACTCAGTTCATATCTTATCTGGAGGATTACGTACGCCAGCACGGAGGCAAGACTATGGTGCTGTTCACCAACAATCGGGAGAACCTGAGTTTCTACACAAAACGCGGCTACGAGCTGTTCCATGAGTATGAAATTACCCATAACGGTCAAACCATGGGCAACTGGAGTCTCAAGAAATCATTGTAAGCCTCAAGGTTTTTGGCAAAAGTGTCCCACACCAACTACAAGATTGTTACTTTTTTACCAATAGGCATCGGCTTTGTTAAAATATTATGTAAGTTTGAAACTTTGACAGGAGTAGAAATTACAATAGTAAGCATATGAGAATCAGATTCCTTTTCCTCATCTGTATTTCATCTTTCATTCTGACAGGCTGCAGGACCAGGGGGTATGGCAAATACTTTCCTGAGTTTGTGGACCTTGGCCTTAGTGTAAAGTGGGCTACATGCAATATCGGCGCTCAGAGGCCTAACCAATACGGAGACTATTTTGCATGGGGCGAGACCTATACAAAGGATTATTACGATGATGACAACTATTCCATCCAGGAACGTTATAACACAAAAGGGGTGAGCATCCTTGATTCGTCAGATGACGCCGCCTACATATTGTGGGGTGAAGATTGGCGCATCCCCACAAAAGAGGAGATCCAGGAACTCAAGCAGAAATGCAGATGGCAATGGACAACCCTCAACAACACCTACGGATATAAGGTAACCGGACCTAACGGCAATTCCATATTCCTTCCCACCGCAGGACTGAGATTCCAGAACCGGTTGGAGCTGTCGGAAATCAACGCTTATTACTGGTCCAGTTCTCTTGACAAGACTATGGCAGACCTGCTGCTGTTTGATTCAAACGTCATACAGCTAACCAATCTGGCTCCTTCGGTAGGCCGATCCATCCGACCGGTCCTCTCATCACAGAAGTCTGTCCCCGTCAAGGCAGTGAAGATAAGGCAGAAGACACATGACTTGAACATAGGTGAGCAGTACACCTTCACCGTCGAGATCATCCCTTCAAATGCCGTTAAGAAGTACACATCCTGGTCAAGCAGCAACCCTTCGGTCGCCACAGTTGACTCCTACGGAACAGTTACCGCCGTATCAAAAGGAAAATGCATGATCACGGCATCACGCGGATCATTTACCGACAGATGCCAGCTTGTAGTCAGATAACAAAAGGGAACATACATACGTTTTTCAGATAGCAGGCTCTCTCAGGCCTGCTATTTTTATATAGGTGGCAAATAACTAAATCGTTGATAATCGGACCGTTTAATAATTATTAACTATGAATTCCGTTGCGTAACTATTTTACTAGTTACATTTGCATCGGATCAGATGTCCATGCAAGTATGAATAAGAAAGAGATTACCAAGCTTAGTGACAAGAAGGAGGTCATAATGAACCACTTCTGGGATAAGGGCGCCCTGTTCGTCCGCGAGCTCCGCGAGTTATATCCCGAGCCTCAGCCCCACTTCAACACTCTGTCAACACAGGTTCGTGAGTTGGAGGCCGAAGGATTCCTGGACCATAAGGCATATGGCCCTACCTACCAGTATTTCCCTGTTGTTACACGTGAGGAGTACAGCAGGTTCCGTGTAGGCGGTTTCATAGGAAACTATTTTGATAACTCATACCTGAATGCCGTATCGGCCTTTGTCGGTGAAGGCAAGGTATCCATCGATGAACTCAAGGAACTTATCAGTCATCTGGAGGACAAAAAATAAACACGGTCATGGAGACATTTCTCATTTACATAGGAAAGGTTGCGGGCATAACCGCAGTATTCTATCTGTTCTACCGTCTTATGCTGAGCCGTGACACCTGGCACAGGCTGAACCGCATCATGCTTCTTGCAACAGCCATACTGTCATTCGCTCTCCCTGTTTGCGTCATCACCCTGCAGAAGACACAGGTGATTGATAAGCCCCTTTCATCGGTCAATACGGATGTTTTGCCGTTAACGCAGGACCAGGGTCCCGCCTGGTGGCAGACAACCCTTACGGTAATATACATCATAGGAGTGGCAGTGGTTCTTGCAAGGACTCTCTTGTCAATCCTGAGTGTACGTCGTGTCATAAAAGAGGCATCAGTAGAGGTTTTGCCCGATGGAAACAAGGTTTATATAATGCAGGGAAACGGAGCCTCGTTCAGCTGGATGGGACATATAGTTATCTCACGTCAAGACTGGGATTGCAGCAACTCAGCAATCCTGAGACACGAGCAGGCGCACGTTAGACTGCACCATTCTACCGACGTGCTGATTGTTGACCTAATAACGGCAGCACAATGGTTTAACCCCGCCATATGGATGTTACGTACCGATCTGAGAGCCGTTCATGAATATGAGGCCGATGACAACGTACTCCGCGACGGCACAGATCTCAGAAGTTATCAGTATCTGCTTATAATCAAAGCGGCCGCTATGAGCGGATATACGATAGCCAATAATTTTAATCACAGTATCTTAAAAAACAGAATCTTTATGATGGAAAAGGAAAAGACAACCACCGGAAGGGCCTGGAAGGCTCTCTGGATTCTCCCCTTGGTTTGCATTTGTCTGGCAGCTAACGCCAAGCAGGAGGTAAACTATGTCTATGAGGATCAGGCTCAAAAGAGCGCCGATCAGCAAACGGTTAAGGCCACGATCAAGTACAACGAGGAGCCCACGACAGGAGAGGCCTCCTTGCAGTACAAACAATCCGGAGAGCCGACACCTGAGGAGGTTATCAGTAATATCCAGAAACTTCCCGGTGTTGAGATGGACTCTGCCGGCAACGTAACCGTGAACGGAAGGATTGTATCAAGAATCCTCTATGACGGTGAGGAGATAGAGGTAAAGTAACCGGAACAACTTACAAGAGGCAGGACACTTTTCATGGTGCCCTGCCTCTCTATTTTATTTTACCTTGGAATTATACTCCGACGTAGCTCCTGAGAGCAGTTTCCGGAAAGAATCCGTAGAGTTAAGATGTGCCAGGGTGGCCGCAGCCATTATCCGGCCCGGCACAATATCGGAGGCCCAATGCTGACCAGTGATTATACCGCTCTCACCTATACGGTATCCCAGTGTGAGCAAGTCATTGGCGCGGTCCGGAGCTATTTCAGTAAGTAATAGGGCAACTCCCCATCCTATCTCCGATTCCACCGAGGGATACGATGAAGTCTTGCTGTCATAGGTTCCTGCAAAAGGAGTCTCGCCAAGCTGTACATACGGACGTTTGCGGAACCGGCTAGATGCCGCCAGAGCCGATGCGTTATTTCCAAAGGCGCTGATAGCCTCACCTATCAAGGCATTCAGCTTGGGTGTTGCCTTAACATCCATCTTGATTCCAAGAGGCTCGGAAAAGGCTGAAAGCAGAGTCTCCAGGTTTAGTTCAGCATCAGCCACGGCCTGATCTCCACGCAGGGTGGTACGCTTGCCTTTGGCATCCATATAACGGGCTACATCACCATAATAACGGTAGCTTGCGGTATCGACCGGCTGTGAGAGTATACGCTCTCCGTGAGGTAATTTGGATACGCCCGGTTTACGACCCGTTTTATCGTAATATTCTTTACGTGCAGCCTCCATATCGGTCATAAAGTCAGGAACGGAGTGCATGGCGGCGACAATAGCCGATGCGCACATGTAACCGGCATACACATCACTCTGATAGTGTGCCGATACAATCACGCGGCTCTCACCATACTCAAAGCCGCGGCGCAGGATGGTATCCTGGTACTCGGGAGCCATCTCGGCCAGCACGAGTGCGGTAGCCATGCCGCGTGTAGTATGACCCGACGGATATGAGCCGCTGGTACGCAGGCTTTCCAGACGGTCGGCACGGCCTGTAGGAATCTCGTTGAAACGGACTACAGGACGTATACGCATGTATTTCTCCTTGGGATTCTTGGAGGTCTGCTCCGCCGTATGATAGCTGCGCGACATAAGGTTGTATATGGCGGGAGTCTCGGTACGGCTTATACTGAAACCAAGGGCTTCGGAGTATATGCGGCACATCTCGGTAGTACCCGACTGCGACTCCTCACTGGCCCTCTCGCCCCGCTCGGTAAAACGGACTGTCTTACCCCACTGCCACTGGACGAAATCATCTATATACTCAACGTCACATGTATCGGGTGGCGCCGGCAGGAATATGCCGCCATCGGGCTGGTTCTCTCTCTGGATATAGAGATTTGCAGTTGTGCCTCTCTGCGGGAACTGGGAGTAGACAACCTGAAAAGAACAGAGCACCCATAGAGATGCTAAATACAGACTTGACTTTCTCATAAGCTATGACAAAAATACCGTGGTGAAAAGGCGTTTTTCACCACGGTATTGATTTAAAAAACCGATGTTATCAGTCGCTCAGCTTGGCAGCGATGAACTCGCGGTTCAGGCGTGCGATGTTGCTGATGCTGATGCACTTGGGGCACTCGGCCTCGCAGGCGCGGGTGTTGGTGCAGTTACCGAAACCAAGCTCATCCATCTTGGAGAGCATGGCCTTGGCACGGCGGGCTGCCTCAACCTGACCCTGCGGGAGCAGAGCCAGCTGGCTAACCTTGGCACTTACAAACAGCATAGCTGAACCGTTCTTGCAGGCTGCAACACAGGCACCGCAACCGATGCAGGCAGCAGCATCCATAGCCAGGTCAGCCTTCTCCTTGGAGATAGGTATTGCGTTGGCATCGGGTACACCACCTGTGTTGATTGATACGTAACCACCGGCCTGCATGATCTTGTCGTATGCACGACGGTCAACCATAAGGTCGCGGATTACGGGGAAACCGGCTGAACGCCACGGCTCAACGGTGATGGTCTCACCATCCTTGAAACGGCGCATGTAAAGCTGGCAGGTGGTAGCACCTGTGGCAGGTCCGTGCGGATGACCGTTGATGTAGAGTGAGCACATACCGCAAATACCCTCGCGGCAGTCATGATCGAACACAACAGGCTCCTCACCTGCATTGATGAGCTGCTCGTTCAGAATGTCAAGCATCTCAAGGAATGAGGTATCGGTGGGGATATCCTTCATTTCATACACCTTGAACTGGCCCTTCTCCTTAGGACCTCTCTGGCGCCATATTTTCAGTTTGAAGCTTATATTCTTTTCCATAGTGATGCTTAATTTAATCAGTTCTTGTAATTACGGGTCTGAACCTTAATGTACTCGTAGTTGAGGGGCTCCTTGAGCAGCTCAGGTGCCTTGCCCTCACCCTGATAGTTCCAGCAGGCTACGTATGAGAACTTGTCATCATGACGCAGAGCCTCACCCTCGGGTGTCTGATGCTCCTCGCGGAAGTGACCGCCGCAAGACTCCTCACGGTTAAGACCGTCATAAGCCATGAGCTTACCGATCTCAATGAAGTCAAGCAGACGCAGAGCCTTCTCAAGCTCAACATTAAGTGTCTGGGCATCACCCGGAACACGCAGGTCTGACCAGAAGGTCTTCTCAACCTCATCCAGTTTCTGGAGAGCGGTCTTGAGAGACTCCTCTGTACGGCCCATACCTACATACTCCCACATGATGTGACCAAGCTCCTTATGGATAGAATCAACGGAACGCTTACCGTTAATGCTCATGATCTTGGCGATCTTCTCCTTGACAGCCTTCTCAGCGGCATCGAACTCAGGCAGGTCGGTGCTGAAACGCGGAACCTGGATCTGGTCAGCCAGATAGTTCTGGATGGTGTAGGGGAGAACAAAGTAACCGTCGGCAAGACCCTGCATAAGGGCAGAGGCACCAAGACGGTTGGCTCCGTGGTCTGAGAAGTTGCACTCACCGATAGCGAACAGACCGGGGATAGAGGTCTGCAGCTCGTAGTCAACCCAGATACCGCCCATTGTGTAGTGGATGGCGGGGAATATCATCATAGGATTCTCGTACGGGTTAACATCGGTGATCTCCTCATACATATCGAACAGGTTACCGTACTTGTCGGCAACTGCCTTCTTGCCAAGACGCTGGATAGCGTACTTGAAGTCAAGGAATACGGCAAGACCGGTGTTGTTTACGCCAAAGCCCTTGTCGCAACGCTCCTTGGCTGCACGTGAAGCAACGTCACGGGGAACCAGGTTACCGAATGCGGGATAGCGGCGCTCCAGATAGAAGTCGCGGTCCTCATCGGGTATATCGTTAGGATTGAGTTCACCCTTCTGGAGTTTCTGTGCATCCTCAAGCTTCTTGGGAACCCAGATACGTCCGTCGTTACGCAGAGACTCTGACATAAGTGTCAGCTTGGACTGCTTGTCACCGTGTACGGGGATACAGGTGGGGTGGATCTGAGCAAATGCGGGGTTGGCGAACCAGGCACCCTTGCGGTAGCACTGCATTGCGGCAGAACCGTTACTGCCCATGGCGTTGGTTGACAGGAAGTAGGTGTTACCGTAACCGCCTGTGCCGATAACTACGGCGTGGGCTGAGCAACGCTTGATCTCACCGGTAACGAGGTCACGGTAGATGATACCGCGTGCGCGCTCCTTACCTTCCTCATCCTTGATCATTACAAGATCAAGCATCTCGCAACGGGTGAACAGCTCAACGTTACCCTGTTGTACCTGATAGCTCAGAGCTGAGTAGGCACCCAGAAGCAGCTGCTGTCCGGTTTGACCGCGGGCGTAGAATGTACGCGATACCTGAGCACCACCGAATGAACGGTTGGCCAGAGTGCCGCCGTACTCACGGGCAAAAGGTACGCCCTGTGCTACGCACTGGTCGATGATATTGTTTGATACCTCAGCCAGACGGTATACGTTGGCCTCACGTGAACGGTAGTCACCGCCCTTGATGGTATCATAGAAAAGACGATATACTGAGTCACCGTCGTTCTGGTAGTTCTTGGCAGCGTTGATACCACCCTGTGCTGCGATTGAGTGAGCACGACGGGGTGAATCCTGGATGCAGAAGCACTTTACCTTGAAACCAAGGTCACCAAGTGTAGCGGCAGCAGATGCGCCGGCCAGACCTGAACCTACAACGATAATGTCAAGCTTGCGCTTGTTAGCGGGGTTGACAAGTTTCTGATGAGCCTTGTAGTTGGACCATTTTTCAGCCAACGGGCCCTCGGGGATTTTTGAATCTATAGTAGCCATATTCATCGAATTCGTTTAGGGTTTAACAAAGGCTCTTGAAGAAGTAGAAATAAACTACGCTCAGGAAACCCAGGATTACCAGGGTAACGTAGATGTTACCGATAACCTGCCAGCGTCTCTGCCACTTGCTGCCGCTCCAACCTACAGTCTGGAACATGCTCCAGAATCCGTGTGAGAGGTGGAACCAGAGAGCAGCCAGCCACAGGGTGTAGATTACAACGTAGTACCACTGTGAGAAGGTGTACTGGATAAAGAATGCGCCGTCGGTGGGGGCGATAGCCTGTCCGTTGATTACAGCCTGTGAGCTGATGAGCTCCTGAAGCTGCATCTTGGACCAGAAGTTCACCAGGTGAACAAACAGGCCGATAGCCACAATCACGCCGAGAACGAGCATGTTCTGTGATGCCCACTCAACATTCTTGGGTCTCTCGCTTACGGCATATTTCTGTGAGCCGCGCGCCCTTGTGTTCTGGATACTCAGGATGAAAGCGAATACAAAGTGCAGTAAAACAAGCACGGCAAGTCCCACTGTACCTACCAGTGCATACCAGTTGGCTCCCAGGAATTCGCAAATGACATTGTAAGCGTCGCCCGAGATAAGAGCCACGCAGTTCATTGCCATGTGGAATGTGAGGAACAGGATCAGAGCTGCACCGGTCACGCTCATCACCACCTTACGTCCGATTGAAGAATCAGTTAACCACATAATTAGTTTGAGTTTTTATTAGTTTTGGTTTGTGTCTGCTATGAAAAGTCTGCAAATATACTCACAAAAGCGTATTAATACAATATGTATTAGGTGGATTCTTGCATAGTTTCATATCTTTGCCCCCAAACCAAAACAACTTCACAATGAGAACCAAATCACTTTTCCTGTCTGTTTCCATTCTGTTGTCAGCTCTCACATCATGCAATGCCAACGCTTGGACAGACCTCACTCCCGATCAATTTGAAAAGGTCTACATTGCCGACGGTACAGTGACAATCGATGTCCGCTCGGCCGATGAATACGCAGAAGGACATCTCTATCATGCCATCAACATTGACTGGCAAAAAGACGGTTTCATCGATGAAATCAGCAGTCTTTTCCACAAGGAGATGACCTTGGCCATCTACTGCCGCAGCGGAAAACGCAGTGCAGCCGCAGCCCAGGCTCTTTCTGATGCCGGTTACAAGGTGCTGAACCTCAAAGGCGGTTATACCGCATGGGCCGAGGCAGGCAAGATATCCAACACATACCAGGTGGAGTGCATCGCCGACAAGGGAAAGAACGACCCGTTGCTTGTAACCCTCATAAAGCATGGTTCACTGGAATTCTCGTACAAGGGCTTATCGATCCAGATTGACCCAGTCACAGGCTATGGCAAAAACACGGATTACGCAAAGGAATTCCCCAAGGCCGATGCCATCCTGATCACTCACGAACACGGCGACCATCTGGACAAGGACGCCATCCTGGCTCTCTCAAAAAATGGAACCAAGGTGATAATGAACGAGAAATCACACCAGCAGACAGGATTGGGCGAGGTCCTGGCCAACGGACAGAGAGTCGGGTTGGCTGGAGGCATTGCTGTCGAAGCATATCCTGCCTATAACACGACCCCGGGCCGTGAGCAGTTCCATCCCAAAGGCAACGGAAACGGTTATCACCTCCATTTCTGGGGAACCCTGAACGCTTATGTGGCAGGTGACACCGAGGATATTCCGGAACTGGCCGATATACGCAATAACAACCAGCACAGGGTAACCGTGGCATTCCTGCCTGTAAACCAGCCTTACACCATGACGGTTGACCAGTGCGTAAAAGCAACCGAAATGATAAAGCCTGAGATTCTCATTCCTTATCATTTCGGTCAGACTGACATATCAGGACTGCCCGATTTGCTTCCGGACACTAAAGTCCTGCTGCGTGATATGCAGTAATACTAGAACTTGAATACCCTGTATGAGTGGGGTTTGAGCTGAACCCTGAAAGACCTTTCATTCGAGGTGCTGCGGCCCCACTGCATTACACGTGAACCGTTAAGGTCCTCGCCTGAGAGCAGGTCCTTGAGTCCCTCTGACTGACAGAGGACAGTGATATCAACATCTTCATCCGAGAATGACTCGACGATGAAGGTGTTGTTGTCATATATGAACAGTGATACGTTTGCGGGACCCTGGATACGTACCGGCACAGCCTTGGAGCTCAGGTTCTGGCGTATGCTGTTGAGCACCTGGACGGGCAGGTTGTAGAGGTCGGCAAAATTGTCGGGAACCACCAGCAGGTATACGTTACCCTTGGAGTAGGCGTCACGGTGGAGCAGGGGCCATCCCAGTCCGCCGTCCATACCCGATACGATCTCCCATGAGTCATTGGTCTTGTACATGACCTGCTGCATGAGTATGGGTTTGGATACGTTTACGATCTGACCTCCTGTCATAAAGCCCGATACAAGGGCCTTGCGGTCGGTATACTCCAGGTCCACGATCTTCTCGATGCCCTTACCCTGCATGGCACGCAGGAATCCTGCGGTAATCATAACATCCTTGCCTGAACGCAGGTGCTTGTCCATCTTGCTTATTATGTCAGGATCAGCCTTGGCCTGTTCGGTCAGTATGACCATGGGGGCATCGGTCGGGAACTCGGGTACTATATCCATGGGAATACCAATCATACCGAAGTAGTTCTGGAGGAACTCCTCACCGGTGGACTGGTAGGGTTTGTAGCTCTTAATTCCGATGGGGTTGCCAAGCAGACCGATGGTACGGTCCACCTGTTCCATGGTATAGCCGGCAGCCCTCGCCATGGTGGTGGGAGTCACCTCCTTACCGCTGATATTTACCGGTTTCATCATATCATCGTAGCTGAAACTGGTGCCGCCGGCATCCTGCCAGGGAGCACGGTAAGAACTGCGCAGGGGACTGAGCATCTGACGGTAGTCAAAAAAAGTCATCTCGGGAGCCTTGGCAAAGACGGTGAGCCAGAGCTGCTCGCTGTAACGCTCCATATAGCGCATTCCGCCGGTATCGACCCAACCGCCGCCGTTGTGACCGGGGTTCAGGTTATCGAAATACCTCCATATAAGATAGCTCTCATAGGGCTGAAGGTGCTGGTTGCTGCGTACGGCGTCACGGGTCTCGGTACCTGTGTAGATGCCGTCAAAATGCTTGGGGCCGAAGTCCAGGTCGAATCCCAGTGCAGGGAAATGATCATACCAGTTGGGGTATTTGATAACCACCTTGACATTCTTGTTGACCTTCTTGGCAGGACCCAGGATCACGTTCAGGGCGGCGTCATCCATCAGTTCCAGGCGGTAATCGGTCCAGGAACGGTCACCCTTGGCCTCGACGCAGTAGTCGCATTTGCAGTCGGTAAAGAAAAAGTCGTCCAGTATGATCTCGTCAAACAGACTGGCGGTGAGTTCTATGATTTCCTTGGCCTTGGCCCTCTCCTCGGGATTCTTGTAACAGAAGGTCTGGAAGTTGTTGGCCTCACTGATGGTGTAGGTTATGCCACCTGCCACCTCAACGCCACGGTCCTTGAAGAACTTGATGATACGTTTCATGTCATCGGCCTTGACTATGTTAAGGTCACGATGGGTCTCAAGGTAGATCTTGTCGACCTTCATCTGGGACGAGATGATGTTCCAGGTCGAATCCAGCCAGGCGGGGTCAGTCATGTTCTGAACCTCATAGGCACGCGTGTAAACGGATACCTTAAAGTTGTCATAATTGCCCTTACCAGCGGTTTTGGACATAACCGGCAAACACAAAAGTGAAAGGGCCAGGAGAATTCTTGATGATTTCATAAGCGGTAATTTAGGTTAATTATTTGTCTGTAGGAGACTTGGTTACTAGGTACAGCGGCAAATATAGTCAAATTAGCGAAAAAAGAACTATCTTTGCCATGCATGAAACATTTATCTGATAGCTACACTATTAACCTAAATTATATGTACAGAAAAATCACACGACTGTTTGCTGCTGCCGCGTTGCTTATGGTTTGCGGCAATAGCTATGCACAGACCGAGAAAGACTCCGTCTATGTTTTCATTCAGGATATGCCCGATGCCGGCATATATCTCCCACCACCACCTACCATGACCAGTACCACCTATGCCGATGACTTTGCACAGTGGCAATGGGGTAAGACCGTACGTCCTACCGCCCGCGGACAGCAGGCCAATGATGACTCCCAGTGGGGTATAGACGGCATGATCAGGGTACATTCAGGTACACTGGGCTTTGAGATAAGCAAGGAGAAGACTCCCGCTATATACAGACTGCTCTACAACGTACTGTGGACCGAGAACGAGAGTACCCATAACGCTAAGCGCAAGTACATGCGTACCCGTCCGTTCGCCCAGTACAACGAGCACACATGGGGCAGGTTTGACAATGAGCGCGAGCTCCGATTCAACGGCTCCTATCCATCGGGACATACGTCACTCGGATGGTCTACCGCCCTGGTTCTTTCAGAGATGGTTCCCGAACTGCAGGACACCTTGCTACGCTCCGGTTACCAGTATGGTGAGAGCCGCGTCATTGTAGGCGCTCACTATCAGAGTGATGTCGATGCCGGCTTCCTGTGCGGAACCACCGCCGTTGCCGTCATGCACGCCAGCCCCTATTTCCAGAAGGACCTTGAGGCAGCCCGTAAGGAATACTGCAGGATCAAGGGTATCAAGAATGTAAGCCAGACAGAGGGATTCCCCGATGGAACCAAGATTTTTGACGGTCCCATCACTGAGGAGAGCCACCGCTTTTACGGCGATATCATAAAGTACTACGAGACCCTTGAAGAGAGGGAGACCGAGCGTGGCGAGCAGGCCAAGGCCGATGCCGACAACAGCGTGGACGCCATGATGAAGACTTTCAGCACTCCCGTATTTGGGATAAGCCGCGAGTCCAACCCTGCCATTGCGGCACTTCTTGACTACACAAGGGAGAACCTCATTAAAACCGCCGGTGAATTGGGCAGTTCCACATTCCGCGAGCGCCCCTACGTAAGACTCAATCCCCGTAGGAACAAGACACTGATCCCCGACGATGAGGATACATTAAAAGCAACAACCAGTTATCCGTCCGTACACTCGGAAATAGGTTGGGGACTCGCCCTCATGTTGGTAGAGATAGGACCTCGTGAGGCTGCCAACGATATTCTGGGCCGCGGATTCGAGTATGGCCGCAGCCGCATCATCGCCGGTTACAGCTACCCCAGCGATGTCCAGATCGCCCGCCTGTGGGCATCGGCCACACTGGCTCACCTGCACACCATGCCGGAATTCCAGAAACTCCTGCAGGGCGCCAAGGACGAACTCAATCCTCCCGTAAAAGGCAAAAAAAGAAAGTAATCATACGTCAAGGCCCATGATGTAATCATTCATGTAGTAGCCTTGACCGATAGGAAAATCACCCTGCCGCAGGATCGTCAAACCCTGATGTTTGTAGAATCCTACGGCAGGGTTTTTTCTGTTCACATTGAGTTCTATCCTTGCTTTTGCAGTTGATATATTGTCTCTTACATGCTGTTTTGCCGTTTCAAGGAGCTTATATCCCAGACCTGTACCCTGGGCCGACGGCATTACGTAAATCTTTTCCAGATGCCAAACCTCAGTACCATCCTGATCAACGGAATCTTTGCGCACCGAAACATACCCCTGAGGTTCTGCACCGTTCCAAGCGATGTAATAAGTATGTCCCTGAGCCACCTGTTTCTCAAGATTAGGAAGAGAATACATCCATTCCATCATATAATCCATCTGCTCAGCAGACAGGATAGTCTTATAAGTCTCCCTGAAAACTACCTCGGCCATCTCATGAATGAAGTGCAGCTCATCCCGGCCGGCACGCTTTATACAAATATCCATTTACTGATAGTTTGAGTCAAAAGTACTACAAAACCACCAAACGAAGATAATAGGGATGCTTCTCTTTGCAGCAACTTCCCAGTTGCAGAGAGCCGGACTTAGGTTTTGGGGACCATCAGTGCAGAGGCGTTAAGCGGAGGGCCTTGGAGGATCCCGTTAAGAACGCCGTTTGTTCGAGGAACGTTCGGCCCCGTAGGGGACGATGAGGACGAGTTCGGCGTTTAGGGTCCGGAGGGGTCCGGAGTAGCCTCGGAACGTTGCGTCCCCAAAACCTAAGTCCGGCGGTACTTTCAAAACAAAGAGAAGCATTCCTATTATCTTCCATTCCAAGAATTTGCAGTAAATTTGTAGTTTGTATGGACTTTAAGTATGACGTTATTGTGATCGGTGCAGGCCACGCGGGTTGCGAGGCCGCTGCTGCCGCTGCTCAGATGGGTTCCAAGACCTGTCTCATTACCATGGATATGAACAAGATTGGGCAAATGAGCTGCAATCCTGCCGTCGGAGGTATAGCTAAAGGACAGATTGTCAGAGAGATAGATGCTCTTGGCGGCCATATGGGACTCGTCACTGACAGAACCGCCATACAGTTCCGCATACTTAACCGCTCCAAAGGCCCCGCCATGTGGAGCCCACGCGCCCAGTGCGACCGTGCCAAGTTCATATGGGCATGGCGCAATGTCCTGGAAAACCAGGAGAACCTGAACATCTGGCAGGACACCGTGACCGAGCTGCTGGTAAAAGACGGCCAAGTTGTTGGTTTAAAGACACTTGAGGGCGCAGAATTCAGCTGCAGATGTGTAGTCCTGACAGCAGGAACTTTCCTGAACGGACTCATGCACATAGGCCGTGTGACCATGCCCGGCGGACGTATATCGGAGCCGGCCTCCTATCTGCTTACAGAATCCATAACCCGTCACGGAATACGTACCGGCCGCATGAAGACCGGAACCCCCGTGCGCATAGACAGCCGCAGCGTCCACTTTGAGGAGATGGAGCGCCAGGACGGCGAGAACGATTTCCACCGTTTCTCATTCATGGGTTCCGAGCGCCATCTCAAGCAGATGTGCTGCTGGACCACCTACACCAACGAACGTGTCCATGAGGTACTCAAGTCAGGACTTGCCGACTCCCCTCTGTTCAACGGACAGATCAAGAGCATCGGCCCCCGTTACTGCCCCAGCATAGAGACCAAACTCGTTACATTCCCGGACCGCGACCAGCATCAGCTGTTCCTGGAGCCCGAGGGCGAGAACACCAATGAGATGTACCTGAACGGATTCTCTTCATCCATGCCCATGGATATCCAGATCCGCGCTCTCAAGGAGATTCCAGCATTCCGCGACCTGGTCATATACCGTCCGGGATATGCCATAGAGTACGACTACTTTGATCCTACCCAGCTTAAGCATACCCTTGAGTCAAAGGTTATATCGGGCCTCTTTATGGCCGGACAGGTAAACGGAACCACCGGTTACGAGGAGGCGGGAGGACAGGGAATACTGGCAGGCATCAACGCACACATAAGCTGTCACGGAGGCGAGCCGTTCACACTTGCCCGTGACGAGGCCTATATAGGCGTACTTGTTGACGACCTCATAACAAAGGGAGTCGATGAGCCCTACCGCATGTTCACCTCCAGGGCCGAGTACCGCATACTCCTGCGTCAGGATGATGCAGACCTGCGCCTTACCGAGCGTTCATACAAAGCCGGACTTGCCACCAGGGAGAGATATGACCATATGTGCTCCAAGCGTGACGAGATAAACCGCATTGTGGAATTCTCCAAAGGATTCTCGGTAAAACCAGCCCTGATAAACAGCGCCCTCGAGCAGCTTGGCACCACTCCTCTACGTGAGGGATGCAAGCTGGCCGACCTGATTGAGAGGCCTCAGCTTACACTTGAAAACCTGTCGGAACACATCAAGACTCTCAAGGCAGAACTTGACAAGACCCCTGCTGACCGCAGGGATGAGATAGTCGAGGCTGCAGAGATTCTCATGAAATACAGCGGATACATAAGCCGCGAGCGCATGATAGCCGGCAAGATGAAACGCCTTGAGGATATCCGTATAAAGGGCCGCTTTGATTACAGTACGCTGCAATCGCTATCCACCGAGTGCCGCCAGAAACTGATCAAGCATGATCCCGAGACCCTGGCCGAAGCAAGCCGTATACCCGGCGTTTCACCCAGCGACATCAATGTCCTGCTGGTGCTTCTGAACAGATAAAAACGAAAATGTTCCACGTGAAACAATTCTAAAATATGAGCAAACAGACACTTATCAGCCACCTCCGTAACGTTCCGGACTATCCTATGGAGGGTGTGCAGTTCAAGGATGTTACATCCTGGTTCATGAATCCTGACGATCTTGCAGAGATTGTTGATTCCCTCTACGAGATGTACAAGGACAAAGGTATTACCAAGGTCTGCGGCGTAGAATCAAGAGGTTTCATTATCGGTTCGGCACTGGCATACAGACTGGGCGCCGGATTCATACTGATACGCAAACCAGGAAAGCTCCCTTATGAGAAGGTAAGCCTTGAATACAAGAAGGAGTATGGTTTTGACCGTATAGAGATGCACAATGATTCTATCTCAAATGACGATGTGGTTCTCATACATGATGACCTTCTGGCTACAGGCGGCACACTGCTGGCCTCGTGCGAGCTTGTAAAGACATTCAAGCCCAGAAAGATCATGGTAAACTGCATTATTGAGCTTACCAACTTCCATGCAAAGGAGAGATTCCCCGAGGATTGCCCAGTGGACAGCTTCATTGAGATTGACGAATTTGACGGAGTCAAGTATTGAAAGGCAAAGAGGCATACGAGAAACGGCTTAAGCTGATTGTTCAGAACCTGCCGGAAAAGCCCGGATGCTACCAGTATCTGGACGAGCAGGGTACTGTCATATACGTAGGCAAGGCCAAGAACCTTAAACGGAGGGTCTCCTCATATTTCATTAAGGAGAACCAGACCGATAAGACCAGTATGCTTGTAAGTCGCATATCGGACCTTAAGTATATTGTGGTTGAGACGGAGTGGGATGCATTCCTGCTCGAGAACAACCTCATAAAAAGGTACAAACCCCGTTACAACATACTCCTCAAGGATGACAAGACCTATCCTTCAATATGCATTACCAAAGAGGAGTTCCCGCGTGTATTCAAGACCCGCAAGATCATACGCAACGGTTCTGAATATTACGGTCCATACAGCCATGTAGGTACTCTCAACGGTCTTTTGCAGATAATCGCACAGGCCTACAAGATCAGGACATGCCATCTGCCGCTTACCGAAAAGGGAATAAAGGAGGGCAAGTTCAGGGATTGTCTGGAGTTTCATATCAAGAACTGCCCTGCGCCATGTATTGGCGGAATATCGAGGGATGAATATCTGGCTCAGATTGCCGAAATCCGTGAGATCCTCAAGGGTCGCAGCCAGGAACTGACACGGGACATGATGAAGGAGATGAAACAGCTTGCCTCACAGATGAGATTTGAGGAGGCCCAGGCAATCAAGAACAAGTTCGATACAATCATGGAGTTCCGTGAAAAGAGCCGAGTAGTGGATACAGGACTTGACAATGTGGATGTCTACAACATAGACCGCGATGAGGATGTAGTGTTCGTTAATTACCTTCATGTAGCCGACGGTTGCATAAACCAGGCTTTCACCTTTGAGTACAAAAGCAAGATGGACGAATCACTTGAGGAGATGCTCATGATGTCCATCGTAGAGATGAGGGCCCGATACCACAGCACCGCCCGCGAGATAATAGTTCCTTTCATGCCGGAGACCGAATTCACCGGTGTAACCTGGACAGTTCCGCAGAAAGGTGAGAAGAAAAAGTTACTGGAACTCTCACTCCTGAACGTCAAGCAGTATCGCGCAGACCGACTCAAACGCAGTGACAAGCTCAACCCTGAACAGAAACATGTAAGACTCATGAAAGAGCTGGGAAACCTTCTTGGTCTTGAAAAGACGCCTCTGCGTATAGAGTGCTTTGACAACTCACACATATCAGGTACCGATGCAGTAGCTGCCTGCGTGGTCTATGAGAACGGTAAACCGTCACGTAAGGATTACCGCCTTTACAATATCAAGAGCGGCGCCGGTGGTGATGATTACGGATCCATGTATGAGGTCATGATGAGGCGCTGGATGAGAGCCATAGAGGAGAGCGCGCAACTTCCTGACCTTGTGATAGTTGACGGCGGCAAAGGACAGATGTCAATTGCCAAAGAAGTAATTGATAATCTGAACATTAGTATAAATATTGCCGGACTGGTAAAGAACTCGCGCCATAAGACTGAGGGACTTCTGTACGGATTCCCGCAGATGCAGGTAGGAATAAAACCCGACAGCGAGTTGTTCCGTCTTCTGGAGCAGATGCAGGAGGAGGTTCACCGTGTTGCCATATCATTCCATAAGAAGAAACGCAGCAAACGTCAGACCCAATCGCAACTCACTGAGATAAAGGGTATTGGAGAGAATACAGCTACGGCGTTGATCAAGAGTTTCAAGAGCGTTAAAAGAGTATCGGAGGCCAGCATTGAGGAACTAACTGCGGAGATAGGCAAATCAAAGGCAAGCGTAATATATAATTGGTTTCACAAATGAGAGCTGTAATACAAAGGGTTAAGGAGGCCAGCGTAAAGGTAGATGACAATATAACAGGCCGGATAGACAAGGGACTGCTGGTTCTGGTAGGCATTGAAGACGCAGATACCGATGAGGATATAGAATGGCTCACCAAGAAAATAGCCGGAATGCGTATATTTGACGATGAAAACGGCGTTATGAACCTTTCTGTCATGGATATTGACGGACGGATTCTGGCAGTGAGTCAGTTTACCCTCATGGCAAGCACAAAGAAAGGAAACAGACCATCATGGATCAGGGCATCAAAAGGGCCGATAGCTGAACCCATGTATGAAAAGTTCTGTCAGGCACTTGAAAAGGAGACCGGAAAAAAGACAGAAAAAGGAATATTCGGAGCCGACATGAAAGTATCCCTGCTCAATGACGGACCGGTAACTATAATAATGGATACTAAAAACAAGGAATAATATGGAAATCATCGATGAAATGGAGGAAATGTCTGTAAATCAGCCAACTACGGACAAGTTTAACGAAGCTTTCAGCAAATACAACATGAAAGTCGATGCCGGATGGGTGAAATCCGTCATTGAAAAGGCCAAAAAAGAGGTTCAGACAGGACGTGACAAAGAGACTCTCAAGAAGATATTCAGCTGCATTGACCTGACCACCCTCAAACCCACCGACAACGAGGATACCGTACTCGCTTTTGTAGAGAAGGTGAATGACTTTGAGGACAAGTATCCCGATATGCCCTCTGTAGCGTCAATCTGCACCTGGCCCCTCTACGCACAGACAGTAAGCCGCTCACTTGAGGTGGAGAGCGTCAAGACCTGCTGTGTATCAGGCGGTTTCCCCTCATCACAGACCTTCTTTGAGGTCAAGGTCGCCGAGACATCACTGGCACTGCATGACGGAGCCGATGAGATAGACATTGTACAGAATGCCGGCCACATACTCAACGGTGACTATGAGACCCTGTCCGATGAGACCGACGAACTCAAGTCACTCTGTGCCGACAAGACCCTTAAGGTAATCCTTGAGACCGGTGCGCTTGGAACACTTGACAACGTAAAGAAGGCATCGCTGCTGGCCATGTACTCAGGAGCCGATTTCATCAAGACATCGACCGGAAAAGAGGTTCCCGGAGCCGATCCCGAATCATTCTGCGTAATGTGCAAGACCATAAGAGAATATGCCGATGAAACCGGCCGTAAGGTAGGTGTCAAGGCTGCAGGTGGCATAAGCACGGCTGAGGAGGCGCTTCTCTACTGGACCATAGTTAAACTGGTACTCGGAAGGGAGTGGCTGAACAACAACTACTTTCGCATAGGCGCAAGCCGTCTTGCCAACAACCTCCTATCGGAGATTCTCGGTCAGGAGACAAAACATTTCTGATTACTTGGAACGGTTTGTAATGAGCTCCAGATAGCACTCAAAAGAGCTGCGGAGTTCATTTGATATGAAAGCGGGCAGTCCTGTGATTGCCTGCTTTTTCAGTTCCTCCATCTTAGCTAGGGCATAATCGATTCCTCCGTTGGAAAGGGTGTAATCGGTAATGTCACGAATCTGCTCGGGGGTAGCTGAAAGTGAGCGTACAGCTTTGATATGATCGGACCAGTCACGGTTACTGTGCGTTAGCGCATAGATGGCAGGAAGGGTGAACTTACCCTCTTTCAGGTCATTGCCCGAGGGTTTACCTGTCTCGGCGCTGTCGTGGTAATCCAGTATGTCATCCATAATCTGGAAGCAGAGTCCCGCTACCTTTCCAAAATGGTTGAAGGCGGCGGCATCGGACTCGGATGCTCCGCTCAAAAGGGCGGAAAGTGAAGTGCAGCACTGGAACAGTACGGCTGTCTTCTTGGATATGATATCAAAATATGTATCCTCAGAGAGCGAGGGATAATTCAGGGCGTTCAACTGGTTGATCTCACCCTCAGAAAGCGTTCCTATAAGCCTTGAGAGGCTGTCCACGCTACGCAGGTCATTGGTAGCAGCTATCTCACGCAGTGCCATTGAGACCACGTAATCACCCAGAAGCACCGCTATACGGTTATCAAAGGCTGCATTGGCGGAACGGCGGCCGCGACGTTTGTCGCTCTCGTCGACCACATCGTCATGGATAAGGCTGCCCTGGTGCAGCAGCTCTACAGCAGCGGCCAGATGATAGGCGCTCTCAGGCACCGTCCCGTAGCACTTTGATACGAGCAGTACCAGCATGGGACGCATGAGTTTTCCGTTACGGCGTGACAGGAACTTAAGCAGTACATCTACGGCCGGATTGGGGCAGGAAAACAACTGTGAGTAACGTGTGCGGAACTCATCAAATTCTGTCTCAACAGGCGCGTATATCTGCTTGATGTCTACCATAACAGGGGCAAAATTAGCAATAAATGTCCGATTAGAGAATAAATTACTACTTTTACATATCAATAACACGCGTATGGAAAAACTCTTTCTTCTTGATGCATATGCTCTCATATACAGGGCTTACTATGCCTTTCTGAAGGCTCCCAGAATCAATTCCAAAGGCTTCAACACATCGGCTGTACTGGGATTCGTAAACACCCTGGAGGAGATACTTACCAAGGAGAACCCCACTCACATAGGTGTAGCATTCGATCCTAAAGGCGGTACGTTCCGCCATGAACTCTACAAGGAGTACAAGGCGCAGCGTGAAGAGACACCTGAGGTCATACGCGAGTCGGTACCGGTTATCAAGCAGGTACTTGAGGCTTACCGCATACCGGTACTTGAGGTGGCAGGATTCGAGGCCGATGACGTTATAGGCACGCTGGCCCGAAAAGCCGATGAAAAGGGTATTACCACCTATATGATGACCCCCGATAAGGACTACTGCCAGCTTGTAACCGACAGGTCCCTCATATACCGCCCCAAATACGGGAATAACGGATACGAGGTGATGGGCCCGTCTGAGGTTCTTAACAAATACGGACTTCAGAATACCACCCAGGTAATCGATATGCTCGGACTCATGGGTGACAGTTCCGATAACATACCCGGCTGCCCCGGCATAGGTGAAAAGACAGCTGTCAAACTCATAAACGAGTTCGGAGGAATAGACGGACTACTTGCCAACACTGACAAACTTAAAGGTGCTCTCAAGGAGAAAGTGGAGAACAACATAGAGCAGATAAAATTCAGCCGGCTGCTTGCAACCATAAGGACCGATGTTCCCATTGAACTCGACATGGAGCAGTTACGTTTCTCGGAACCCGATGCCGCTAAACTCACTTCGCTCTTTGAAGACCTGGAGTTCCGGACCCTGATGGTCAAGTTCAAGACAAGGAACGGTGCCGCGGGTTCATCGGTCCTGAATACCGAGACAGAAAAACCGACCGGCCAGCCGACCTTGTCAAAACCCGCCGGAAATGACGGTTTTCATGGCGATCTGTTTGATATATTCCAGGCCGATGCCCAGCCTGCAGAGGATTTTTCAAATCTCAAGGACATAAAATCCGTGCAACACAGTTACTATCTCATTGAATCTGAGAAAGATGCTGAATCATTAGCCCATAAAATCGCTGCACAGGATTTTTTCTGTTTTGACACTGAAACCACAGGAACTGACGCCATCACTGCACAGATTGTGGGTTTGAGTGTAAGTCTGCGGGAACACGAGGCCTGGTACGTTGCCATGCCTAAGGAGAAGGAGGGAAAACAGCGGATGCTCGAAATTTTCCGTCCCGTGTTCGAAAACCCGTCGACTCTCAAGATCGGACAGAACATAAAATATGACATACTGATTCTGGGCAATTACGGAATCAAGGTTGATGGAACTCTCTTTGATACCATGATTGCCCACTACCTGCTCCAACCTGAACTCCGTCATAACATGGACTATCTTGCCGAGATCTATCTGGGATACAGGACCGTTCATATTGAGGAGCTCATAGGAGAGAAGGGACGTAACCAGAAAAACATGGCCGACCTTCCGGCCGACAGGATTTACGAGTATGCATGTGAGGATGCCGATGTAACCCTGCAGCTCAAGAACATACTTGAAAAGGAACTCCTCAAAGACGGAACCGACAAACTGTTCAGTGAAGTGGAGATGCCGCTTGTCCAGGTACTTGCCTATATGGAGAGGAACGGAGCCATGATTGACCCCAAGTCCCTTGCCGAGACATCAAGACTCTTTACGGAACGCATGAAGGCTCTTGAGGGTGAGATATATCAGGAAGCCGGAGGCACACCTTTCAATATTCTCTCTCCGAAACAGGTTGGTGAGATCCTGTTTGAGAGGATGAAAATCGTGGATAAACCCAAGAAGACCAAGACAGGTCAGTATGTGACATCGGAGGATGTACTGGAATCACTGCGCGCCGACCATCCTATAGTAGACCTCATACTCAAGTACCGCGGCCTCAAGAAACTGCTCGGAACATATGTCGATGCGCTGCCTCAGCTTATCAATCCCGAGACCGGCAAGATACATACATCGTACAACCAGACCGTAACAGCAACAGGAAGGCTCAGTTCAAGCAATCCTAACCTGCAGAACATCCCGGTACGTGATGAGGACGGCAAGGAGGTACGTAAAGCTTTCGTTCCGGAACCCGGCTGCAAGTTCTTCTCGGCCGACTATTCACAGATTGAACTCCGTATCATGGCTCACCTGAGTCAGGATCAGAATATGATTGAGGATTTCCGTCTGGGTCATGACATACATGCTGCCACGGCCGCCAAGGTATTCCATAAACCGATTGATCAGGTTACAAAGTCGGAACGCAGTAAGGCCAAGACAGCAAACTTCGGTATCATTTACGGCATATCGGCTTTCGGTCTGGCTCAGCGTATGGGAGTAAGCCGTACGGAGGCCAAGGAACTCATAGAAAACTATTTCAAGACATACAGCGGCATTAAGCAGTATATGGACCGCTCCATTGAACAGGCACGTGAAAGAGGGTATATAGAGACCATACTCAAGAGAAAACGTTATCTGCCCGATATCACATCACATAATGCCACCGTACGCGGTTTTGCAGAACGTAATGCCATAAACGCTCCCATCCAGGGCAGTGCTGCCGATATAATCAAGATTGCAATGATTGCCGTTTACAGACGGTTCATGAAGGAGGGACTTAAGTCAACCATGATACTTCAGGTTCATGACGAACTCAATTTCAATGTCGTACCCGGTGAGGAACTCAAAGTACAGGAAATAGTCATTGAAGAGATGCAGAACGCATGGAATATGTCTGTTCCCCTTGTGGCTGATTCAGGATGGGGAGACAACTGGCTTGAAGCCCATTAAAGGATATCCTTCATCTGGCGGGCGAACTCCCAGATTACAAGTCCTGCAGTTACCGATACATTCAGTGAATGTTTGGTACCGAACTGAGGTATCTCAAGTGAAAGCTGGCAGTTGTCAACTACTTCCTGGTTTACACCTTTAACCTCGTTACCCAAAACAAGTGCATATCTTTTGGTCTTGTCAACACTGAAACTGTCAAGCTTAACGCTACCTTCAACCTGTTCAACCGCTATGGTCACATAGCCCTGGTCATTAAGCTCTTTTACGACACCTGTACAATCATCACTGTAAATCCACTCTACGCTCTCCTCAGCTCCAAGAGCTGTCTTATGTATCTCTACCAGAGAGTTAAGAGGAGTAGCCGTTATGCCGCAAAGTATTATCCTTTCAACCCTGAATGCATCGGAAGTACGGAATACGGATCCTACATTATAAAGGCTCCTAACATCATCCAGAATAATAGTGAGAGGCAGTTTTACGCTATCCTTGAACTCACTGGTGCTTATCCTGCCAAGTTCCGTTACACTGAGTTTCCGCATATCATTTCATGATTTGACTGTGTAAAATTAGTTCATTTTGTCAATTCAGCTGTTCAAAACCGTGTAAATAAGTGTTCATAAGAATCAGACAAAAAGAGCATAGAATATTTGCATTTTGAAAATCAGCCCGGGTATGGAAAAAAAACGGTAAGTATGGTGTCGATAACCATATTTTTATTGCTGATTTTTCCAACACGAAATCAACATGACATTATCTTAAAGTTATTGGATATTCATTTCAGACACATTTTACACCGTATGTTCATAACGTCATACAGACTTGAAACATATCAATTTAGCCTGTAAATAAAGATGTGCGGAATATGTTCAGGAAAGTGTAAAAATCATATCCTTTGAAAAACTCAAAAGATATGAACAGTTTCAACACCGAATAACAATAACCTATTCAATTAAAATAAAAAGAAAACATACATAATTCTTATATGTCATCGGATTACCGTAATTGAAACGCTCTGGCTTGTGTTGTTCTCCTGATTTGTTATGATTGCGTGATAAACCCCTGACGGAACCTGTCTGTTGTTTATGTCAGTAAGGTCCCAGCTGTATGAGCCTCCGTTTGATATACCCTGATGTACAAGACGGCCTGAACCGCTAAGGATTCTTATGGAACTCCACTGGGTAAGACCGGTAATTGTTACATAACCGTCAAAATCAGGTTTGACAGGATTGGGATAAACAAGAATATTTGACTCTGAGAGCGTTTTTTCAGGATTTCTGGCCTGACCTCCGTACTCGACCATTCCGAGGTTTGTACCAAAGAATAATGAGCCGTCCTGGCCATTCTCAGTTATGCTTATGATATTGTTCGATGGGAGCGGACTGTTTGATGTGGTAAAATGCTCGAGAGTCTCGGTTCCGTCAGCACTCATAAGGAATATTCCGTCATCAAGGGTACCTATCCATTTCCGGTTTCCCTGATCAATATACATGGCAGTGGTCATTACTCCGTTAAAGAGATAATCAGCCAGTCCTGAACCGTCATTACGGCTTATCTTGATCCTTTCAAATACAGGATTCGGATTGTCAATGAATGAATCAGGATTACGCAGAACGAATATTCCCCTGTTTGTTCCTATCCATATTGAACCTTCAAGGTCGAATTCATAGAAAAACAGGTCATATATCTCCTCAGTATTTCCATCCTGGTTTTTCCATACGGATCCTGTAAACTTTATCCTGTCATCGGATTTATTGTCAAGTGTTCCGTTTAAGTCAATACAGAAAAGACCCGGATGTAATCCTCTGGATGAATTGATCCAAAGATGTCCCTTACCGTCAAACCTTATATTCTTATAGGTAGGCAGTCCTGCCATCTCGGTGAACGGGAATGTAATCCAGCTTCCATCGGACTTAAGAACCTTGAGAATGGTATCGGTCTGATTGTTGGCCATCCAGAGATTACCCTCTCCGTCATACTGCAGCGCACTTATACGTACATAATTATTAGTATCATACTCTGATCCGTTCAGAATTGATGTAAGTGGACTGTTGTGAGCTGTATAGAGATTAACGAACCGTCCGTTTTTGAATTCATATAGACCCTGTCCTGTAGAGCCTACGAATATATGTGAAGGATCAAGTGGATCCTGTGCAGCTTCGGTCAGATTCACATAATCAAGACCTGTCTTTGATTTAAGGTCCTCCTCAAGATATTTCCAGGTATCATTCTCATATATCATGACTGATCCCGGATAATCAATACCGGCATAGTTATGACATCCTGAGACTGCAAGAAGCCTTCCTTGAGTGGGCCATGAGACTGAATGGAACAGGTTCCTGCGCGGACTGTTGGGTTTGATTCCGGTCAGTCTGCCTACAATGACATCATTATCTGTGACAGTATATAGACATAATCCGTTCACACCCTCACTTATCCATAGGTTATCACCATCCTTGAGTACATGATTTATCTCTCTTTTCAGATTGAAATCCACATGATCAGTCACTGATGAATATATTGAGAATGCGGAGTCACCTATTAGAGCTATCTCTGAGTTTTCAAGGAATGATACTGACTCCACGTTATCCCTTATATTATTCAGTGAACCGTTCTGAGTGTTTACCATCCAGAGACGGTTATCAACAGAAAGGGCGCACAAATGGTTACTGAACAGGAAAATCTGTTTGAATTGAGAGCCGCGCAGGCGGTTCCAGTTGGTGTTGTCAAGCAGGTTGTCCGATGTCACTCCCACATATATTCCTGATTTGGTAGCACAGATAAGTGAATCACTCATCATGACCGATGACAGTACCTCAGTGTCAAACCTGTAAGTATTCTTTATCTCCCTACGCTTGACGTCAAAGATTATGAGTCCTATGTTGGTCGATATGTATGCATTTCGGCCTATAACCTTGAGTTCATTGACTTTGATGCTACCTGAATTATTGTTCTTGATATCTGTAAAGTTATATATGCCCTGATCCTCATAAAGAAGGTCCAGGTTACCGTTGGAATAGGCCATGAGTATGACCTTTTCAGAACTGCAGTAATCAATGGCTGCTATGTCATAGTCACCCAGTCCTCCTGTCTTGTCTATGGTGTAGAGGGCGTTGTCACTTGGATCGAACAGATAAAGTGCCCCGTCACTGAGTACGTATATGCTACCGAACGCCTTGATTGAGAATGTTGCGTCATTGTAGGCCGGATGTGCTCTCCAGGTACCTACGGGTATTCCTGCCTTTACAGTATTAAAAGGCAAAAGGAGCGTTACCGCAATCATTGCAGCAACGGCTCCTCTTGTCAAAAGTCTTATCATAATTGTTTAAGATAATCTGCCAGTTTTCTTACGGCGCGTCCCCTGTGACTTATCAGGTTCTTGCCTTGGGAGCTCATTTGGGAAAATGTTTCAGTGTAACCGTCCGGGACAAAGATGGGATCGTAACCGAACCCTCCGTCTCCGTAATGGCGCTCATGAGCTATCTTTCCTGTCACTATTCCCTCAAACAGAACTTCCTGTCCGTTAAGTATTAACGCAATAACAGTACGGAATTGTGCGCTGCGGTCCGATTTTTTTTCAAGTTCACTGAGCAGCTTGGTCATGTTGGCCTCCGAGTCATGGTCACCTGCGTAGCGTGCCGAGTGTACTCCGGGTGCTCCTCCAAGTGCCTTAACCTCAAGACCGGTGTCATCGGCAAAACAGTCATAACCGTAATGCTCCTTGACGTAACGGACTTTCTGCAGTGCGTTGCCCTGGAATGTGTCGGCTGTCTCGGGGATATCATCGTGGCAGCCTATATCATTCAGCGAGAGCACCTCAAAGCGGTCACCAAGTATCTGGCGGACCTCTTCAAGCTTATGGCTGTTATTGGTGGCAAATACCAGTTTCATCCCTTATAGTACAATGTTTACAATCTTGCGCGGAACTACGATCACCTTGCGGATGGGCTTGCCCTCAATATAGCTCTGAGCTTTCTCATTGGCCAGAACGGCATCCTGAATCTCCTGCTGGGTGGCATCGGCCGCAAAGTCCATTGTAAAGCGGGTCTTGCCGTTGAATGAGATGGAGTAGGTTATGCTGTCCTCCTTGAGGTACTCCTCATTGAACTTGGGCCACTCGGCATCGCAAACTGTTGTCTGGTTGCCAAGTGCCTGCCAGAGTTCCTCGGCAATATGCGGGGCAAACGGGGCAATCAGCTTGACAAGGTCAGAGAGTACCTGACGTTTGTTGCACTTGAGGCCTGACAGTTCGTTTACGCAGATCATGAATGCGGCTACCGATGTGTTGTATGAGAAGTTCTCTATATCCTCGGTTACCTTCTTTATGAGCTTGTGGATTGACTTGAGTTCATCCTTGGTGGGTGCATCGTCCGATACGTTCAGGTTACCCTCCTTATCGGTGAACATGTTCCACATTTTTCTTATGAAGCGGTGGCAACCGTCAATGCCGTTGGTATCCCAGGGCTTTGACTGCTCAAGCGGGCCAAGGAACATCTCGTACATGCGCAGGGTATCGGCACCGTATCTCTCGATGATTACATCGGGATTGACCACGTTGAACATGGACTTACTCATCTTCTCGACAGCCCATCCGCAGATGTACTTGCCGTTTTCAAGGATGAACTCGGCGTTGTTGTACTCGGGACGCCAGTTCTTGAATGCCTCTACGTCCAGGACATCGGCGCTTACAATGTTCACGTCAACGTGGATGGGAGTGGTGTCATACTGGTCCTTGAGGCCGTATGAAACGAATGTATTGGTGTCCTTGATGCGGTATACAAAGTTACTGCGGCCCTGGATCATACCCTGGTTGATGAGCTTGCTGAACGGCTCCTCGACCTCGCTTACGCCCAGGTCCTTGAGGAACTTGTTCCAGAATCGTGAGTAGATCAGGTGACCGGTTGCGTGCTCAGAACCTCCAAGATAGAGGTCAACGCACTTCCAGTAGTTATCGGCCTCCTTGCTTACCAGAGCCTTGTCGTTATGGGGATCCATGTAACGCAGATAGTAGGCCGATGAGCCTGCAAAACCGGGCATGGTGTTGAGTTCGAGCGGGAATACGGTCTTGTTGTCTATGAGTGACTTGTCAACGACCTTGTTGTTCTTCTCGTCAAAGGCCCAGACCTTGGCGTGACCAAGAGGGGGTTCACCGGTCTCGGTGGGCTTGTACTCGCTGATCTCAGGAAGTTCCAGGGGCAGGCACTGCTCAGGTACCATGGTAGGAATTCCGTTCTTGTAGTAAACGGGGAACGGCTCGCCCCAGTAGCGCTGACGGCTGAATATTGCGTCACGCAGACGGTAGTTGACCTTTACCTTACCCAGTTTGTTCTCCTGAACGTATTTCTTGGTGGCTGCAATGGCCTCCTTGACTGACAGACCGTTCAGGTTGAGTCCGCCCTGGCGGATCTGGTCGGGACGGGGTGAGTTCATCATCACACCCTCCTTGGCATCAAAGCTCTCCTCCGATACGTCACAACCCTCAATGAGCGGACGGATCTCAAGGCCAAAATGCTTGGCGAAAGCGTAGTCACGGCTGTCGTGTGCAGGTACTGCCATGATGGCGCCTGTACCGTAGCCGGCAAGCACGTAGTCACTGATCCATACGGGTACATCCTCACCGGTAAGCGGGTTGATGGCGTATGATCCGCTGAATACGCCTGTTACCTTGCGGTCAGCAATGCGCTCGCGCTCGGTGCGTTTCTTTACGGCTGCTACGTATTCATCGACCTCCTTCTTCTGGGCGGGAGTTGTAAGCTGGGCTACAAGTTCGCTCTCAGGAGCAAGTACCATGAATGTCACGCCGAATATGGTATCGGCACGTGTGGTGAATATGGTGAATTCTATGTCACTGTCCTTTACGTGGAACTGCATCTCGGTACCCTCGGAGCGGCCTATCCAGTTACGCTGGGTCTCCTTGATGGAATCGGACCAGTCTATCTTGTCCAGACCGTCAAGCAGGCGCTGGGCATATGCTGATACACGCAGGCACCACTGGCGCATCTTTTTCTGCTCTACGGGGAATCCGCCGCGGACCGATACGCCCTCGACTACCTCATCGTTGGCAAGTACCGTGCCAAGTCCTGCGCACCAGTTTACCATGGTCTCGCCCAGGTAGGCTATGCGGTAGTTCATAAGGACATCGGACTTCTGCTTTTCGTCCATGGCCTTCCACTCGGCGGCTGTAAAGCTGAGTTCCTCGCTCTGGGCTACATCCAGGCCTTCGGTTCCCTTCTGCTCAAAACGCTCAATAAGTTTCTCAATGGGCTGTGCGCTCTGGCACTTGTTGCAGTAGAAAGAGTTGAACATCTTCTGGAAGGCCCACTGGGTCCAGTGGTAGTAGCCGGGCTCGCATGTGCGTACCTCGCGGTCCCAGTCAAATGAGAATCCTATCTTGTCCAGCTGCTCGCGGTAGCGGTTTATGTTCTTTTCGGTTGTAATGGCCGGATGCTGGCCGGTCTGTATGGCATACTGTTCGGCGGGCAGGCCGTATGCATCGTAACCCATGGGGTTCAGTACGTTGAAACCGCACTGACGCTTGTAGCGTGCGTAAATGTCCGATGCAATGTATCCCAGGGGATGACCCACGTGCAGGCCTGCGCCTGACGGGTAGGGGAACATGTTGAGTACGTAAAACTTGGGCTTTGCGGGGTTCTCAACTACTTTATAGGTACCCTCTTTGGCCCACTTTTCCTGCCATTTCTTTTCAATTGCTCTGAAATCGTATTCCATTACAGACTAGCTTTTATTTTCAAGTCGCAAAATTACACAATTTCGGGCAAATTTCTCTTTATAAGAGGTATAGTTATTTTTGGAGACTCCGCAGGACATAAGGATTTTGGGACACAACGTTCCGGGCTATTGCGGGCTCACTCCAAGGCCTAAACATCGATCGCCTCCTTTTTAGTCCCCTTCGGGGCCTAACAGTATTCTAAGACTTTTCCAAATATTTTTGGACGTTTTTTTAGAAACTGTTATCGTTGAGTTTGTTACAATACGGATATCGCGGGGGA
>CACZCX010000001.1 GCA_902779875.1 uncultured Bacteroidales bacterium | reverse complement strand
TAATAACCATATACGCTGAAGTAATCACCAGGAAGCTCAATGGCATTGATACCTGTCTTGGCATAAGCAGCCTCGGCAAGATTCTTGAGGTTTGTATCGAAACCGAAGTCAACACGAATCATATCGTCAACGTGCTCAATACCGGCAATTGAAGACTTGGTGATTGTCAGGTTATCAACATAGTAGTTGGTACTATCTGATACAAAGGCAAGGCGTACAAAGAAGTTGTCAGGCTGCTGGATATAGTTGAAGTCTCTTTCGGGAGTGTGAAGAGTCCAACCGTTATTCCAATAATAACCTGCAGTGTACATGTATCTGTCAGCGATTGAGTCATTCAGGTAGTGAGTCATGAATGTAACCTTCTGCCACTCACCTGTAAAATCCTTAGCCTCCATTACCTTCTCGAAAGCATCGTTGTGCTCGTAAGGATGCTTGTCCTTATCATATGATACGTAACCCATTGAGAAAGGCTTCTCTGAGTTGAAGTAACCACGCATCATATCGAGATGGAACTTAGGCTTGGTCTGTCCAAAGCTCTTAACCTTGAGGAATACTGTTACGCGGTATGAGGTGTTATCCTCTACATCGATACCACGGATGAACAGGTTACGACGGTAGTTGGCGGTTACACCCTTATAATACTCATTCCAGCTGTTGGCACTCTCAGCACCCCAAGGATGTTCGTCATCCTTCTCTACGACCTTACCTGAGGTATAACGGAAGATGTAATCACCTCCATTCTCTGCATACTGGGCAAATATTGCGCCACGCTCAGGAGAAGCATCCTTATCTACTTTATAAGTATCATACTGAAAAGCTCTTAAATCGGCATCAGTTGTAACAACTCCGTTCTTCATATAGATAAGGGTATCCTTATCTGTCTCAATATAGAAAATAGAGTCATTGAAATCAGAATAAGCACCTGTTCCGCTATCTCCGATCTTACGGATGTGGTAGTACTTAACATTGGTGATTGAATCGTGAACCAATGTCTGCCACTCCTCCCATGCCTGCTCAGCGGTCATACCCTCCTGAGTGGGCTCAAAATCCATGGAGAAGATTTCTTTGGCGTCATTGGGTTGTGACGCAGGTCTGTCATCAGCGCTTACAGGAACAGCAGCTAACAAAAGACCTATCAACAAAAAGTCTCGTTTTTTCATAATGAACATAATTTAATTAATAAAAAGGTTGAAAATACTCTCTGTTAATTGTAGGTTTAAAAAATATACAATACCCAACAGTCTGACCTGACCGTAAAAAACGGCCAGGTCCGACTGAAAGGCGGTTAAATCAATCCTTAGTATCTACAAAACGCAAGAACCAGTTCTTGTTGAATCCTGTCGGGTTGGTTCCCAGCAGGAGGTCATACAAGGCATTGTCTCTACCTGCATAGGGATCGTCAAGTGTAGCACCATCCCTTGAGGCAACCCTGGTAGCAAGGAAGTCGTTATCTGACTCACCTCCTGCTCCGGGATAACCGGCATCACTTGCACGGTGCATTGAAACTCTCATGAGGTCACCGAAACGATAACCCTCAAAGCAGGTCTCAAGTGCCATCTCATCAATGATCATCTCCTCAACCGCACGGATGGTATCGGTCAGGGCATCAGGTCCGGGATTGGTAACCTTAATCCTGTAATACTCGTTAATGGCTGCATCACCGGATCCGCGTGAGTGAATACCAATCTGGTTGTAAGCGGTCTTACTGCTCTGACGGTACTTAGTGTAGTCTGAGTTGATGGGATTCTCCTTATCATTGTTGATATAGGCGTTAGAACCATCGGTATTGAACTGATAAAGCTCATAATAACCCTGATCAAAATATGAGTAGGGGAAGAATGAGGCAATGTCGTCTACAATACCAAGTTCAACAAGCTTGTTTCTTTCAGTTTGACTGATACTGTCTTCAATGAACTCCGATGTGAGGCCGTATTTGAGTATGCCAAAAGCCACATTGGGCATGCCAGCTCTGTTCAGCGCCTCAGCAAGCCTCAAATATACGAGGTCTGTGCGATATAAACAAATTTTTTCGGAATTAATTTTCTTTAACGTTTGTCTTGAAGAATTCTGATTGGTCTTGTTCTGGTTTCCTTCCTTGGCAGCCTTAATCTCAAAGATTGACTGGAGACGGAGGTCACCACGGAGCAGGTCACTGGTCTGGAGTCGCTTGTCCTCATAAATGGGGAGTGACACACCTGAAAGTGCATTGATTCTGTGATAGCAGAACTGCTGACGTGCACTCAGCTTTACCATAGCCTTTGAGTAGGTGAGCTGAGGATAGTAGTGGTTGTCCTCAGTTGAGTTGAAGATATTGGGAAGGTTGCTGGTAGTACCTGCATACTTCTCAGACTCCATGGCTATGTAAGCGATAGGAGTTGCCTTCTCACCAAAGTTACCTGAGTAGGTGTCATCACCAAGCTTGGCGAATGTAGCTCCATTCCAGTAAAGTGTTGCTGTACCGGTAGGTATGGCGTTGCCATTATAATAGAGGTACTCGTAATAGTATGTAGCAGCCTTGGCATACTCCTCGGCCCACAGATAAAGGTCACCCAGGATAAGTCTTACGGGGACAATCATGTTCTCAGACTTATGTGACTGAGACTTCTTACCGTTATCGTTGTCGTTACCGCCCAGTGTAAAGTGGGGCAGCTTGGACTCGGATGCAGAATACATGAAACGGTCCTCAAAATCCCTGGCAAGACGGGTGGCAAGCTCCTTGATATTTACAAGGTCCCACTTGGACTCATCGGCCTGGTCACCGCTGGTAATGGGTTTGTCAACGAAATATACCCTACCGTAAACCTGAGCCAGCTGGAGGTAAGTCCATGCTCTCAGTGAGAGCACGGATATATACTCCTTAAGGAATACACTCTGCTGGTTACGGTAGAATGTAGTATCGGCATTAGCAAGGAAATAGTTGCAGTTATTGATTACGGCATAGTAATCAATAGGATCGGCAAACTTATTGTCATTGCTCAGATTCGCAAAGTCAAATCTATAAAGGTCGCGAAGGTCCTCCGATACATTATCAGTAACTGTAACCAGGTCACCACGGATCTCGCCCAGAACGACTGTGCGGTCTGCTATGGCCTGCATACGCTGGAATATACCCAGGAGAGAGTATACAGTGTCATACGTATGGTTAAGGGTGTTGCGATCCTCAAGTACAACTGATTCGGAGTCTGTGTCAAGCATGTCAGCACATGATATTGCTGTTGAAGCAATGAAGGCTGAGAGGATGACTGAAAATATTGTTTTGGTTTTCATATTTCCGAGTTATTAGAGGTTAATCTTAATACCAAATGAGAAGTTGGTTGACTGAGGCAGAAGGCCACGGTCAATACCACGGGTATAAACGTTGTTGCTGGTTGAGAACTCCGGATCTGAGCCCAGGTAGTTGGTCAAAGTAAACAGATTGTTTGCTGAAGCCCAAACTGTTACACCCTGAAGATAGGTAGACATAACCGGAATCTTGTAACTCAGTGTTACGTTCTTGAGACGGAGGTAAGAGCCGTCCTCAATCCAACGGTCTGAGAAACGTGAGTTTCCGTGGGGATCCTCAAAGTCAGCTCTAGGAATCTCAGTAACCTGACCCTCGGCAGTCCAGCGGTTGGTCATGGCCAGAGTCTGGTTCATGAAACGTGAACCGCTCTCAAGGAGCATACGCTGGTAGTTATAGATGTCACCTCCCACTGAATATGACATGGTGGCATTAAGAGTGAAGTTTCCATAGCTCAGGTTGGTGAAGATACGACCATAGAAATCAGGATTGGGATCACCGATCTTAACACGGTCCTTCTTGTCAATGATGTTGTCACCGTTCTGGTCTACAAAGTGCATGTCACCAGCCTGAACGGGCTCAAGACCATAATCTGTAAAGATCTTAAGGTTGGAGTCAATGGCATCCTGTGTTGTAGCGAATACCTTGTTCTCCTTGCTGGTCTCATAACCGTAGAATACGCCTACAGGCTCACCTACAGCAGTGCGGAGTGTTGCGCCGTAAGCGGTAGTCTCAATGGGCTTGCCGGGGAGTTTGGTAATCTCATTCTTGTAAGCACCGATAGCGGCACCTGCCTCCCACTGGAACTTACGTGTATTAAGAAGCTTGAGAGTGAAAGATGCGTCAAATCCCTTGTTGGTAAGAGAACCACCGTTGGTCCATGAGTTCTGGATACCGGTAAGGAATGAGAGAGAACTTACAGAAAGCAGATTGTCAGTATTGCTTAAGAACACGTTTCCGTTCAATGAGAGACGGTTACCGAACATGTTCATGGTGAAACCGGCAGTATACTTGCTGGTGGTCTCCCACTGCAGAGACTTATTACCGATATTAGTCATTACAAGACCCGTAACCTGCAGCACCTTGACCGATGAGAAGAAGGTCTTGGAGGCAGAATCCTCAAAACCGTCGTTACCGGTCAGGTCATAACCTGCATTGAACTTCAGATAGTCAATGAAGGGAACATTGAACCAAGGCTCAGCTGATGCTACCCATGAAGCGGATACTGAGGGGAAGATACCCCAAGGTACACCGAAAAGCTTCACACCATTGGAAACATTGTTACCGAATCTTGATGATGAGCTGATACCAAGACTGGCTGACAGGTAATACTTCTCACGGAAGTTATAGTCACCCTGTGCCCACCATGTAAAAGAGATATCCTGGCTCTCGGGGCCATCGGTATCCTTATACTTAAGGTCCTTGGTAATGTTCGGGGTCTTATCGTTACCTGAGTTGTAACCCAGCATGATAATCTGTGCCATGCTGTTGTTGATGTAACGGAAACCGGCCTGAGCATTCAGATAATGGAGACCCATGCGCTTGGCAAAAGAAACATAGGTGTTACTCATAAAGCCGTCCTGCTTGGCGTTCATGGCAGAGGCCTTGTTCTTGATCTTACCGATATTCTCAATCTCGAACTCAGGAGTACCTACGATAGGAACGAAGTAGTTCTCATCGGCATTGGCCAGTGTGTAGGTGAAATGCTCACTGAGTGACCAGTAGCGGTTGATATCCCATTTGGGAGTAACAGCCAGCGTGATCATACGGTTTGCGAAATAGTTCTTGTTGATACCGTCACCATACTCCAGGATTGCGAGGGGGTTGGCAAGTGAAGTCTCGGAACCGAGAACCTCATTCAGATAGTCATCCTCAGTTGCGATGAAGTTGGTAGGATTACCGTTTACATCAAATGCATAAGGTGACAGGAACGGAGACTTGGCGTATGAGAGGAAACCGGGTGAGTTGATCATTGTATTGTCAATGTCATCGGGTGCACCGTCATCACGCATGTCACGTACTACATCACTGTATGAAGCGTCAAAGCGAAGTGAAAGCCTGTCAGCAAGGATGATGTCTGAGTTCAGACGCAGGCTGAAACGTGAGAAGTCGTTCTCAACCAAAGTGGCATCACCAAAGGCATAACCTACAGAAAGGCTATAGTTGGCAATATCATCACCACCCTGTACACTTACGTTGTAGTTCTGAACATATGCGTTCTGGTAAGCAACATCCTTCCAGTTTGTATCATTGTGATACATCCTGTAGTAGTGATAACCCTCATCAGAGTTCAGGAACTTGAATGAAGTCAGTTTGGTGCCGGTAGAACCGAGAAGCTCTGATGCGTAGTTACGGTACTGCTCTGAATTCATCATGACAGGACCCTTGGGCATCAGCTGGTAATTACCGGAGATATTGACATCAATCTTTGTTGTCATGCTGGTATTACGCTTGGTGTTCAGAAGGATGACACCGTTGGCACCCTTGGGGCCGTAGATACCGTATCCGTTCTTGAGAACGGTTACCGAAGCAAGGTCCTCAACGGGAATGTTTGCAAGCAGGTTGTTGTAGAAACCGTCATGCATGGATACGTTGTCAAATCCCATCTCAAGGATAACACCATCCAGTACGATAAGAGGCTGGGTGTTGATATTCATTGAGCTTACACCGTCAATCTGGATAGCACCACCTACTCCAAGCTGACCTGAACGGAGGTTTGAAAGGATGGAACCCTGAAGTGACTGCTGAACCTGATTGTCAACGCTAAGGTCAGCATTGACGCTCATAAGGTTGGCACTCTGGGACATTCCGGCTACTGTCTTTGTATCATATATCTCAGAGAAAGCATCGGAGAACATTTTTACAGAAAGGCCCTCTTCATTTCCGCTAACCGGACGTACGATTGAATTACAACCTTCACGGCTAAATGTTATGGATGTCACAAAATCGGGAATCCTGATTGAGAACGAACCGTCCTCACGAGTCATCGCCGAGTATTGTGAGTTATTGTATGCCTGAACCTTAACACCGGGCATGGGTTCACCCATGGATGCACTGGTTACGGTACCTGACACGACAACTAAGGCTTCAGTATTGTTTTGAGCTGAAACCGGAGCAGAAACCAGCAGTAAGCTGATCAGCCCGCAAGGTAATAACCTTTTCCTATTTATTATCTTCATAATATTTTCTTATTTCTCAATCAAACACCGGTTCAAGAATAATGCAGTCAAGCCATATTTCAGCGGTCTGTGTCTGAGCATCTTTCACCTCACTATTAATCAAAACGGATACACGGGGATAGTTTTTCTCATCCTTATCATAGTTGCAAGTTGAGAAGTTGACTACGCCAAGATCCATTGTATCAATCTTGGTAGGATCATTATTATACAAAACCGATACTTTGAAAGGCGGACGGGGAAGTTTCTTGACTGAGTCAATCAGTACATCATAGGTCTTCTCAGGCATGTACCTTACGATCGGGTGGAACTGATTAGGCTTGTTTTTCTGAAGTTCGTTCGGGAATATTACGAGCTTCACTCTGTACTTACCCTTAAGGTTATTTCGTATCTTATACTCAACGGACCATGTAAGAGCACTGCTCTTATGGCTTAACTGAGCAACGAATACGTTGTCAAGTTCCTTTCCATTGAATGAGGAGATAAGACGGCGCGGATGAAGTATGACATCATCCTCATAAGAGTAGGTCTCAGCCTCAATCTTGATGGGTCTGCGATGAAGCATCTCATCCTTATAGGGCCACTCGTCAACTATGTAGATAATACCGTTGCTGCAGAGAACTGAATCACAACGCTCCTTGAACAGACCGCCGTCGTCATAAGGTCTCTTGTAAGTGTTATAGGCGAACTTAGTCTTCTCATTGTAACTCTTGTTGAATACAGTTGACGTAACTGAGTCAGACGGGCTCTTCTGGATGTTCATGTTGAAGAACAGGTCTGTCAACATGGTATAGTTGGCATAGAAATCCTGAAGAGAGTCACGGTTAGCCTCAAGTGAGCCGAAAGTAAAGAAATCGGCAATTGAATCATACATCTTGTTCCAAAGGGCAGGAACGGGAAGCACAGCTACAAAGTTACTGTCCTCCTCGCTGATCTTACCGAACTTGTCCATGAGGATACTCTTCTTGACGATTACAGAGTCAGCCCATTTGATCTCATTGGTAAGGTCATCATAGCCGGCCGGTACACTCTTCTCCTCATCAATCTCCTCAATGGTGTACTTGGCGAACCACTTACCGAGAGAAGCAGTATAGTCATATACCTGACCACCACGGCTCTTGGTATAAGCAGAGGTCTTGGTGATGTAGTCATACATGCTGGGCAGGTACTCCAGTTTGCCGTTAAGGACGTGAATAATACCGTTTGAACAACGGATATTCTGTTTCTTGGAGTCTGCATCGTAGCCTACGATTCCGATCTGTGAAGGCTTAGACATGAAAGACTTATCATTAAGCATATAGATTCTTTCATCGGTCAGGCTTGTTACAGAGTGTCTGAAACGTGCTATATGACTCATGATGAACTCTCTAGCAACCTTCTTATGGTCCTTGCTCTCCATAGGAGCCAGATACTCGGCCCATTCTTCGGCTGTTACTGTGGTAGGAATCCATACTGTGAGGAACTGGTCCTCCTCAAGCAGGTCCCAATATGTCAAACCCTTGACTACCTTCTCGCCGTTGAGCATATAGGTAGTCTGCAATGTTCTGATAAAGTTATCCCTGGCCTCATTGAACTCCTGTGATCCGGAGAGTTCCTGAATGGTCTCTGCCAGGGTCTTGACAGCTGACTCACCCTTTCCGTTGTTTACGGAATAGTGATCATTCCAAGCGTCATTACAGGAAGCCAGCATAACGACAGCCGACAAGGCCCAAACGGACTTTCTTAATGAATTGAAATATTTTTTCATATCTTATTTATTTTTTTCGTGATAGAGATATGCTGGGCCTTACTGGGCTTTCTGGATGAATTCATCCTCAACATATACAGGATTCTGTTTGAGCTTAGTGTTGATCTTGATCTCATCTCTGTTGAACGGGAAGTAAACAGCATCGGGATCAGTCATCTTGATACGTACGGCACTACGGCTGTTTGAGTCAAACTTGGGCTCAATCTTTTCCCAAAGGTACTTGGTGTTACCGTCACGACGTGACTTACGGGCCAGGTCAAACCAGCGTTTTCCCTCAAACATAAGCTCACGGCGACGCTCGTCTAGTACCAACTCCTCCATGTCGTCCGCATTTGAGTTATAGCTGGTGAAATCCAATCTGTCAGCTCCGGCATAACCGCCAAGGGCACGCTGGTTAACTGCATCGATCAGCTGGAAGGCCTCGTTGAACAGAGTTACGACAGCTGCAGGAAGAGAATCGTTACCTCCCAGATCCTTTGCCTTCATGATCTTGGCCTCGGCCTCCATAAGAAGGACATCAGAGTAGCGGTAGATGATCCAGTTGGGCGATGTAGACTCGCGACCGGATGCGCTGAACTCACCACCCTGGCTGTTCGTAGTTGAGATGGCACTACCGCTTGAAAGGTCAGCTGCAACCTCCTGGTAGGCATACTTTACAATATAACCCTCATCCGAACCTCCACGGATGTTCTCGTAGAAACGTACATCATACAACTGAGTGTAAGCATCCTTACAAGCCTCATTAGTAGCCTTAAGCTTACCACCGTTGAGTTCCTTCTTGGAATAGTAATCGTCTACAAGAGGATTTTTCTTTTTATTATCAAAGGGAAGTTCAAATATTACCTCAAAGGTGTTACCCTTACCGAAGATCTCGTTATAGGCGTTACCTACAACAGTACCCTTCATAGACTGGTAATCTTCCTTGAAAAGGGGATAATTGTTGAACAGAGTAACCGTGCAGGCGTTACCCTCCTCATCAAGAAGATCCTTGTACTCATCCATCTTGATCTCGTTAACGACCTCGCAGCACTCTATGCACTTGTCCCACTCTCCTTTTTCAAGGTACATGTCGGCGAGCATGGAATAAACAGCTGTACGGGTGAATCTTGATGTATTCTCAAGCTCCTTGAGATATTTCTCCTTGGTCTTGTCCTTGATACCTTCAAGGTCTCTGATAAGACAGTTAAGAACACTGTCAAACGGGGTCTGTCCAAGGAAGAAGTCCTTGGTATCATCGATAGAGGGTTCTGTTGTATAAGGAACGTCCTTATAAGCTCTGATAAGATACCAGTAGCAGAGTGAACGGATTGCTATGGCCTCAGCTTTATCGGCTTCATACTGACCTCTTGTATAGTTAGGGTCAATCTCATTTACGCCGGGAGCGAAATAAAGTACTGTGTTGGCATTGTTGATTGCCTCATAGAAGCACTTGTATTTGGTCCACTGGTTGGTAGCAAGGATATTGTCTCTCAGTATCTGGAGAATATCGTCATCAGGACTCTTACCTGCGGTAATATTGTCAGAACGCATCTCGCCCCAGATTGACATTCTAACCACGCAGTCCTTTGACTCAAGTGATGCGTAGGCGCCCAAAAGAACACTCTCAACGTCATCCTTATTAGTCCAGAAGTTCTCCATGACGATTTCGTTCAGAGGCATAAGCGTGAGATAATCATTACATGAGGAGACTGTGAGTCCCATCAGTAAAGCGCTTAAATAAACTTTTATCTTTTTCATAATGGAATTCTTTCTTAGTGATTAGAACGCAACTGAAACACCGAATGTTACCTGCTTGGCACGAGGAGTCTGTGAATTATCCATAGCTACACTGCCGGCACCGGAACTAACCTCCGGGTCCATACCAGAGTACTTAGTCCAACATTTAACATTATTAAAGTTCAGGTTGAAACTTACACTGCTCAGATGAAGCTTCTTGGTGATAGAAGGATCAAGTGAATAGTTCAGTGCTGTATAGTTCCAACGGAGGAATGAACCGTCCTCTACATAACGGTCACTACCTAAGTAGTTGTAACCGTAGTTATACAGGGCACGCGGGATGATGGTCTCATCACCTTCAACACGCCAGCGCCAGTTAACAGCGGCCGATGTGTTGTCAGTGTTGTACATAGCCTCGGCGTTCATGCGTGAAGCGTTCACGATCTTGTTACCCCAACGGAAGTTGAACTGGTTGTTCCATGAGAGACGTCCCCATGAGAGACGGATACCGAAACCGCCACTCATCTTAGGCAGAGAGCTACCCAGATATACGATATCGAGCTCGTTGATGTTACCATCATGGTTGATATCGTCATAGATGGCGTCACCACCCTTGAACTCGTAGGCATTGGTTGTACCGTAAGCGAACATCATAGGCTTGGTCTTACCCTTCTGGTTAAGGATGACTGTTCCGTCAGCGTCTCTTACGACAGGAGCGTTAGGACCTGCAGAACCGGGAATCTCCTTTTCAATGGGTCTACCCTTCTTGTCAAGGATGTAATTACCCTTGTCATCGGTCTCATAGCCACCCCAGTCACTGTACTGGTAAACGCCCTTGTACTTGAATCCGTAGATTGAACCGAATGAGTTCTTGAGGGCTACATATGAGAGGTATGAACCGTTCTTGAAGTCGAAATCCTTATTCTTCTTTTCAAGAATGGTGGGGTTCATATCAATAATCTGGTTGGTGTTATCAGAGAATGAGATGTTACCGTTAACGCTGAAATCCTTACCAGCAAGCTGTCTTGAGTAGATTCGGTTGGCGTTCAGGTTGAGTTCCCATCCCTGGTTGCGCATTGAACCGTCGTTTACATAAGCAAGATTCTCAAAACCTGATGAAGAAGGAATTGAATACTGGCTGTTCAGCATCTTACGTGTCATACGGTCGTAAACATCGATATTGATGGTCAGCTTGTCGCGGAACAGGCCGAAGTCAACACCGCCGTTATATGAAGTCGTCTCCTCCCACTGCAGGTTACTCATCCTGATGTTATTGGGATGGATTGTAGATGTACCCAGATATGAGTCACCGCTAGAGTACTTGCTGTAGAACAGTCCCTCCTGACCGGGAGCGTTACCTGTGACACCCCAACTGAATCGGATAGCGGCCATTGTAAGGGTACCCTGTCTGCGGAGGTTCTCAAACCAGTCCTCATCGCTGACATTCCAACGTGCTGAGAGTGCAGGGAATGTACCCCAACGCTTGGCATCACCAAAGCGTGTGCTACCATCGGTACGTGCGGTCAGGTCAAGTGAATACTTACTCTTATATGAGTAGTGGGCTGTGAATGTCATGTTCATGCTGCGGCCCTCACTTGCGCTTGTGCTCATCTGACGGATCTTACCCTCGGCAGACGGAGACTTGATAGGTGAAGGTGCACCTGAAATCTCGATATTCTGGCTCTTACCGTTGCTGTTGTCAAGCTGATATCTTACCATAGCCATGAATGAGTGGTCCTTATTCTTGATGGCAGGTATGAATGTCAGAGAGTGAGTCGTGCTGATTCTTGAACTCTTGCTGAAGCTACGGTTTGAAACGTTGACAGAACCGTCAGCCTTCCAACCGTCACGTGAAAGGATCTGAGGATTGTAGCTGTCATTGTTGCTGTTAGAGATAGAGAATGTTACACGGGCATCATAAGTAAGCTTGGTCTCATCATTCTCAAGTCCGAGAAGGTTATAAACCAACTGGAACTCAGGATTAACGCTCAGAGAGTTTGAATATTGCTCCTTGTAGTCAGCCTCGGCAAGCGGGTTGGTATGAGTAGGAAGCTGCTGTGACTGAGTGGTAGGAACGATGAAGTACTCACCTGTGGGATTGTCGTTACGGTCCTCGTAATAGATGGCCAGGTTAGGCATCATCTTCATGGCAGTACCGATAGCGGCAGAGTTCTGCTTGTTCTTGGTATATGTCAAAGCAAAGTTGGTAACAACCTTGATACGGTCTGAGATGAAGTAGTCGAAAGCAACACGTGTTGTGAAACGGTTCATCTTCTGACCGATTACAGAACCTGTCTGATGGTCAAAACCGGCTGATATACGGAAGTTGGCCTTGTCACCACCACCCTGTACTGATACGTTGTGAGAGTGCTGCATACCGAACTTCTTAACAGCCGATACCCAGTCGGTATTGTTGTTGTACATGTTGTACAAGGGCTGCTTCTGATCGTACTGGATCTCCCAGATCTGGTCTGTGGTGATATCATTCATCTTAGGATTGAAGAATGACTCCTTGAGGAACATGGTGTACTGGTCACCGTTCAGGAGCTTGTAACCTTCAGGCTGCCAGTTTCCGTTGAATCGGTATGAGTAGTTTACACGGGTCTTACCGCGTGAACCACGCTTGGTACGGATCTCCATTACACCGTTTGAACCACGTGAACCCCAGATTGCCGTTGCGGCAGCATCCTTAAGTACGGAGATTGAGGCGATATCCTCAGGATTGATGTTCAACAGCTCAGATACCTTCTGTGAGTCATTTGAGTTGTTGGTGAAGTCAAAGTTGTTCTTAAGGTTCTCATCTACCTGGAAGATGTTGCCGTCAACTACGATAAGCGGGTTGGCATCACCGGTAAGGGTAGATACACCACGAAGGTGCATTGTTGAACGTGAACCGAGGTCACCTGAGTCGAACACGATATCAAGACCTGCGATACGTCCCTGAAGGGCCTCATCGACAGTAGTGATACCAAGTCCCTCGAATTCCTCCATATCGATTGTCTGTACAGAACTGGTAGCCTCACGCAGAGGAATGGGAAGAGATGAAGTCTGCAAAACGCGCTCAGCAACGATATCTACAGGAGGAAGTTCACCCTGCTCCTTCATCTTGATCTCGAAGTAGAGCTTGTCAATAGGAATATCTACGGTCTCGTAACCTACATAGGTTACCTCGATACGATCCTTAGGATTGTGAAGTACGAAAGAGAACTCACCGTTGATATCGGTAATAGCATGAGCCACAATACGGTTCGATGCGTCTCTCTCAGTAACGTTTACCATCATCATGGGGCCCATGGGATCTTCAATGACACCACTGATGACATCACCTGCCTTCTGAGCTGAAAGCAAGCTTGGCAGAGAAGCTACAGACAGAACTAAAGCTGCTCTCTTAAATATATTATTCATTGTCATTGTCATATGCTTTGCTGATTATTGTTCTTCTGTAAAGCTCTCGTGCATCAAAGGACCGTCAATCTGGTGTATAACTACATATGATGATGTCTCAATGCTGGCACCAGATACAGCCGAAGTAGAAGCTATGGTAGCCTTGTCGTACTCATATTCACGGCACATGATGTTCCACAGGGGAGCATTGGCGGGATCACCACCTGAGTAAGCCTTTACGACATGACGGGTGTTACCCATACCATCGGTAACGGTCACGTTGCGACCACCGGCAACTGTCAGTTTGGTGAACTGGCCGTCACGGTCCATGAAGGCTGTCTCATAACTGGCATCAGGAGCATCCTGACCATTGTCAAGTTTACCAACCTTGAACTCTGCATTTGCATAAACTGCATTATCCTGGATGTGGTACTTGATAAAGTTCTTGAGTCTCTCACGCATAGCCTCTACGAACATTGTATAATCAAATGCGCTATCAGCAGGAGTAGAGGGGGCTGTAGCTGCAACGCCACGGAGTTTCTTGTGGAATGCGATAAGTGTATCCTTGAAATCCTTGGCAGCCAGATCACCCTGGTTAGCTCCGTAGAAGGTCTCTATCTCAAGCTTGATAGAATCAAGGTCAGCCTGGATCTTCTTAAGGGAAGCCTCAGTGTAGAGGTAACCCTTGTCAATAAGATCCTGGATAGAATCGTTTGAAGGAACGTAAAGTGTATAGTGATAAGAGTTGAGTGTAGATACACATCTCTCAGCACCTATAGCATGGCTGTTTGAGTTGGTAGCAAACATAGGTTTGTTATCAGCCTTGTAAAGTATCTTGCTTGCGTTCTTGGGATCCTTGATATCGACTGTACGGCCCTGGGCATCCATCATCAGGTCAAAGAACAAGCTGAACTCAGGATACTCGGCTTTATTTGAAAGAATATCGTAAACAGAAAGGAGTGAAGTCTGCAGAGGTCTGTCAATCAGATAGGTACGACCGTTACCGTTGGTACTGGTACCGCGGGCAAAGTCAAAACGCTGGATGATGTTAACCTTCTCACCGGTCTCAATCTGCCAACCACCGTCAACCTCCATGTTTGCATAGTCATGCTCGGGATCGGCAACAGTCTTGAAACGTACGGTACCACGGCCCTTTGTGGGGAAGTAACGGTAGTCGTACAGGTCAGTCTGTGAGTTGGCTGCCTCGATATCACCTATTATAATATGGTAGTTCAGAAGATCGGTAAGTCTGTTCATGATGATCTTACTGTCAGCATCCATCTCCTCATTGGTTGTCTTAGGAGCCTTGTAGGTAAGAGTCTTGAGAGCGTTACCTGAGATCGTTCCGGTAGCGTAGTCGTAATTGTACCATTGAGCCTTGATGGTCTTGGCCTCCTTGTCAAAGCTGAATACTACAGCCTGCATGTTGTTGCCAAGCTGAGCAAGCGGGAATGATACGGGGTCAACCCAGAGAAGCTTGTTGTTCAGTATTCCGGCCTCTGACCTTACAACGGGAACAAAGAAGCTGTAGCAGGGAACTGACATGGAGTTCAGATAAGCGCTGAACGCCATTGACTTGTTCTCGATAGCTGTATTGATGATCTCCAGTCTCTCGTTTACAAGAGCGGGATATGATACTGAACGGTATGCTGTAGGAGCATAAACGGCGTGTGTAAAGTAGATGGCACCGTTGCAGCACATTACTACAGAGTCAACTGAAGCTACAGCTGCGGCGGGATCCTCAAACATAGGATCGTTGGCATCATTAAGAACGCTTGAGAACTTGCTGGGTACTGAACCTACAAGTGAAGAAAGCATGTTGTTGTTGAGGAGCTTTACGATAACCTTGATATCAACGCTATCCATATCCTCGGCAACCTCCCAAGCCTCCCAGGCGTCATCGGCACCTCTGTTCTTGTACTTGGCGATACCATATCTCTCACGGATGGTAGAACCGGCACCCTTGAGCCACCAGTTCATCATGGTAGCATCGGTAGGAACAAGCATTACAGCCATGTTGCGCTGCATGAGAGCAGTTGAACTCTCATCTGATGATGCAGAGGGAGTAAAGAATCCGTTCCATCCCGGATCGAACTTAAGAAGTTCGTGAGGCAGACCGAAGAGTTTACCGCCGCTGTTAGGAATAACATCGTAGGGAACCTCTCTTGATGAATAATCCTGGTTGCTTACTGAGAAATAACGCTTAATGTATACAGAGTCATTGTATGCGTTCATCGCATTTATAAGGCCCTTGTCTTTCAACTCACCCTGACCGATAAGGTTCTTGATGGTGGTTGAAGTGCTCTCCTTATAAACAGGAGCAGCAAAACGGTCTATGATACGGCTGTAAATGGTTGCATTGTCTGCTGCCTCCAGATACTCGGCCATGTTGGGAAGGAGGTAGATTACATCCTCCATTACATGGATGAATCCGTTGAAGCACTTCTTGTTCTGCATCTTGATCCTTACGCCGTTCACACTGGCATCGGTCTCGTTACGGCCGGGTTTCTTGCCAGACTTGTCATAAATACCCTGGTTGAAGAGGAAGTCGTAGTCAGCGGGTTCCATCTTCTTGGCGGTCAGGAACTTGGGAACAAAGAAAACGATAGGTCTGATTGTTCCGTCCTGAAGGATAGGAATACCAGTACCCTTGGTTCTATGGAATTTCCAGAAATCGTTACCGTCCTTAGCGGGTTTAGGCATCTGTGAAGGGAGCAGAACGGGGATTGTATCATAAATTGAAGATGCGGAAAGCCTACGCATTACTTCACCCTTGGTAGGATCAGAGTTTTCACCACCACCACTTGTAGAAAGGGCAGCAACCTGATATACGTTGTTCAGCATTGAACCGTTCAGGATCATGGTCATCTGAGCCTTGGTAAGCTCTTCAAAACTCTCGACCGGCTTACCTCCGTTCTTGAAGGGGCAATTCGGACCGAAGAAACGCTCAAAAGCCGCATCATCGGCTACAAATAAGGTCTTACTACCAGTCTTGGCAAGTACTTCCTTCTGATTAAGTGAATCAATCAGTCTCACATAATACTTGAAAGTATAATGCTGACCGTCCTCACCGTCAAACCCTTTTGAAAGGGTTTCATAGATACTTGTTCCGAGCCACGAGGGGAATTGTTTGTCAAGGATATAGTCCGGCTCACACGAGGAGACGCCGATAACGGCAAGCACTGCCATGATGACTAATCCCTTGAATCCTGAATGGTTCGTCAGAGATTTGGATTTTTTCATTTAATTGGTTATTTAATTATATAATTTATTTCCTTATTAAAATAGGAGGTCAATCCATGCCCTCGATTGTCTTGATACGACCTTCGGCATCATACTCAAGCTCGCATACCTTAAGGCTGCGGAGCCATGACTTTCCGCCTGAAGGCACACTGTCGTGATGGAACAGGTACCACTTGCCTTTGTATTCGATGATTGAATGGTGGGTAGTCCAGCCTACAACAGGTGTAAGGATTACGCCCTGGTAGGTGAAGGGGCCATAAGGATTGTCACCGGTTGCATAGCACAGCAGATGGCTGTCACCGGTTGAATATGAGAAATAATATTTGCCTTTGTACTTATGCATCCATGATGCCTCGAAGAAACGGTGAGGATCATCAGCCTTGAGAGGGTTACCCTTCTCGTCAACCACAAGGATAGGACGCGGAGCCTCTGCAAAGTTCAGACCGTCCTTGGTAAGACGTACGCAACGGCTGGGAAGTGCGTCCTCCTTACCCTCGGGAAGATAGGGAGTCTCAAGATGGATGTTGTCTTTATAACGCTGAAGCTGTCCGCCCCAGAGGCCGCCGAAGTAAACATATACCTCGCCGTCGGCATCATCGCGGAAAGCGCACATATCAATGCTGTAGCTGCCCGGAACGGGAGCGGGCTGGGGGATGAAGGGACCCTCGGGACTGTCTGCTATTGCGGTACCCCAGTGGAATACGTCAGTGCGGTCCTTCATGGGGAAGTACATGATATAACGTTTCTTCTTCTTGCTGTAGCCAAGGCCCTGAGCCTGCTCCTCAGCATTTGTAGGAACCTCAATCTCGTACTCCTGGACATCGCAGTCCCAAAGCTGACGACCGGCCCAAGGAATATCTTCCAAGCCGATCACCTTACCGTGGTCAACAACCTGACCGTTCATTACATCGTCGGTGGAAAGGACATGATAGTCTTTCATGACGTACTGGTCGCCATTGTCATTCTCGACATTTTCGCATTCCCAGTCATGTGAAGGATAGATGTAAACCCTGCCATTGAACACGTGTACAGAAGGATCTGCCATGTAGTCGGCGGGGAATAGATAACGCTTCTTCATAAGTTTCTTGGTTATATATAATATTATCTAAAAAATCAGTTAGCGGCCAAAGTTAACTCTTTTTTGGGTTACAAAATAGGTTTGTACCGTTTTTTTTAAAAAAAAGGGCAATTTTAGCATCAGAGGGTTGCTGTTTGTGAAAAATCGCGGCCACAGATATGTTAAAACGCGACAGCCTTAGAGTGAAAAACAAAAAGAGACCGCGTTTGGCGGCCCCTTTTTTTACGTCTTAGTCCTCATCTTCGCAGACCGGAGTTCAGACATCACGAAAGTCAATTACTAACCAAATATGTGCATGAAAACTTACATGGGCAAAGATACGGCCACTTGGTGCATCGGCGTAGGGTTTTCGTGTCATTGACATTCATTTTTGTTCCCTGCTATTTCCGACAGCCTCAAAAACAGCTTTCTATTTGTTTCAAAAAGATTTGTATATGTTACGGAAATATGGCTTAGAATGTACTGTAGGCCACAAATAAGAAAGCGGACAAAAATGCCCGCTTTCAAGCTGTCGTACCCGGATTCGAACCAGGACAAACAGAACCAAAACCTGTTGTGCTACCATTACACCATACGACAATCGCCTTATATCCCCCAAGGGGTGTGCAAATATAGATATTAATCCTGAATATGCACTCTGCAGGATGCCTTATTCGGCAATCAGCAGATAGTAGTTCTTCTTTCCTCTCTGGAGAACTATGTAACGGTCGTCAACCAGGTCTGCCTCCGTAATTACACGTGAGTGGTCGTAGAGTTTCTCCTTGTTGATGGAGACGCCACCGCCCTGCATCATCTTGCGGGCCTCGCTCTTGGAGAAGAACACCGGACAGTTGTCAGTGAGGAAATCCGATGCCTTGACATTCTCGCTCAGGACCTGACGGCTGAAACGGAACTGGGGAACACCCTCGAACACTGAAAGCAGCATTGACTCGTCAATATTCCTGAGGTCACCTGAACCTGATGAATTTCCGAACAGTATCTCCGATGCCTCTGCAGCGGCCTTGTAGTCAGCCACGCTGTGAACCATGCAGGTAACATCCTTGGCAAGACGCTTCTGCACCAGACGCAGATGGGGAGCGGCGTCATGCTCGGCAATGAGGGCCTCACACTCGTCCTTCTCTATATTGGTGAATATCTTTATGTAACGTTTGGCATCCTCGTCACTTACATTCAGCCAGAACTGGTAGAACTTGTAGGGAGATGTGTACTCGGGGTTGAGCCATACGTTTCCACCCTCGGTCTTACCGAACTTGGTTCCATCGGACTTGGTTATGAGCGGGCATGTGAGGGCAAAGCATTCAGAGCCGTTTATACGGCGGATAAGCTCTGAGCCGGTAGTGATGTTACCCCACTGGTCGGCGCCGCCCATCTGGAGCTTGCAGTTCTTGTGCTCGTTCAGGTAGAGGAAATCATAACCCTGAAGCAGCTGGTATGTAAACTCGGTAAATGAAAGACCGTCGCGGGCCTCACCGTTCAGACGTTTCTTCACGGAATCCTTGGCCATCATATAGTTCACGGTGATGTGCTTGCCTATATCACGTGAGAAATCAAGGAAAGTTACATTCTTGAGCCAGTCATAATTGTTTACAAGCTCAGCCTTGTTGGGAGCATCACTGTCAAAATCCAGGAACTTGGCAAGCTGCTTGCGGATGCACTCTACGTTATGCTTGAGGGTCTCCTCGTTCAGGAGATTACGCTCCTGTGACTTGCCGCTGGGATCACCGATCATACCGGTCGCACCACCTATAAGAGCCAGGGGCTTGTGTCCGCAACGCTGGAAATGACGGAGTATCATTATGCTGCACAAATGTCCGATGTGGAGAGAATCAGCAGTCGGGTCAAAACCGACGTATGCCGTAACCTGTTCCTTGCTGAGGAGTTCGTCGGTACCGGGCATCATCTGATGGATCATGCCTCTCCATGTAAGTTCTTCAACAAAATTAGTCATTATTTATGATTTTAGATTTTCCAAAAAAGGTTTGCAAATGTACTATTCTTTGCCGAATGATGCAAGTTTAGAGTACTCAAATAAAGTCATTTGCAAAGGAGCCGGAGGTTGTTGCCGATGACTATACTCTCAATCCGCTCCGGGGTCTCCCCTCTCACCTGAGCGGCCGCCTGAATGACCTCATCTATGCCGCACTTGCCGTCGGTCTCAAGAAAGAGCCTGTCATCAGGAACAGCGCGCAACGCCTGTTCGTTGTGCCGTATCCCGAAAGAGACAAGCAATCCGACCCTGAAGAGCTGTTCCATCTGCGGCACTCCCCCACGGAATCCGTGAATAAGCCAGTGACAGGATGGCTTGAGAAACTTGCGGAGCCTGGTTACACTATCAAAATCCTTTACAACATGAAGGATCATCGGTTTACCGTATTTCTCCGAAATCTCCACATGCCGGACAAACACCTTCTCCTGGATTTCATGATTCGGCCCCTTTAGCGTGTCGAATCCACATTCACCTATTGCAATAACCTGGGGGTTCGCAGCAAGCTTCTCTACAGAATCCAGTTGCGGCTCAAACGATTCAGCTATATCCCATGGATGAAGGCCTGTACTCAGAAGATGTCCCTCCTGCTCAGGAACAGGACCACACCCGATGCACGTTAGGGCCGTCCCAGGCACTTGAGACAACGAATGAGTGTGAATGTCGACTATCCTGAAGGCCATGGTTCAAATCATTACGGGACAGGATCGTATCCCGATCCGCCCCAAGGATGACACCTGAGAATACGTTTAACGGCCAGCCAGGTTCCCTTGAACGGTCCATGTTTGGTAATAGCCTGTATAGCATACTCCGAACAGGTCGGAGTGAACCTGCATGAGGGAGGCGTAAGCGGAGATATGAATTTCCGGTAGAATCGGATGGGAAGAATCAGCAGCCAGCCCAGAAAACTTAAGAATTTTCTAAACAAATTCATCATTTGGCCAAGGCAGTGGAATCCTGGTCCGACGGGATCTCCAGAACCTGCGCCACCAGTCTGTCAAATACAGACTTCAGACGTTCGTCAAGCTTTCCGGAATCCCAGAGTACGGTGTCGTTGAAGAGAAAAGCCAGAGCAAGTGACTTATGACGGGAGGCTACAGCCTCCTTGAGAGGAGCCGATGAATTACGGTAGAATTCACGGATCTGCCTTTTGATACGGTTGCGGTCCACAGCATGATGGAAATTGCGTTTGGGAGCACTGATAAGGATCTGCACACCGTCAAAACCGGCATCATCGAGAAGGAGCCACACCAAACGCACGGGAAAAGCCGCGATCTTACGGTTTCCCTCCCTGAAGAGACGTTCTATAAGCCTGTCGCTGCAGAGACGCTCCTGTTTGGTAAAAGTGTTTCCTCCTGCTTTCATGCTTTCATAAAAAAGACGGGTTCCTCACAAGCCGATAGACTCGGTGGCAGGAACCCGTCAGTATAGGATATCAATTACTTCTTCTGATTGGCAGCGAACCAGGCATCGATAGCAGCTGACATGGAGGTGATTCCGGGTACCGGAGCCTCGATATCAAGACGGAGACCTGCGTCGCGGATAGCCTTGGCGGTTGTACCACCGAAACAACCGATGATCTTCTCGCCCTGAACAAAGTCAGGAGCATTCTGCTTGAGAGACTCAATTCCGGCAGGGCTGAAGAATACCAGCATATCGTAATCATCGAGTTCACCGGCAGCAAACTCATTGCTTACGGTGCGGTACATAACAGCCTCAGTGTGTGCTATCTTGTTGGCATCCAGAAGAGCCTTAAGCTCACCGGTGTGAACATTTGACATGGGAATGAAATACTTCTCTGTCTTATGCTTGAGAATGGGAGTCATAAGGCTGTCAACCTTACCGGTTGTACCGAAGAATACCTTACGCTTACGGTACTGTACGTATTTCTGGATATAGAGAGACACTGTCTCAGTGATGCAGAAATACTTCATGTCCTCCGGTATATTGACCCTCATCTCGGCACAAAGCTGGAAGAAGTGGTCTACTGCATGACGTGAAGTGAATACTACAGCGGTATGGTCGAGTATGTTTACATGCTGCTGCCTGAACTCCTTGGCGCTGAGCGGGTCAACGCGGATGAAAGGTTTGAACACGAACTCTACGCCATACTTATCAGCCAGATCAAAATAGGGAGACTTGCCTGTTGTAGGCTGCGGCTGAGATATGAGAACCTTCTTAACTTTCAAGGCTGTACGGTTTAAATTAGACCAAATAATCTGCTCGTTAGCATAAACTCTATAAGAATAGGCGCTAATTCGAACGCACAAAGGTACATAATAAATCCCGAATTCGAACGCCGATTCTTAAATAAGGTGGTTTTTATCTTGAAAATTCTGCCGGCAATGACCAAAGCACGCATCAGGTATGCAAAAATGAGCAGTGCCAGAAGATGGATATCAAGGAAAACCACGATTATTGAAAAGAACAGGATAAGCAGGCCGGATACTGAATAGGACATTACAAAAAAGCAATTCCAGCGGCTCGGCTTAAGGGCTATTATCTGTTTCCTATAGAGAATCTTGTTCGTAACGGTGTATAGGATCAGTTTGACGACAAGGCAGATCACCACACCGCATGAATACCATAACAGGAATATGATCTGGGAGAATCCCTCCTCCATGATGTCATGGGAGTAGATACCCACAGCAATGGCAATGCTGATGCTGGACAGTAAAAAGACCAAGATGTTCTCAAATGTAGACAGAAGAGGGTAGCTGACATCACCGTCGGGACTCTTGAACCTGAACATGGAAAGAAAAGACCTTACATAATCATATCTGTAGGGACCCATTGTTATGAGCATGAGCAACAACGTCACTATCATTGCTGACAGGAACCAGTCATTGAGCTGGTAAGAGGTCGTCAGGTCTATTAGCGGAATAAATCTCATTTTCTGTCTGTATTGATTTTTGTGGTAGTATCGGTCCAGTCAGGAAGAGTATCGACAAGTTCAATGGCCTCATCAGGTGTTTGTGCCACGGCCCACAGTTTCTTGAACACAGGGTTCATGAAATGACGCTCGGCGGTACGTTCCAGCATTTCAAGAAGAGGGTCATAGTAGTGGTCCGTATTCAGGATTATGATCGGTTTGACAAACAGGCCGAGCATCTTCCAGGTGATGATCTCAAACAGTTCCTCAAAGGTTCCTGTACCTCCTGGCAAAGCAACTACGGCATCTGCCATCTGGGACATGCGGTTCTTGCGGTCATGCATGGTAGGGGTGATTATGGTCTCGGTCAGACCCTGATGCAGCCAGCCGTTATCGACCATAAACTGCGGTATAATACCGATCGATACACCGCCGGCATCAAGCGCTCCGTTCTCCACAGCCGCCATAAGGCCTGTGCTTCCGGCACCTGACACAAGACGCTTGCCGGCCCCGGCAATGAGGGAGCCCAACCGGTAAGCCGCATCCACGAACACCTTCTCGGCATCGGCACTGGATGCTCCGTAAACTACTATTGTCTTTCTTTCCATCTTGTTGAGGGAGCCAAAGGGGACGGTTCTGTTTGGCTCCTTTTTTTAATATCGGTAATGATCTGCCTTGTAGGGACCTTCTACGGGAACGCCCAGATAATCGGCCTGAGCCTGAGTGAGCTTGGAGAGATGAACTCCGATGCGCTCCAGGTGCAGACGGGCAACCTCCTCGTCAAGATGCTTGGGCAGACGGTATACATCGACCGGATACTGCTTGTTAAAGAGCTCTATCTGAGCCAGGGTCTGATTGGTAAAGCTGTTACTCATTACAAAGCTGGGATGACCGGTCGCACAACCCAGGTTTACCAGTCGGCCATCGGCCAGAAGTATGATGCTGTGACCATCCTCAAAGAAGTAACGGTCAACCTGAGGCTTCACGTTCTGGCACTTGATGCCGGGAATCTTCTTGAGTTTGTCAACCTGAATCTCGCTGTCAAAGTGACCGATATTGCAGACTATGGCCTGGTCGGGCATAACCTTCATATGTTCTGTGGTAATGACATCGATATTACCGGTGGTGGTTACGAAGATATTGCCCAGAGGAGCGGCCTCCTCCATGGTTACGACTTCATAGCCTTCCATAGCTGCCTGAAGGGCGCAGATGGGGTCTATCTCGGTTACAAGTACGCGGGCACCGTATGAGCGCATGCTCTGGGCGCATCCCTTACCAACCTCACCGTAGCCGCAAACCACGCATACCTTACCGGCAATCATGACGTCGGTGGCACGCTTGATACCGTCGGCCAGTGACTCACGGCAGCCGTAAAGGTTATCGAACTTGCTCTTGGTAACGGAATCGTTTACGTTGAATGCAGGGAAGAGGAGCTCGCCGTTCTGCTGCATGCGGTATAGGCGGTGCACGCCGGTGGTGGTCTCCTCACTTACACCCTTTATGTTAGCGGCTATGTTCTGCCAATAGCTGCCGCCCTTTACCTTAGCAACCTCCTTGAGGGCCTTAAGGAGCTCTATTTCATCGGCCGATTCAGCCTGATAGTCAAGCGCCTTGGGATCTTTCTCACCCTTTACGCCAAGATGTATCATCAGGGTTGCGTCACCGCCGTCATCGACTATCATATTGGGGCCTCCCTCCGGGAAGTTCATGGCCTGGAGCGTGCACCACCAGTATTCCTGGGCGGTCTCACCCTTCCAGGCAAACACTGCTGCACTGCCGGCAGCGGCAATGGCAGCGGCTGCATGATCCTGAGTGGAGTATATGTTGCATGAGCACCAGCGTATCTGTGCGCCCAGCTCATGGAGAGTCTCTATAAGGACTGCCGTCTGAATGGTCATATGGAGCGAACCCATAATGCGGGCACCCTTGAGAGGTTTGGAATCACGGTACTTTTCACGGAGAGCCATAAGTCCGGGCATCTCCTTCTCGGCCATCTCAATCTCCTTACGGCCAAAATCAGCTAATTTGATGTCTGCCACTTTGTAAGGCAGACTTGAAAATAAATCCATAGTTAAAATAATGTACTAGTGTCAATTTGGGGTACAAAGATACGGTATAATTGAGAATTGAGAATTGAGAATTGAGAATTAATACGTTCGTAACTTAAGGCTAGGGATGAAAAAAGTGGGGTTGGCAAAATTGTCAACCCCACTTTCTTTCATTTCTAGCCTTACTTACGCAGACCGAGAGCCTTAACGATAGAGCGGTAACGCTCGATGTCTCTCTCCTTGAGGTAGTTGAGCAGTCTGCGACGCTTACCTACCAGCTGGGTCAGTGCCCTTTCAGTGCTATAATCCTTACGGTTCTCCTTAAGATGTTCCGTCAAATGGGAAATACGGTATGAGAACAAGGCTATCTGAGCTTCGGGTGAGCCAGTATCCGTGTTGGACTTTCCGTATTGTCCAAAGATCTCTTGTTTTTTCTCTTTGTCTAAATACATTTTCTTAAAAATAATGTGAAAACTCGTTTAGCGGGCGCAAAGTTATATCTTCTTTTTTAATACACAATGAAAAATCTAACATTTTTCCCGTAACTTTGCACCCGCAAAGATAAAGGAAACATTTTACAACAATATGGACATAAGGAACATAGCTATTATTGCTCACGTTGACCACGGAAAGACCACACTGGTTGATAAGATGATGCTCGCAGGAAATCTGTTCCGCGACAACCAGGCCAAAGGAGAACTCATGCTTGACAACAATGACCTTGAGCGTGAGCGCGGTATAACCATTCTCTCAAAGAACGTATCCATTACATATAAGGATACCAAAATCAATATCATTGACACTCCGGGTCACTCCGACTTTGGCGGTGAGGTTGAGCGTGTGCTCAACATGGCCGACGGATGCATTCTCCTTGTCGACGCCTTTGAAGGCCCCATGCCTCAGACACGTTTCGTGCTCCAGAAGGCTCTCCAGATAGGACTTAAGCCCATTGTCGTAGTAAACAAGGTCGATAAGCCCAACTGCCGTCCCGAGGAGGTATACGAGATGGTGTTTGACCTTATGTTCGCTCTCGATGCCACCGAGGAGCAGCTCGATTTCCCGGTACTCTACGGTTCAGCCAAGCAGAACTGGATGAGTACCGACTGGAAGCAGCCCACCGACAACATTCTTCCGCTGCTCGATGCCATCGTAAAATACATTCCCGCCCCCAAGCAGGAGGAGGGAACACTCCAGATGCTTATCACATCACTTGACTACTCATCATATACCGGCCGTATAGCAGTGGGTCGCGTAAACCGCGGAACACTCAACGAAGGTATGACCTGCACGCTCGCACACCGCGACGGCAGCAAGGAGAAAGTCAAGATCAAGGAACTCCATACATTCGAGGGCATGGGCCGCAAGCGCGTTCCCTCTGTCGAGGCCGGTGACATATGCGCAATAGTAGGTCTTGACAAGTTCGAGATCGGCGATACCGTATGTGATGCCGAGAATCCCGATCCTCTGCCTCCCATCGCCATCGACGAGCCTACCATGAGTATGCTTTTCAGCATCAACGACTCTCCTTTCTTTGGCAAGGAGGGTAAATATGTAACCTCACGTCATATCCAGGACCGTCTGAACCTGGAGCTTGACAAGAACCTGGCGCTCCGCGTTCGCCGCACCGAGGAGGACGGCAAGTGGATTGTATCGGGCCGTGGTGTGCTCCATCTGTCAATCCTTATCGAGACCATGCGCCGCGAGGGTTACGAACTCCAGGTAGGCCAGCCTCAGGTAATCATGAAGGAGATTGACGGCAAGACCTGCGAGCCTATCGAGGAACTGACCATCAGCGTACCTGAGGAGTTCTCAAGCAAGATGATCGACCTGGCCACCAAGCGCAAGGGTGAGATGACATCAATGGATACCCAGGGTGACCGTGTGGTAATTGTGTTCGATATCCCCTCACGCGGTATTATCGGACTCCGCACCAACGTGCTCACAGCATCACAGGGTGAGGCTGTCATGGCACACCGCTTCAAGGAGTATCAGCCTTACAAGGGTGACATCGAGCGCCGTTCCAACGGATCCATGGTCGCCATGGAGACCGGTACCGTATTCGCATACGCACTTGACAAGCTGCAGGACCGCGGCAAGTTCTTTGTAAATCCGCAGGATCAGGTATATGCAGGTCAGGTTGTGGGCGAGCACGTTCACGAGAAGGACCTGGTAATCAATGTAACCAAGAGCAAGCAGCTTACCAACATGCGTGCCAGCGGTGCCGATGAGAAGGCACACATAGCACCTCCCGTAGTATTCTCTCTCGAGGAGGCACTCGAGTACATCAAGAACGACGAGTACGTAGAGGTTACCCCCAAGAGCATGCGTATGCGTAAGGTCATACTCAACGAGCTGGAGCGTAAGCGCGCCGCCAAATAAAACTTTAAGTCCGATGAAATCGAGAGTTCCGGTCATATTGACACTCCTTGTAATGCTCCTGTCCGTTTCCTGCGGCAGGGAGAAGGGATTGTTCATATTGAGCGGAACTGTCCAGGACGATACCGACACCATCCTGGTAGTGGGTCTTGACTCCCGTTTCCAGGAGGTCGATACGATCGTATGCCATGAGGGCGCATTCGAATGGATTTACCGCCCCGATACCGTCACCACACTGATCATGGTGCTGCCTGACGGCCGTCTCTATCCGGTCTTTGCCGAGAAGGATGTGGAATCTGAGATGATCATCCCCAAGGTTCCGGACCTGATATCAGTCACCGGAGGTCCCTGCAACGACGCCTACCGCTCATTCAACCTGGCGTCACTTGACGACTCCACCCGGCAGCAGACCATAGCCAGGATAGACTCATTCATAACACGCGACCCGTTCTCTGAGGTCACTCCTTATCTTATATACGAGAGGATGGTGCTCAGAAATCACGCCAGCCAGGATGAGATAAACAAACTCATAAAACGCATGAGCGGTAACATGCAGGACGCCCCCTATCTAACCGCTCTCAAGTCCGAATTCCCCGGTGAATTGCCCAGTAACGCTTACATAAGCACGCTTACACTGTGGGATTCCACCTTTACCAAGAAGCAGTTCGCCGACATAGGAGGCGAGTCCGACTATCTGCTGGTTTGCGTCTGGGCCTCATGGACCGGAGAAGAGGGTCTCAAGGCTAGAAAGGAGATGGAGTCCCTCAAGGAGAAATACAAACTCCGCCATCTGAGCATAACCGACGTATCCATCGATGTAAACAGGCTGAGTTGGAAACAGGCCATAGTCAAGGACACCCTGAGTTGGGATTCATATATAGACATAGACGGATGGGAGAGCCGGCTCATACGCAGCTCCGCCACCATAGACATACCATGCTACATACTGTTCTCCAGTGCCAGAAAGGTCTACCATAGGACTACCTCAATAGAGGAGATGGACACCCAGCTGGACAAGACGCTGCCACAACACGACCGATCGTCAAATAACTGGCAGTCAGGATCAAGACGTCGATAAAAACACATATATTTGCAGAAACATGAATTACACTACCAATAAAAAATCTAACCATGCTTATCAGAGTTTCGGGCGCTGCTGTCCAAGGGATAGACGCCTACATCGTGACCATCGAGGTCAGTACTTCACGCGGTATCAGATTCTTTCTTGTGGGATTGCCTGACAATGCAGTCAAGGAGAGTCATGAACGCATCTTCTCAGCTTTACACGTAAACGGTTTCAAATTCCCCTCTTGTCAGCTCATTATCAACATGGCTCCTGCCGACATACGCAAGGAGGGCTCGGCCTATGACCTGCCGCTTGCTGTCGGGATAATGGCATCGTCCGATGAAATCAGTACGGATCATCTGGGCGAGTACGTCATAATGGGTGAGATGGGTCTGGACGGGACGCTTCAGCCCGTGAAAGGGGCGCTCTCCATGGCCATCAAGGCACGTGCCGAAGGATTCAAAGGTATTATCCTGCCCATACAGAACGCACCCGAGGCTGCCGTGATTGATGACCTCAAGGTATACGGGGCCAACCATCTGAGGGATGTGGTTGACATCCTCAATGACGAACCCGGACATGTGGAACCGCTCAAGCGGGACACCCTCTTCCAGTATGCCGGTGACAGCGCCTACCATGCCGACTTTGCCGATGTAAAGGGCCAAATTGCAGTAAAACGAGCCCTTGAAGTGGCTGCAAGCGGCGGTCATAATCTCATCATGATAGGCCCGCCGGGAAGCGGAAAGTCCATGATGGCCAGGGCACTGCCCTCAATACTGCCTCCGCTGACCGAGGACGAGAGCATAGAGACCACGCGCATCCATTCGGTCGCCGGATTCACCAGCAACGGGGCTGCGCTCATCACGACCCGGCCTTTCCGCCATCCCCATCATACCATAAGTAACGTGGCTCTCACGGGAGGTGGCGCCAACGCCCAGCCCGGTGAGATATCACTGGCTCATAACGGGGTGCTATACCTCGATGAATTGCCGGAATTCTCAAGATCGGCACTTGAGGTGCTGCGTCAGCCTCTCGAGGACAGGACCATTGTTATATCCAGAGCCAAATACAGGGTTGAGTATCCTGCTTCATTCATGCTCGTAGCCTCCATGAACCCCTGCCCCTGCGGTTATTACAACCACCCCACCAAGGAGTGTCACTGCACACCCACTACCATAGAGCGTTATCTGGGTAGGGTGTCGGGGCCGCTCATGGACCGTTTTGACATTCAGTGTGAGATTCAGCCGGTGGGGTTCGATGACATGTCATCGGAAGTGAAGGGCGAAAGGAGTTCATGCATACGTGAGAGGGTGATCGAGGCACGAAGGATTCAGGCCGACAGATTCAGCGGTGAAAAGGGCATTTACTGCAATGCACAGATGGATTCCCGCCTGCTTGGCATGTATGCGGCTGCCGAGCCTGCCGCCATCAGCATGCTTGGCGCAGCCATGAACCGCCTGAACCTGTCGGCCCGCGCATATGACCGCATTCTCAAAGTATCCCGCACCATAGCAGATATGGACCGCTCGGAGACCATCCAGCCCCATCACATAGCCGAGGCCATAGGATACCGCAGCCTTGACCGTTCCTCTTGGGGAAAATAAATTTTGGGGGTATCAGTATAGGAAACCATCGACGCCCGTGTCGCTGTGAACGGGAGGGGCCCGCGCCGAAGGCGTGGGAGGGATAGCGCGAAGCGCGTAGTTTCAGATACTGATACCCCCGAAATTTATTTTCCCCAAGGGGACGGTTAGAGAACTCCATATTGTGTCACTATTTTTATTAACTTTGCGGTCTGAAACAAGTTGAGACACAATATGAAAGACTACAAGAGAATTCTGGTTACATCGGCACTGCCCTACGCCAACGGTCCGCTTCATATCGGACACCTGGCCGGTGCATATGTTCCTGCCGATATTTTTGTACGTTACCAACGCCTTAAGAAAGTCGACGTGATGTTCATCGGCGGTAGTGACGAGCACGGTGTGCCCATCACCATCCGCGCCAAGAAAGAGGGCGTGACTCCCAAGGAGATCATTGACCGCTATCACTATCTGATGAAGGACACCTTTAAGGGAATGGGTATATCGTACGATATCTACGGCCGTACCAGTTCTCCTGTTCACCATAAGCTTGCAGCCGACTTTTTCCGCAAGCTCTATGACACCGGCAAGTTCATCCAGAAGACAAGCGAGCAGTACTATGACGAGGAGGCTCACATGTTCCTGGCAGACCGCTACATAACCGGTGAATGCCCTCACTGTCACTACGACCACGCATACGGTGACCAGTGCGAGAAGTGCGGTACATCACTCTCACCCACCGAGCTCATTAATCCGGTTAGTACCGTAAGCGGCAGCAAGCCCGTAATGAAGGAGACCACACACTGGTACCTGCCTCTGGAGCAGTATCAGCAGTGGCTGGAGAAATGGATCCTGGAGGAGCACAAGGAGTGGCGTCCCAATGTATACGGTCAGTGCAAGAGCTGGCTTGACATGGGTCTTCAGCCCCGTGCCGTGAGCCGTGACCTTGACTGGGGTATCCCCGTTCCCGTTGAGGGAGCCGAGGGTAAGGTTCTCTACGTGTGGTTCGATGCTCCCATAGGCTATATAAGCAACACCAAGGAGTATTGCGACGAGCACCCCGAGCGTGGCAGTTGGGAGACCTGGTGGAAGGATCCCGAGACCCGTCTGGTTCATTTCATCGGTAAGGACAACATCGTATTCCACTGCATAGTATTCCCCTCCATGCTTAAGGCTGAGGGTTCATACATACTGCCCGACAACGTTCCGAGCAACGAGTTCCTGAATCTGGAGGATGACAAGATATCGACCTCACGCAACTGGGCCGTATGGGTACACGAGTATCTGGAGGATTTCCCCGGCAAGGCCGATGTAATGCGTTACGTGCTTACCGCCAACGCTCCCGAGACCAAGGACAACAACTTTACATGGAAGGATTTCCAGGCACGCAACAACAACGAGCTTGTTGCCGTATACGGTAACTTTGTGAACCGCGCCCTGGTTCTCACCCAGAAATACTTTGACGGCGTGGTTCCGCCCTGCGGCGAGCTGACAGACTATGACCGCGACACTCTCAAGGAGTTTGCCGATGTCAAGCAGCAGCTGGAGTCACTTCTGGACAACTTCAAGTTCCGCGACGCCCAGAAGGAGGCCATGAACCTGGCCCGCATAGGTAACAAGTACCTGGCCGATACCGAGCCCTGGAAACTTGCCAAGACCGATATGAAGCGTGTCGAGACCATCCTGAACATAGCTCTCCAGTTGGTTGCCAACCTGGCAATCGCGTTCGAGCCGTTCCTGCCTTTCTCAAGCGAGAAACTGCGCGGCATGATATCACTCGAGGGTGCACAGTGGGACCGTCTGGGTTCAATCGACCTGCTTCCCGCCGGCCACAAGCTCAGCAAGCCCGAGCTGCTGTTCGAGAAGATTGAGGATGACGTGATTGAGGCTCAGATTCAGAAGCTGCTCAAGCGCAAGGAGGAGAACGAGAAGGCTGCCGCAGCAGCACAGCCTGCCAAGCCCATCAAGGAGAATATCCAGTTCCCCGAGTTCGAGAAACTCGATATCCGCGTAGGAACAGTGCTCGAGTGCACCAAGGTGCCCAAGTCAGACAAGCTGCTCCAGTTCAGGATCGATGACGGTCTGGGCGGCCGCACCATCCTGTCAGGTATAGCAAACTACTACAACCCTGAGGATCTGGTAGGCAAGCAGGTTTGCTTCATTGCCAACCTTGCTCCGCGCAAGATACTGGGCCGTGAGAGCCAGGGTATGATACTGAGCGCTCTCGATGCCGACGGCACACTGGCCGTAACAACCGTTCAGCGTCCGGTAAAACCCGGAAGCGAGGTTTGCTGAAAAGAGATGAAGAATGTAGCTGTGATATTGGCTGCAGGCTCCGGTTCAAGAACCGGCCTTTCCACCCCTAAGCAGTTCCTGCCTTTGGGTGGAAAGACTGTTTTGGAACATTCCGTACAGACATTCCACGACCATAAAGGCATTGATGAGGTGGTGATAGTCACATCACCTGAATTCATGGATAAGGTCAAGGAGATGGCCCGGCGCAACGGATGGACCAAACTTAGGGCCGTATTGGCCGGTGGAAAGGAGCGTTATGACTCCAGCCTGTCGGCCGTCCGATATTACAGCGAGGCTCCCGATACCGTGATGCTCTTTCACGATGCCGCCCGTCCGCTTGTATCGGACCGCATAATAACCGACACTCTCAAGGCCATGGAGAGCTACAACGCCGTCGACGTGGCCATTCCCGCAGTTGATACCATAGTAAAATGTGACGACCAGGGCCGCGAGATGGACTCCATCCAGGACCGCAGCCTGCTGTGGAGGATGCAGACTCCCCAGGGCTTCCGCCAGAAGACAATAGAACAGGCTTACCGTATAGCCTTAAAGGACCCGCAGTTCAAGGCTACCGATGACTGCGGCACGGTCCTGCGCTACCTCCCCGATGAGAAGGTAGGCATTGTACGCGGAAGCGAACGTAATATCAAGCTGACTTACGCTGACGACCTCTCTTTATTAGAGTTCCTGCTATCAGTCCCAGAACGGTAGCATACATTATCCCTATAAATATTCCTGAAAGGATGTTACCCTTCCTGACGCTCTCGGGACGGAACTCCATCCGTATCTCGTGCTGTCCTGCCGGTATATTCAGGGCACGTAGCAGATAGTTCGCGCGGAACAGCTCCGCCTTCTTTCCGTCTATGTAGGCGTTCCAGCCGTAGGGATAATATATCTCGGAGAACACAGCCACTCCATCGGCCGATGAATTGGAGGTATATGTAAGCACATCAGGTGCGTAGGTGTTGAGCTTTATCGAGGCCGATGCATCATGACCCGGACGGAATCCGCTGATGAAACCGGCAAAATCCTCACCTACTACAGCAGTATTGCGCAGGTTGACCTGACCGATGGCGTCGCACTCCTGTGCTGCTCCCGATACTGTTACGATGCTGTCAACGAACCATGCGTTACCCAGGACTCCGGGGTTACGCATCGGCTTGACCTGACCGTCATTATCCTGGGTTATGATATACTTGCCGTTGAGCATGCTGATCACGTCTATATCGACCTTGGAAAGGTACATGTCAATAATATCCTGATAACGGCGGAGCTTGGCTGCGCAGTAGCCGCCAAGTGACTTGAGATAGTATGATGTCCTGGCGTCATTGAAGGTTCTCACAGTCAGGTTCATGACCCTGAAATGGGGATCGGTATCAGCAAGGATGGCCTTCTCATAAGGCTGCATGGCATAGCCGCTCTGGTTCTGTTTCAGTGTGACATAGTTGCTGTCATTGAGGAAACGGCGGTCAACCGGCCACATATCGGCTATTACTATCACTCCCAGCAGGAGCACCATGACATGACTCTTGAGCTTGCCGTTTGAGAACAGCCATACCACGGCTGCTGTAGCCAGCACGAACAGCAGCGAACGGAACGAGTCGCTGCGCAGCATTGCGGCGCGGTCATCAATAAGTGCCGCATAGAGCCAGTCAGGAAATTCATGTTGTGCATCATACGATGAAGTGAAGGAGAACATTGAACCTCCGAACAGCGCCAGCACAAGACATATGCCACCTGTCACGCCGGCTGCGATGTATATGGATTTGTTTACACGCTCCTTCTCTATCTTGCCGTCCATAATCTGCTTGACGGCCAGGAATCCGAGCAGAGGCATGGTTATCTCCGCAACTATAAGGATCGATGAAACCGACCGGAACTTGTCATAGAGGGGGAACCAGTTAAAGAATAACTCGGTAAGTCCCATCCAGTTCCTGCCCCATGACAGAGCGAAAGAGAAACAGGTGGCTATTAGCAGTCCCCACTTATAGGGTCCCTTGACCAGAAGCAATCCGAGCAGGAAAAGGAAGCAGACGGCGGCACCTGCATATACCGAGCCCACCGTGAAAGGCTGCTCGCCCCAATAGACAGGAGCCGACTGAGAGTACTGTCTGGCCACTGCCTTTGAAGCACCTTTACTGACAAGTGCCTTGCTGAAGTTCGAGTTCTCACCTAAGTCATATCCAGTGGCCGTTCCCATCATACCGGGAACAAGGAACGTAAGAGACTCGTCTATTCCGTAGCTCCAGACAGTGACGTAATCCAGGCTGAGACCACCGTTATTGTTGGCATCGGACTCTGGGGTGAGATCAGAATGACCGCCGCGCATGGTCTCGTTGGTGTACTCCTTAGTGGAGAATATGTTGGCGGAACCGGTTCCCATACCGATGCCCACCGAGGCGGCAAAGAGCAGGGTGGCGACCAGGAAATCCTTGTATCTCTTTTCCTTGATGTGAATGTAAAGCTCGGCAAAGAAGAGGACTCCTATGAGCATGAACATGTAGTATGTCATCTGTAGGTGGGGATAGAATCCCATGGCGGTGAACACCATTGTGAGCGCCACACCTGCACCGTAACGTTTGCTGTAGATAAGATAGAAACCGCCAAGTACCACTGACATGAGGGCTATGGACCACGCCTTACCGTTATGTCCGGCAGCCTCGATTATAAAGAAGTACGACGAGAATCCAGTGGCCAGGGCACCCACTATGGAGAGCCATTTATCGACCTTGAAGGAGCGCATCAGGATAAAGAAGCAGGTAAAGAACATGATGAACACCAGCGGCATCTTCTTTGAAGAGGGGTGCAAGACCTTGATGAGAGGCCTCATGAGCTTTGCGGAGAGGTACTTGCCTCCACCTACCTGATAGTTGGGCATTCCCGAGAACATGGAGCCGGTCCACCAGGTGTAGTTGCCTGTCTCGGCATGGTAGCGGTTGGGTTCCTGGATGGCCGATGTTACCTGGATGTCATCACCGGTGTATATGACCTTACCCTGGAATACGGGGAGGCAGTAAAGTGATGAGATGACGGCAAACAGGGCTATTGCCACCAAATAGGGAAGATACTTTTTGAACTTGCTCTTATCCATGTTGTTGCGGTTATGTGACTATAATTTGTGCGAAAGTACTATTTTTGCTCCACAATACGCAATCAGGTCAATATGAAAATTGTCATTTTGGGTACGGCATGGCCATATCGTGGAGGTATAGCAGATTTCAACAACCGCCTTGCGCAGGAGTTCGTAAAGGAGGGGCATGAGGTCAGGATCATAACCTTCACCCTCCAGTATCCCTCATTCCTGTTTCCCGGAAAGACACAGTATTCTCCCGATCCCCAGCCTGAGGGCCTTGACACTGTCATGATGCTCAACTCCGTCAACCCGCTGAGCTGGTTCAAGACCGCACGTGCCATACGCCGCATAGCTCCCGACATACTGATAGCTCCGTTCTGGATGCCTTTCATGGGAGTATCGGTAGGAGCCGTATCACGTCTTGTGCGTCGCTCCGGAGCCAGGCGCATAGCCATACTCCATAACCTGATTCCCCATGAGCATAAGCCCGGTGACAGGATACTTTCACGCTGGTTCATAAAGTCTGTCGATGCATACGTGGCCCTCTCCGAGGCTGTGTTGAGTCAGATAGGAATGTTCGACACCGCCAAACCGCGCCGATTCTGTCCTCACCCCCTATATGACCATTTCGGCACTCCCGCCACCCGTGAGGAGTCACTTAAGGAACTTGGACTCGACCCCTCGTTCCGGTATATACTGTTCTTTGGACTGATACGTGACTACAAGGGTCTGGACCTGCTTCTTGAGGCCTATTCCGATAAGCGCCTGCGTGAACAGAATGTCCGCCTGCTCGTGACCGGTGAGTTCTACGGCTCGTCACAGAAGTATTTCGACCTGGAGAAAAAGCTGGGGCTTGAGGGCCTTGTAATCTGGAAGAACGAGTTCATACCCTCCGATAAGGTCCGTTACTGCTTTGGTGCAGCCGATATCATAGCACAACCCTACAAGACCGCCACCCAGAGCGGCGTCTCACAGATAGCCTACCACTTTGTAAAGCCCATGCTGGTGACCGATGTGGGCGGCCTGGCCGAGATAGTACCCAACGGAAAGGCCGGCTACGTGGTTGAACCTGAGCCGGCCCGAATTGCCGATGGATTGGTTGATTTCTTTGAGAACAACCGCCAGGAGGAGTTCATCCGCGGTATCGAGGATGAGAAAAGGAAATACTCCTGGTCCAATATGACCGATGCAGTGCGCCGTTGCGCCGAGTAAGCCCTTACTCCTGGACTGACACCAGTTCGTAATCCATCTGTTTCTTTTCAAGATTGCAGCGTACCACCTTGATCTTGACGTGATCGCCCAGACGGTAACGCTTGCGCGTGCGCTGTCCTGTAAGGCAGTAGTTCTTGTCATCGAACTCAAAGTAATCACCGCCCAGGCTGCGGATAGGAATCATACCCTCACACTTGTTCTCTATGATTTCAGCGTAGATTCCCCACTCCGTAACGCCGCTTATCACGGCATCGAACTCCTGTCCCATACGGTCGGCCATATACTCAACCTGCTTGTACTTGATGCTGGCGCGCTCGGCCTGTTCGGCAAGCTGCTCACGGCCTGAACAGTGTTCGCAGTACTCCTCATACTTGGACTGGTTCACGCTGCGTCCGCCACTGAGGTAACGGGTAAGCAGACGGTGTACCATAAGGTCCGGATAACGGCGTATGGGCGATGTAAAGTGAGTGTAGTATTTGAATGCCAGTCCGTAGTGGCCGATGTTCTCGGTGGTGTAGCAGGCTTTCTGCATGGAACGGATGGAGATGGTCTCAATCAGTTCCTGCTCCTTCTTACCCTTGACCTCGGCGAGCATCTTGTTCATGGACTTGGCCATATCCACAGGGTCACCGGTAGCCTTGAGTTTGTAGCCGAACTTGGCCACGAACTGCTGCAGGTTACCCATACGCTCGGGATCGGGCTCGTCATGGACACGGTAGACGAATGTCTTGGGAGCCGAGCTTCCCTTCTTGACGCCCACGAACTCCGCCACGGTACGGTTGGCCAGGAGCATGAACTCCTCAACCAGTTTGTTGGCATCCTTGGACTCCTTGAAGAAGACGCTTACAGGGTGTCCCTTCTCGTCAATGTCAAACCTCACCTCCACGCGGTCAAAACTCAGGGCTCCGTCCACGAAACGTTTGTCACGCAGTATCTTGGCAAGTGAGTCGAGGGTCATGATCTCATTCCTGAACTCATCGCCCGGAAGCGGCTCCTTACCGCCCTGCTGCTCACGTTCTATGATGGCCTGAACCTCCTCATAGGTGAATCGGCGGTTGCTCTTTATTATGGTACGTGCTATGCGGGAGTTCTTGACTACGCCTGCATCGGTCATCTCCAGGATAACCGAATAGGTGAGTTTCTCCTCATCCTGACGCAGGGAGCAGAGGTTGTTGCAGAGTTTCTCAGGTAGCATGGGGATGGTACGGTCAACCAGATAGACCGATGTAGCCCTCTTGAACGCCTCCTTGTCAATGATGCTTCCCTCCTGTACGTAGTAGCTGACATCGGCTATATGGACTCCTACCTCCCAGAGTCCCTTCCTGATGGGACGTATGGAGAGGGCATCGTCAAAGTCCTTGGCGTCACGCGGGTCAATGGTGAACGTAACGACGTCACGGAAATCCTCACGGCCTGCAAGTGCTGCCTCATCAATGGCAGCAGGTATGTGATTGGCTGCCTCCTCAACATTTTCCGGATAGCTGTAGGGCAGTCCGTACTCTGCGAGTATGGCATGCATCTCGGTGTTGTTCTCACCGGCAGCACCAAGTATGTCTATTACCTTGCCCACGGGGTTGCGGTCGGGGGTATCGGGCCATTCAACAACCTTAACCACCGCCTTCTCTCCGTCACGGCCCTTCTTGAGGGCTGACAGGGGTATGAATATGTCCTTATCGGAACGGTCGGGAGTGACCAGATATGCGAACTTGCCCTTGACCTGAAGCGTACCTACGAATGTGTCCTTGGCACGTTTGAGTATCTCGGTAACCTCACCCTCAGGACCGGAATGGGGTTTGCGGGCAAAAAGCACCACCTTGACGCGGTCGCCGTTCAGGGCTCCGGCCGAGTTGCGCTCGGCTACGAATACGGGGTCGCTGCCGTCATCGGGCACCAGGAAGTTCTTGCCGCCCACGCGACGCTGAAGCACACCCTCAAGGAAGGTACTTTTCTGCATGAGCTGGAACTGTCCGTCCTTCTCCTTGAGGAATCCGTCCTCAACAAGGTCGAGCACTATATCCAGGCACATGCTGCGCATGGGATGGGTCTTGAGCTTGAGCTCGTCATAGAGTCTCTTGACACTGATGGCACTCTGCTGGTTGTCACGGAACCAGTCAGTTACAAGGTCCGTCATGGTCCTGCGGTTCAGGCGGACACCTCCTTTGTATGATCTTCCTCCCATAGTGGTTGTTTTTGGTTCAAACGATAATGTCACGAAGATACAAAAAAGAAAACGGAAACCCGCCGCAGGTTTCCGTTTTTAATTGTGCAAACAAGGATTAAGGATTGAGTATATCATCGGCTTTAAGTTCCAACAGCTGAATCTTACGCAATATGAGCGGCAGCTCGTTCTCAAGGAAGTCGGTGCGCATCTTTTCAAGAGCGATCTTACGGGCTCCCTCCGACACGAAATAACCTATTCCGCGCTGATTGTATATGATTCCGTCCATTGTAAGTTTCTCATAACTACGCATGGCAGTATTGGGGTTCACGCCCAGCTCGCCGCCAAGCTCACGTACTGACAGTATCCTGTCACCCTCCTTTAGCTCACCGCTCAGGATCTTCTCGCTGATCCCGTCGGCAATCTGGAGATATATAGGTTTGTTCTGATTGAATTCCATAGTATGACAGTTTTATTTAGTGTTTGATTCTCTTTACCCTGAGCCAGATGAAGAAGCACAGCAACAGGTTGGTTACAGTATCGGATACCGTGTCAATCGTCGGCAGATGCTGCATTGCCCAGCTGAGTGTGGGGAACATATCAAGAATCTGTTCCGATGATAGGGAATCGGGGTTCATATCTGTGAGCATCTTCATCTTGTCCATCATTCCGAACAGGATGATCGGAGTGGTGATAAGGCTTACGAGCATACTGAATATGAGCAGGCATCCTATGGTCTTGGCAGGTTTTGCAGTCTTGAAACAGAGTGCGCCAAGCAGGAATATCAGTATCGACTGGATCCTGTCATCGACAAGAAGCCAGGGATTGGACAGCATGGAAAGTGACGGATGCATGAAAAGGGGCTCCTGAGTCTCCTCATAGATCTCCCTTAAGGCCTCGGGCATCAGTTGCCTTACGTCACCTAAAAGGACGAGTATGGATTTTCCGCACGACTTGTCAACCAGGCAGAGGATACTGTCAATCGACATAGTTATGAGATAATAGCTGAGAGGCATGACAAGGCAGCAGACAATGATCATGGAGAGCGTCTTCTCCAGGGTTGATACCGGTGTCATGAGGAATGAGGTTCCCTCTTTCTTATCGGTAATGAATCCATACATCTGAGCGGGGCCGAGTATCACCATTATGGTAAAAGCCAGTATCCATATGAATATTCTGCCGAACTCGCCCAGGCTGTACCAGCCGCTTCCGAGCAGCAGGGAGAAGGAGCCTACGAGCATATAAGCAGCCAGACCTATAAGCGACATTACCAGAACCGATATGCCGAATCTGTCTACGGCATTCCTTATGTCAGTCACAAGATAACGACCGAAACGATTTATATCGAATACTTCATTCATAGCCGTAACAGTTTATTTGTTGAACATGTTCTTTATCACCCCCTTATGGAGCAGTATTGCGCTGAACAGCGCCTCTATGTTGACCTTACTCTCACTGCCTGTCGTGTTGACCAGGACCTGGATGTTACCGCCCGGAACCATCTCCGAATAGAGGGCCTCAGGATCGGCTACTGTCGATGTGTAGTCAAAATAGAGCTTCTCCGATATCTCCTGGACAGAGGCGTTGAGCAGAACGTCAGCGTGGTCCAGAATGATGATGGGGTCGATGATGGCCTCAAGGTCACGTGCCTGATGGGTCGATATGACCAGGGTCGAATCCTCGCGGGTGTACTTGCTGACAGCCTTGCGGAACTGACCCTTTGAGGGGATGTCAAGTCCGTTCGTGGGCTCATCCATCAGAAGGTACTTGGTGTTGCATGCCAGGGAGAAACTTATGTAGGTCTTCTTAAGCTGGCCGTATGACATATGGTCCATACGCATGTTCTCGTTTATATCGAACACCTTGAGGACCTCACGGTACTTATTGATGTCAAAATTCTCCCAGTACTTGCCCTTGTCTCTTCCGAACTCTATCGCGGTACGCTTAGGTGCCGGAACTTCATCGGGCAGATAGTAAACTGATGAAAGGAATGACGGTTTGCGGTCAAACGGGTTATAACCGTCTATGTCCAAAGAACCTTCCATGTTTTTCTTCAGACCTGCAAGCAAGGTGAGCAGAGTGGTCTTTCCGACTCCGTTTTCTCCAAGGAGTCCGTAGATGCGGCCCTCCTCCAGTTTCATTGAAATGTCTTTCAATACAACGTAGGATCCGTAACTGAAACCTAGTTTGTCAATCGTAATCATAATCTTTCTGTTTTGTTTGTCGGTGTATTACTTCACTAAGACACTGCAAAGATATGGCGACTTTTTTTATGTGCAATACGATTAACATATTTTAATATTCCAGGGCCAACAGGAGCTGTTTACCGATATTATTTCGTTTTGTCAGTTTTTATGCATACATTTGTGCATATGACTAATCTAAAAGAAAATACTATGAAAAAAGACCATCTGTTTGAACTGGCTGAAAGCTATATCTCCAGGACGGGGATATCGGTCTTTCTGACAGGAAGAGCCGGAACCGGCAAAACCACATTCCTTAAATATATAGTGGAGAACACGCCCAAACGGTGCGTGGTCCTCGCTCCTACCGGTGTGGCCGCAATCAACGCAGGCGGAGTGACCATCCATTCGTTCTTCCAGCTGCCGCTCTGCCCCTATCTGCCCGATGTAAAGGAACTCATAACTGAATACCAGATGCCTGAGGCCAGGCGTCAGCTCAAGAAAGAGAAGGTCAAGATAATAAGGACGCTTGACCTCCTGATCATAGATGAGATTTCGATGGTGAGGGCCGACCTCATGGATTCCATCGATGCTGTGTTGCGCCGATACCGTCGCTCCGACGAGCCGTTCGGAGGGGTGCAGGTGCTTATGATAGGCGATGCGCACCAGCTCCCGCCTGTGGTAACGGACCAGGAGGAGCCATGGCTGCGTAAGGTGTATCAGTCTCCTTTCTTTTTCCACTCCAAGGTCATGCAGAGGCTCCGTTACGTGACCGTGGAGCTCGAGACCGTTTACCGCCAGTCCGACAGCACGTTCCTGAATATTCTCAACACTATACGCGGAGGCATGATGGATGACAGCACCTACCGCATGCTCAACAGCCGCCTGGACCCGCGGTTTGACCCGGTCGATACTGCATCGGACGGTTCGGGCAAATGGATCCGTCTGACCACCCATAACCGTCAGGCCGATAACATAAACCAGCATAAGCTCAACGCGCTGGAGTCACAACTCAGGATTTTCTACGCTGAGATAGAGGGCAACTTCCCGGAGAACTCATACCCCGCCGAGGAGCGGCTCGAACTCAAGGAGGGTGCACAGGTCATGTTCCTCAGGAACGACTCGCGCGAGGGCCGGTATTACAACGGCAAGATAGGCACCATTACATCGATCGATGACTACGAGGGTATAACCGTGACCGATGAGAACGGGGTGGAGATAAAAGTCCCCAAGGAGAAGTGGGAGAACATACAGTACGAGATTGACAAGGAGACCAAGGAGATCACGCCCATCGTGGAGGGCACCTTCACGCAGTACCCGCTCCGTACGGCATGGGCCGTAACCATACACAAGAGCCAGGGCCTGACGTTTGACCATGTCATAATCGATGCGGCATCGGCCTTCAGTTTCGGACAGGTTTATGTGGCGCTTTCGCGTTGCCGCACGCTTGAAGGCATAGTGCTGAGCAGTCCCATATCGCAGTCCTGCCTCTATAACAACACCGATGTATCCGGATTCCACGATGAGTTCAAGCCTGTAAGCGAGATGGAGAGGGGGTTGGAACAGGCTGCCAAGGAGTATTACCTGAACATCCTCAAGGATTGTTTCTCGTTCGGCGAACTGGAGAGGCTAAGCGGCTGGGCGCAGGGGCTGTTCCGCTCGCATCTCAAGAACACCTACCCCGAGCAGACCGACAGGCTGGAGGAGAACCGCTGCCGTATGCGTGACATAGCCAAGGTGGCAAGTGCGTTCCGGCGCGAGATAGACAGTATAGGGGCCGATGACCGGGCACATCTGGACGAGAGGGTACAGAAGGCAGCCGGATATTTCCTACCTATCCTCATCGAGTCGGCATCGGTCGTGACACCCATCATGTCCGTATCGGTCGATAACAAGGAGGTCAAGAAGAGCCTCACCGAGGCGCAGGGGGAGCTGCTGCCCGAGCTCTCGCTCAGGATAAGGAGCATGAAGTCCATACTGGAGAGCGGGTTCAGTATCGAGTCATTCCTCAAGATCCGCAATGACGTGCTGCTCACGCCGCCGTCCAAGCTGGACAAGAAGCAGAAAGCCGCCAAGGCTCCTCGCGAGAAGGCACCTAAGGTCAAGCCTGACATATCACAGATTTATGCCGGCATACGTCATCCCGAGCTGATCGAGCCGCTCACCGAGTGGCGCACGGAGAAATACATGACGCTCAATATCCCGGCGTACTACGTGCTCACCCAGCGTACCCTGCTGGAGATTGCCGACACCTGCCCCACGACCAGGGAGGAACTGCTGGAGGTCACCGGTTTCGGCCCCGCCAAGTGGAAGCAGTTCGGCCCTGAAATCCTGGAGGTCGTAGAAAAATTCAAGTCTTAGAATTCTGCAAGATGCATGTCGCCCTTCTCGGCGAGAGCCTGATGCAGGGCAAACGCCTTGCTCAGTGCGTGACTGGTCTGGCCCTTCTCAGCAATCTTGAGGTAATCCCACATGAGCTGCTTGTAGTCGGGATGAACACAGTTCTCGATGATGCACTTGGCGCGCTGGGCAGGTGACTTGCCGCGCAGGTCGGCTATACCCTGCTCGGTGATGAGCACCTTCACGCTATGCTCGTTGTGGTCCACGTGAGTACACATGGGAACGATGGCGCTGATCTTGCCACCCTTGGCTACAGAGGGGCAGCTGAATATGGAGATGAAGGCGTTACGGGTAAAGTCAGCTGAACCGCCCACACCGTTCATCATCTTGACACCGCTTACATGTGTTGAGTTCACGTTTCCGTAGATATCGGCCTCAAGGGCTGTGTTCATGGCTATAAGGCCAAGACGACGGGCCACCTCAGGGCTGTTAGATATCTCGGTAGGACGGAGAACCAGCTTGTCCTTGAAGAAATCCATATCCTCATAGATGCCCTGCAGGGTCTCGTTGCTCACGCTCAGTGACGAGCTTGAACCGAACTTGCAGAATCCCTTGCGCATAAGGTCAATCACTGAGTCCTGGATAACCTCGGTGTACATCTCGAAGGCGGGAACTGAAGGATCCTCGCCAAGTGCACCCAGCACAGCGTTGGCTACGTTACCTACACCGCTCTGCAGAGGCAGGAAACTTGAAGGAATGATGCCGCGTTTGAGGTCGCTGATAAGGAACTGCGCCACGTTATGACCGATCTTGAGGGTGGTCTCATCGGGAGCGTTGAATCCGCGGGCCTCATCGGGTATGTTAACCTCTACAACGCCGATGATCTTGGCGGGGTCTACCTGAATGTAGTCCTTGCCGATATGGTCGCTGGGCTTGTAGATGGGAATCTCACGACGGTAAGGGGGATCTGCGGGTTCGTAGATGTCATGCAGGCCCTTGGCGCAGCGTGAGTGGGCTGCGTTGATCTCGATGATGACCTTATCGGCCAGACGGGCTACGGTAGGAGCGATACCTACACCGGCGGTTACCCAGATCTTGCCGTCATCGGTCACATCGAAAGCCTCCATGATGGCTATGTTGAGCTTGCCGTAGAAACCGTAACGCATCTCCTGTGCCATGTGGCTCAGGTTGATGTCGGTGTAGGCAATCTCACCGCTGTTTACTGCTGTGCGGAAGTCCTTGTTCGTGGTGTAAGGGGCACGGAAACGGAGAGCGTGCTCACGTGACAGGATGCCGTCACATGAATCACCGGTCGAAGCGCCGGTAAACAGGCTGATCTGAAACTCCTGGCCCTGCTCATGCAGTTCATGGGCCATTAATCCTACCTCGTGGATGACAGCCTTAGGGGTACCGGCGGGTGTGAATCCGCTCAGACCTACGTTGTCACCGTTCTTGACGAAACGCGCTGCCTCAGCAGCTGTGATTCTCTTGAATGCCATTGTGCGATATTTATAAACTTGTTTGAATCAATCTGTTCGGGTGCGGACGGGCCAGAGTGCCCCCTCCTTAAAAACCGCGCAAAATTAATCAATACCTTAAATAAAAACAAGACCAAGGCCCCGTAATTCGGGTTATGACAGAAAATGAGTAACTTTGCGGCCGAAACATAAATCAGTATGGAAGAGAGCACAAAGAAACTGTTCATTGAGACTTACGGCTGCCAGATGAACGTGGCCGACAGCGAGGTTATTGCATCAATCATGCGCATGGCAGGATACGAGCCCACCGACAATATCGATGAGGCTGATGCCATATTCCTGAACACCTGTTCCATACGTGAGAACGCCGAGCAGAAGATATGGAACCGCCTGGATGCTCTTTACGCCATGAAAAAGAAGAAAAACCGCCTGTTCATCGGAGTAATGGGATGTATGGCGGAGCGTACAAAGGAGGATCTTACCGACAACCACCACGTTGATGTGGTGTGCGGTCCCGACGCCTACCTCTCCCTGCCCGACCTGATGGCTCAGGTGGAGGCCGGCCACAAGGCCATGGATGTGGAGCTCTCCACTACCGAGACTTACCGAGACATCCTTCCGGAGCGCATATGCGGCAACCGCATAAGCGGATTCGTATCGATAATGAGAGGCTGCAACAATTTCTGCCACTACTGCATCGTGCCTTACACCCGCGGACGCGAGCGCAGCCGTGACCCGCAGAGCATTCTCAACGAGGTTCTGGACCTTAAGAAAAAAGGTTACAAAGAGGTCACGCTGCTCGGTCAGAATGTGAACTCTTACAGGTTTGAAAGCGACGGAGTCACGGTAGGATTCCCGCAGCTGTTGAGAATGGTGGCCGAGGCTGTTCCCCAGATGAGGGTCAGGTTCACCACTTCACACCCCAAGGACATGAGTGACGAGACCCTTAACGTGATTGCGGAGGTCCCCAATATATGCCGTCACATACACCTGCCGGTACAGAGCGGAAGCTCCCGCATACTCAAGCTCATGAACCGCAAATATACCCGAGAGTGGTATCTGGAGCGTGTCGACGCAATCAAGCGCATCATACCCGACTGCGGTCTTACCACCGATATGTTCACCGGCTATCACTCTGAGACTGAGGAGGATCATGAGGAGAGCCTCTCACTCATGCGCCTGTGCCGTTATGACGCCTCGTTCATGTTCCGCTACTCCGAGCGTCCCGGCACCTACGCCAGCAAGCATCTGCCCGATGACGTGCCCGAGGAGGTCAAGATCCGCCGTCTCAACGAGATGATCGCACTGCAGAACGAGCTCTCACTGGAACGCAACCGTGAGTGCATCGGCCATGAGTATGAGGTGCTGGCCGAGGGTTATTCCAAACGCTCCCGCGAGCAGCTCTACGGACGTACCGAACAGAACCGCACCGTGGTGTTCGACAAGGGCAACCACCGACCGGGAGATTTCCTTACAGTCAGAATCACTGACGCCACCTCCGCAACTCTTTTCGGTACCGAAATCTGAAAAAACTGCAACATTAAGAACCGTCCCTAATGTTGCAGTTTTCCGGCAAAACTAACACATTAGGGACGGTTCCTATTGTAAAAAAAAAGCTTAAAAGACTTGACAAGAGGTGGTGTGAGGTATTATCTTTGCGACTCTCCACGCGCACATTGCGTGCGTATATGATGTGCGCGGGGTTCCGCCAAGAATGAAATATCAGGAGTTCAAGCCTTGTCCGTTATGTGGTGCGTCGGGACAGATTCCCTATGCAGGATGCACTGATTATACCGTAAGCAAGGAGCACTACACGCTCATGCGGTGCCCCTCATGCGGTATGGTCTACACACTCGACCCCCCGTCGCAGGAGGACATGTCGCAATATGACAAGCTGGGCCTGAAACTCAAACTGGGAGACTCTCCATCGGGACTTATAGGCAGGCTCTATTACCGCGTGAGGTCATACATGCTGGGGCGCAAGGCCAAGATCGTGGAGTCACAGTCATACCGCACCGCCGGCACGCTGCTCAACTACGGCGCCAAGACGGGATTCTTCTCACACAGGATGGAGCGCCGCGGCTGGAAGGTGATATCGGTAGAGAAATACCATGAGGAGAGGCAGTTCTCGCTCGAGATGTTCCACCACCGCATGATTGACCTCAACGAGATGGACAAACTCCGTCCCGGTACTTTCGATGTCATAACGCTGTGGCACGTGTTCGAGCACAACCCTCACCCCGACAAGCTGCTGGACCGTTTCTACGAGTTGCTGCGTCCGGGTGGCATACTGGTGATGGCCTGCCCGAATATATGTTCGACCGATGCCATGCACTACGGACCCTATTGGGCTGCCTATGACGTGCCCAGGCATCTGTGGCACTTCAGTCCCACCTCCCTCTGCAACCTGGTCCACAAGCACGGCTTCACGCTCATGCATCACGAGTCAATGCCGTTTGACAGTTTCTACATCTCCATCCTGTCGGAGAAACAGATGAGACATAAGCTGGCATTCATACGCGGTTTCCTGTACGGACTCCATTCGTGGCTGGTTTCACTGAGCAAGCGCGGCAAGAGCAGCTCGCTCGTCTATGTATTCAGAAAAAGGCAAGAAACAGAATAAGATGGTTAAACAGAAGAAAAAGAGAAAGATCGACCTGCTGTTCATCACAGCATGCATCAGCACGTCACTCGTACTGCTGCTCATTGGAATCGTGGCACTGCTGCTGCTCACCGCCGGTGACCTGTCACGTCAGCTCAAGCAGGAGATGACCGTGGAGGTCATACTCAAGGAGAGCATCACCGACACGCAGTTCTCGGCTCTCAGACGCAGCATCGAGGCATCGCCCTACTGCGCCGCCTGCTCGTACATATCCAAGGAGGACGCCCTCAGGGATATGACCAAGGCCATGGGTACCGACCCCTCGCAGTTCCTGGAGTACAATCCTTTCTACGCTTCGCTCAACGTACGTCTGGAGGCCGATTACGCCTGCAGCGACAGCCTGAGGCTCATAGAGCAGAAGATAGCCGCCAAGGAGGGCGTGCGTGAGGTGACATGGCAGAAAGACCTGCTGGAAATAATAAACAGCAACATCCGCAAGGTTGCCGGGATTCTGCTCATACTGGCTGTGATCCTGTCACTGGTATCTTTCACCCTGATCAACAACACCATCAAACTGACCATCTACTCACAGCGTTTCATACTCTACTCCATGAAACTGGTGGGTGCCAAGTGGTCATTCATACGCAAGCCGTTCCTGAGGAGGAACCTGGGCATCGGTCTTGTATCGGCCCTGCTTACCTGCATCATGATCTGGTACGGAATCAGGATCGGACTCAAATACCAGCCCTGGCTCGTCATGCTTTCGGAACCCAGGATCATCGTACCCGTATTTGCAGTGGTTACATTCATCGGCCTGCTCATAACTGGAATCTGCGCCCTGCATTCGGTAAACCGTTTCCTGCGCATGAAATCGGGAGAACTTCATTACGTATAACTTAAAATCCGCAATATGGACAAGAAAAAATTCGCTTTCACCAAAACCAACTACATCCTGACTGCTGTCGGAATGGCAATCATCATCATCGGACTGCTTCTCATGACCGGTCCGAACTGTACCGAGGAACTCTTTGAGACCGATATATTCAGCGTACGACGCATCAAGGTCGCTCCTGTCGTGACACTGATAGGATTCCTGACCATCATTGCCGCTATCGTATACAAACCCAAGAACGAAAAGGAGGACGCTGAATAATGACCTGGTTTGAATCACTTCTGCTCGGACTCCTTCAGGGTCTGACCGAATACCTGCCCATAAGCAGCAGCGGACATCTTACCATAGCCTCGTCACTGTTCGGGATAGACGGGGAGCAGAACCTGGCTTTCACCGTGCTGGTTCATGTGGCTACCGTACTGAGCACCATCGTAGTTCTCTGGAAAGAGATTGCATGGATCCTGCGCGACCTGTTCACACGTCAGTCATGGAGGAGCTACAGCGGCCTCAACGAAGGAACCCGCTACGCAGTGAACATAATCATATCCATGATTCCCGTGGGTATTGTGGGAGTATTCTTCAAGGACAGCATAGAGCAGATATTCGGTTCCGGAACTACCGTAGTTGGATGCTGCCTGCTTGTGACTGCCGCCCTTCTGGCCTTCTCGTACTACGCCAAACCGCGTCAGAGAGAGCAGATATCAGGATGGCACGCACTCGTAATAGGTATAGCACAGGCCATCGCGGTGCTCCCCGGCATATCACGTTCAGGCTCCACCATCGCAACCGGTATCCTGCTCGGTGACAAGAAGGAGAAACTGGCCCAGTTCTCATTCCTCATGGTCATACCGCCAATACTGGGTGAGGCCCTGCTGGATATGAAGGACCTGGTGGAGTCAGCCGGTGCCGGCGCACAGACAGGCTCTGCCGGATTCGGCGTGCTGGCCGTAGGTTTCCTAGCCGCCTTCCTGTCAGGTTGCGCTGCCTGCAAATGGATGATACAGATAGTCCGCAAGGGCAAACTCATATGGTTCGGCGCTTACTGCGCAGTTGTTGGACTCTTAACCATACTGTTCCTGTAAGATGAATTTCCAGGAAGGAGTAATACTTGCGTTCGATAAGCCATACCGCTGGACATCGTTCGATGTGGTCGGCAAGGTGCGCTGGCTCATATGCCGCCGCATCGGTGTCAAGAAACTCAAGGTGGGTCATGCCGGCACTCTCGACCCTCTGGCCACCGGAGTCCTGATAGTATGCACCGGACGTGCCACCAAACGTATAGACGAGCTGCAGGCGGGAACAAAGGAGTACCTGGCGACCATAAGGCTGGGAGCCACCACTCCCTCATACGACCTTGAAAAACCGATAGACGCCACCTACCCCACGGAGCATATCACCCGTGAGATGGTAGAGCAGGTGCTGGAGCGTTTCAAGGGAAAGATTGAGCAGGTACCGCCAACCTTCTCGGCCTGCAAGGTCGATGGCAAGCGCGCCTACAAGATGGCCCGCGGCGGACAGGAGGTGGAACTCAAACCCAAGACGCTGGTCATTGACGAGATTGAACTTACCGAGTGCAACCTGCCGGACATAACCATCCGCGTGGTCTGCAGCAAGGGAACATACATAAGGGCGCTTGCCCGTGACATCGGTCAGGCTCTCGAGAGCGGAGGACATCTGATAGCCTTAAGGCGCACCCGTGTAGGTGAATTCAAGGTTGAAGATTGCCTGAACCCCGAGAAATTCTCGGAGTGGCTGGACGTGGCGGACATTGAAATTGAGAATTGAGAATTGAGAATTAATAACTATATAACACTGACAAGGGAATGAAACTATCACAATTCAAATTCAAACTCCCCGAAGACAGGATCGCACAGTATCCTGTAGAACATCGCGACGAATCAAGACTGATGGTCGTGCACAAGAAAAGTGACGAAATCGAACATGTTCAGTTCAAGGACATTCTGAACTACTTCAATGAAAAGGACGTTTTCGTCTTCAACGACACACGTGTATTCCCCGCCCGCATGTACGGCAACAAGGAGAAGACAGGTGCTCAGATTGAGGTTTTCCTGCTGCGTGAGCTGCGTGAGGAGAACCTGCTTTGGGATGTGCAGGTGGATCCCGCCCGCAAGATCCGTATAGGAAACAAACTCTACTTTGGCGAGGACAACTCGATGGTTGCCGAGGTGATTGACAACACCACCTCACGCGGCCGTGTGCTCCGTTTCCTCTATGACGGTCCGCACGACGAGTTCAAGAAGGCTCTCTACGCACTTGGAGAGGCTCCCATCCCCACCTACCTCAAGCGTAAGGCATGCGCATGGTCTTTCGATGAGAACGGCAAGCCCGTACCCGTACCCATGTCGCAGAAGACTAAGAACGACTACTCCGATGAGGAGTGCTTCCAGACCATATTCGCAGCCAACGAGGGGGCCGTTACAGCTCCTACCGCCGGTCTCCACTTTAGCCGTGAGCTCATGAAACGTATGGAGATCAAGGGCGTGGACCGCGCATTCGTGACCATGCACTGCGGTCTGGGCAACTTCCGCGAGATTGACGTGGAGGACCTGACCAAGCACAAGATGGAGTCGGAGGAGATGTACGTTACCGAGGAGTGCGCCAACATCGTTAACAACGCCAAGCTGGGCGGTCATAAGATTTGCGCCGTAGGCAATACCGTTAACCGTGCCCTGGAGACCGTGGTCGGCACAGACCACCTGATCAAGGCGTTTGACGGCTGGACCAACAAGTTCATATTCCCGCCCTACAACTTTACCGTAGCTGACAGCATGATCAGCAACTTCCAGCTGCCGGAGTCTATCCAGCTTATGCTCACCTGCGCCTATGGCGGTTACGAGAAGGTGATGGCTGCATACAACCTGGCCGTAAAGGAGGGTTACAGGTTCGGCTGCTACGGTGACGCAATGCTTATCACAGACTGAACCATGGCCTCGCTGTACCTGTCGTTGGGAACCAATCTGGGTGACAGGCGGTCCAACCTTGAGACCGCGCTGGCACTCGTCGGCCGGCGCATAGGTACGGTTACGGGGGCATCGGACATAATAGAGACAGAACCGTGGGGATACGAGAGCCCCAACCGTTTCATGAACATGGCAGCCCGTGTGGAGACCTCTCTCACACCGGTCCAGGCGCTTGAGGCCGCCAAGAAGATAGAGACGGAGATGGGACGCACCGCCAAGACCGGTAAGGACGGATACAAGGACAGGATCATAGACATAGACCTGCTCCTTTACGACGACCTGGTCATGGAGACCCCGGAGCTGACCATCCCGCACAAGTTCATGCACGTGAGACGTTTCGTGCTGGAGCCGCTGGCCGGAATAGCGCCGGAGCTGGAGCATCCGGTTCTGCATAAAACCATCAACGAACTGCTAAAAGAGAACTGACTATGGCCGACAACTATCTTGAAAACCATTATGAAGACTATCTCAAGCGCAAGGCCGCCTGGGAGAAATCGCGTAAACACGGTATTAAGCCACGGCCGTCAACTCCCGAGCAGCCCGATGACGAGGCGTTATAAAATGACCTGCAATCGCTTATGAGAGAACTTACCCTTAAAGAACTGCAACTCAAATCACTTGATGTATTGAGAGAGATACACAGGTTCTGTGTTGAGAACGGACTCAAATACTCCCTTGCGTACGGCACTATGATAGGAGCCATACGTCACAAAGGTTTTATTCCATGGGACGATGATATCGACATTTTCATGCCGCGTCCCGATTATGACAAGTTATGCCGGACCTACAGGAGTGACCGATACGTCATGATAAACAGGAAAAACAGGAAGGACTGCATGTTGGCTTTTGCCAGGATATGCGATGCCAAAGAGACCTGTTTCACCACTTTCACTCCCTGGCTTAGGAATTCGGACAATGTAGGCGTATGGGTTGACATCTTTCCGTTGGACTCTGTCAGCGATGATGCCGAGACTTTCGAGTCATCATACATGAATCTCCGGAAGTTACACCATGACGCCGTAAGGGGCAGGAAAGCGTTACGCAGGCTCTCTCTCGAGAAATCCTTCTTCTTTAACCTCAACACCGTCAAGAAGAAACTGTTCAGCCTGTTCTGGAAAAAGCCGGAGTCATATGTGGATGAAATCATCCGTATTGACGGAACTATCCCGTACGGAAGCACCGGTCATGTGGCCCAATTGGCTTATCCCGGAATAATGGCCAGATATGAGAAGTCCGATATTGATTCCTACCATCTGGTTCAGTTCGGGAATGAAGAGTTCTTCATTGCGGACGGTTATGACAGGATGCTCAGGACCGTTTACGGAGATTATATGCAGCTACCCCCTGAAAACGAGAGGGTTCCGTTGCAGAGCTATATACATTTTTACTGGAAGGAAAAATTAGTACCGTTATGCAAGCAATAATACTGGCAGCCGGAATGGGCAAGAGACTAGGTGAACTTACAAAAGAGAACACCAAGTGCATGATAGAGGTCAACGGGGTAAAACTCATTGACCGCATGCTGACCCAACTGGCTGAACTGAATCTCAAAAGAGTGGTTCTTGTGGTAGGTTATCAGGCTGACAACCTGATGCAGTACATCGGAAACCGGTATGAAGGAAAACTCAAGATAGAATATATCCTGAACCCGATATACGACAAGACCAACAATATATACTCCCTGGCACTTGCCAAGAAGGAACTTCAGGAGGATGACACCCTGCTTCTGGAGAGCGACCTGGTGTTTGAAAGCCGCATGCTGAACCTGATAATAGACAACCCCTATCCCAATCTTGCACTGGTCGCCAAGTACGAGACCTGGATGGACGGCACGATGGTACGTATAGACGAGGACAACAACATAGTCAGTTTCGTACCCAAGAAGGCTTTCAAGTACGCCGATGTGCCATTCTATTTCAAGACATGCAACATATACAAGTTCAGTTGCGATTTCTCCCGTAACCAGTATGTCCCCTTCCTTGAGGCATACAGCCGGGCTATGGGAAACAACGAGTATTACGAACAGGTGTTACGCGTTATCACAGCACTTGACAAATCAGCCCTGAAGGCGCTTCCCATAACCGACGAGAAGTGGTACGAGATTGATGACATACAGGATAAGGATATTGCCGAAACCATATTCTCCGAGGGTGACGCTCTCATGAAAAAGTACCACAGCCGCTACGGCGGTTACTGGCGTTTCCCGCACCTCAAGGACTTCTGTTATCTGGTCAACCCCTATTTTCCCTCCGCAAGGATGAAGGATGAGATGAGAGCCAACTTTGATACGCTTCTCACCGAATATCCGTCAGGAATGGCAGTCAACTCACTGATTGCCAGCAAATACTTCGGTATCAAACAGGAACTGGTGTGTGTCGGAAACGGTGCCGCCGAACTGATAAAGTGCTTAATTGAAAACCATTGCAGCGGAAAGACCGGATTCATTCTGCCTACATTCGAGGAATATCCCAACAGGAGTCTCCCTGAAAACGCCGTGTTCTTTACACCTGAGAACAGGGATTTCAGCTATACGGCCGATGACGTCATCGGATATTTCGGCGGCAAGGGAATCTCATCACTGCTGCTTATCAACCCCGACAATCCTTCGGGCAATTACATCCCGTTCAACCAACTGCTCAGACTGATTGACTGGACCGGGAAGCAGGGCATCAGACTCATAGTCGATGAGAGTTTCGTTGATTTCACAGAGAACCACATCCAAAACTCACTGCTTAAGAACAGCATACTTGAGGATAATCCTCACATGACCGTAGTCAAGTCCATCAGCAAATCATACGGTGTTCCCGGACTGCGACTAGGCATTGTGGCATCGGCCGATACCGATATGATCAGGAGCATGCGCAAGGAGGTTGCCATATGGAACATCAATTCGTTCGGAGAGTTCTACATGCAGATCTTCAACAAGTATGAGAAGGATTACTTTGATGCTTGTGACAAATTCATCGCTGAACGGGAACTCTTCTATAACGAACTGAAGGAGATTCCTTTCCTGCGGGTCATTCCGTCACAGGCCAACTATTTCCTCTGTGAAGTGACAGGCAGGTTCACATCAGCTGAACTGACGGGACTGCTCCTGCAGAAATACAACATCCTGGTCAAGGACTGTGGCGGTAAAAGCGCTTTCTCGGGCCGTAACTACATAAGGATAGCTGTCCGCGACAGGAATGACAACCATTATCTCTACTCCACACTTAAAGCTTTATGAAACTGATCACACAGCAACAGATTATTGACCTGGGTATTTCGCCCAAGGATTGTATCCAATGGGTTACAGAGAGTTTTAAGATGAAGTATGATTGCATCTTGCCTCATAAAAACAGCCTTAAACCCTTTGGCGAGGTCTTCTATAACACCATGCCCTGCTACATACCCGGAACCGTAAACAGATTCGGAGTAAAGGAGGTAAGCAGATACCCACTTGAAAAGCCGTCACTCAACAGTGAACTGTTGCTTTATGACGGAAACAACGGTCATCTGTTGGCGTTGATGGACGCCAACTGGATCACGGCTATGAGAACCGGCGCAGTTGCCAGCCTTGCCATCAATACCCTCAAGTCTTCAAAAGCATCGGTCTACTCGTTCATAGGATTGGGCAATACCGCACGTGCCACACTTCTCTGCCTTCTTGAAACGGTTAAGGATCCCATCACCGTAGTTCTCATGGAATACAAGGGACAGGAGCAGCTGTTCATGGAAAGGTTTGAAAAGTACGGTAACGTACGTTTTGAGACTGTCTCCAACCACAATGACCTGGTATCCGGAGCCGATGTGGTAGTGTCAAGCGTCACTGCCGCCACTGAACTGGTGGCACCTGACGAATGCTACAGGGAAGGCTGTCTTGTCGTTCCTATACACACCCGCGGATTCCAGAACTGCGACCTGTTCTTTGACAAGGTCTTTGCCGATGACACCGCCCACGTTCACGAATTCAGATACTTTGACAGATTCAGGAAATTCGACGAGCTGAGCCAGGTACTTCTGGGCAATAACCCCGGAAGAGAAAACGATAAAGAGCGTATTCTGAGCTACAACATAGGAATAGCACTGCACGACATCTGTTTTGCAAGCAAGATTTATGATGCTCTCGAGTCAAAAGTGCCCGATGTGCCGTTCCCCAAGATCAAGGAGAAATTCTGGATATAATCATGACCGAAATCAATCAGCAAAGGATAGCCAAGAACACCCTGCTCCTCTACCTGAGGATGTTGATAGTGATGGTGGTGGGACTGTACACCTCCAGAGTCATTATCAATGCCCTGGGAACTGAACATTACGGCGTGTATGATGCCGTTGGATCAATCGTGATGATGGTATCGTTCATAAGCTCCACCATGTCATCGGCCTGCCAACGCTATTATTCATACGAGATGGCCAAAGGTAACAGCAACGGACTTCAGCTGGTGTTCAACCTGAGCCTGACCGTATTCTTTATACTCACAGTCCTGATAGTGATCCTGGGCGAGACCGCAGGCGTATGGTACCTGGACAACAGGATGAAAGTGGGAGAACATATCGAGGCGGCGCACTGGGTGTTCCAGTTCAGCGTATTCTCCTTTGCCATGATAATACTTCGTACCCCCTATCAAGGTATGGTGGTGGCCAAGGAGAAGATGAAGGTATTCGCCTACCTGAGTCTGTTCGAGGCCTTTGCCAATCTTGTGATTGCCATTCTTCTTTCACATACCCAGGATGACAAGGACAGCAGGCTTATTCTCTATGCCGGACTGCTGGCCGGAGTACAGCTAGTCAACACCATCTTCTACTGGATATACTGCAACCTTTTTTACGGCGAATGCAGGTTCAGGTTCACCATGGACAGGGAGAGGTTCAAGGAGATATTCTCCTATGCCGGATGGAATCTGATAGGCTCATCGGCCGATGTACTCAAAAGCCAGGGTCTGAGCCTTCTGCTGAACTCTACATTCGGTCCAATCGTAAGTGCGGCCAGAGGTATAGGTAACAAGGTATACGTAACTCTCTCGCAGCTCAACACCAATTTCTTTACCGCCACCAGACCTCAGCTCTACAAGTCATACGCGGCTGGTGAGATGGACGATATGCGTAAGCTGATATGCCAGAGTACCAGATTCTCATATTTCCTGCTGTTCCTGGTTGCACTCCCCTTACTCCTGGAGACCCATTTCATACTCCCCATCTGGCTGAGAGGACGTAATGTGCCCGATGAGGCATACCTCATAACGCAGCTTATGCTTATTGACGGCATGCTCAACTGCTTTACCAGTCCCATGGCCGCATCCATTCAGGCTACCGGCAAGATACGCAACTATCAGCTGGTCATAGGCTGTACGCTACTCATGATTGTCCCGTTGTCATACATCGGAATAAAATATCTGGGACTGCCACCTGCATCGGTGTTCGTAATCTCCATAGCGGTTACATTCTTTACTCACATAGAACGTCTGTGGTTCATGCGCAGACAGATAGGACTGGATATAAGGAACTATCTGCGTACGGTACTGGTTCCGGTTATTACAGTTACCGTGATAAGTACGGCGCTGTCACTGCTGGTAAAGGTGTATGTGACTCCCCTGTTTGAGACGGAATGGCTTGGACCGCTGGTAGTGATTGCAGCCAGCATGCTTATTGTATGCCTATTTGTCTACACCATCGGAACGACTAAAACGGAGCGCAAACATGCCATTGAGATGTTCTGTAACGTAATCAAATCACTCAGGAAAAATGATTGATAACGATATACAACTTGCACTGAGAGCCCAATTCAACCCGGACGGTTCAAAACTGCGCAATCTGCAGCTCCACCTTCTGGACATACTCGTTGAATTCGACAGGATTTGCAGGAAAAACAACATAAGCTACTGGCTGGACTCCGGAACCCTTTTAGGTGCAGCACGGCATGGGGGATTCATTCCATGGGATGACGACCTTGATGTATGCGTACTCAAAAGAGACCAAAAAAGACTGGCCAGGGCCATTAAGAACGATCTTCAGGAGCCGTTCTCGTTCGTGGATGCCAACTCAAGCAAGGATTACACCCGTCGCTGGGGCAGGCTCTACAACAACACCGTCACGGTTACCAGGATGGTTGACGACCCCAAGGTCAAGGGTGGCACCATGAAACGTGAGGAGAGCATATGGCTCGACATATTCTATGAAACGAACGGTGTTCCGGCAGTATCAAGAAAGATTGACCTGTTTTACGGACGCTGCTACCGCCGCCGTTACAACCTTATTCAGGATGGCTGGTTGAGACATATGACGGGAGTCCTGCTCTACCCTCTGGCAGAACTGACCATAGCTACCGCTCGGTTTATAGGCAGAGTGTTACACACGGATTCACTTATTCACGATTACGGGACGGGATTCTATACCCAGCGTTTCCTCAGTGACATATTTCCCCTAAAGGAAATGGAGTTTGAGGGACACATATTCAAGGCCCCCTGCAATGTAGACCATTATCTTACTGTACTTTACGGCAAATGGAACTCCATTCCTGACAGGAAGGAGAATCACAGGCTGTTGGATATAGTCGTGAAACGATAGGTCGGTACATAATGAACTTTTGACTATCTTTGGAAACATAAAGAACCGGTAAAGATATGAACATAGCAATAATCATAGCGGGCGGATCGGGAGCCAGGATGCAGCAGGACATACCCAAACAGTTCCTGAATGTATTCGACAAGCCTGTAATCCTCTATACCCTGGAAGCTTTCCAGAATCATCCTGAGATCGATGCCATCGAGGTGGTATGCATAGAAGGATGGCATGAGATACTGCGCGCTTACTGCAAACAGTTCAACATCACCAAGCTGGAGAATATAGTGAACGGAGGCAAATGCGGACAGGAGTCCATCCGCAACGGACTGATGGATGTACGCTCACGCCATAAGGATGATGATATAGTGCTCATTCATGACTCCATCAGGCCTATGATATCGGACAAGATAATATCCGACTGCATAAGCGTATGCCGCCAGCATGGCAATGCCATAACGGTGATTCCCTGTGCCGAGGCTATGCTCACCACGACTGACGGCAAGAGTTCCGATGACCTTTACGACCGCGACTCGCTCAAGAGGACACAGACCCCACAGGCATTCCGCATAGGCGACCTGGCCAGTGCCCATGAAGAGGCTCAGCAGAAGGGTATCACGAACTCAATCGCCTCATGTACCCTGTTCGTGGAACTGGGGCGCAAGGTATGGTTCTCAGCCGGTTCCGAGAAGAACGTAAAGCTGACCACACCTGAGGATATAGAGATTTTCAAGGCTTTGCTCACCTGCAAGAAAGAGAGTTGGTTCAAATGAGTCTCACTGAGATAGGATTATACAGGCAGTACATGGAACGTGTCCTGTCCGATGAGTTCCCCTGGAAACGGTTGGAGGGAAAGAATATCCTCGTGACCGGAGCCACCGGAATGATAGGATCTTTCCTGGTTGACGTACTTATGTCAAACGGACAGGCCGGCTACCAGGTATGGATATGCGGACGCAGCGAGGAGGGTGCCAGGAAGAGGTTTGCCTCCTACTGGGAGAATCCCCGTTTCCATTTCATGGTTCAGGACCTCACGGAGCCTGTCAACTCCGACATCTTATTCCAGTACATAATCCATGCGGCCGGATTCTCCTTCCCGGCAGCGTTCTCATCGGACCCTGTAGGAACCCTGCGCGGCACCATACTGGGAACGGACAACCTGCTCCGTTACGGGACAGCCCACGGCATGGAGCGTATGTTATACGTATCATCGGCCGAAGTCTACGGAGAGAGCGACAGCCCGACAGAGTGGAAGGAGCATGACAGCGGATATGTGGACGTGACCGCTCCCCGTTCCTGCTATCCCACCTCCAAGAGAGCCGCCGAGAACCTGTGTGCATGCTATCATGCACAGTTCGGGACCGATGTGGTTACCGTACGTCCGTCACACACCTACGGCCCCGCTTTCACCAAGGCCGATAACCGCGTCTACGTCCAGTTCATAAGGAATGCCGTAAGCGGTCAGGACATAGTGCTCAAGAGCGCCGGGACCCAGAGCCGCAGTTACTGCCACGTGGCCGACTGCGTATCGGCCCTGCTCTTTGCCCTGTTCTACGGAGAGAGCGGGCAGGCATACAATATATCGGATGAGAACAGTTTCATCTCCATACGTGAGCTGGCTGAGATCACCGCACGCGCCGGACATGTGAACGTGGTTTACCATGAGGCCGATGAGAGCGAGAAGCGTGCATTCTCCCCCAACGAGTCGACACGTCTCGACAACACCGCCATAAAGAAACTGGGATGGAAACCGATGATTCCGGTTACCCAGGGCATCCCCGATACACTTGAAATAGTAAAGAACATACTATAATGGAAGATTACTCAGAATACAACGGCCCGGAGACTCCGTTACGCAAGGCTCAGCTGGCATCCATCGATGTCCTGAATGAGTTTGACCGCGTATGCAGGGAGAACGGTCTGGTCTATTGGCTGGACTTTGGCACACTGCTCGGCGCTGTCCGTCATAAGGGTTTCATTCCCTGGGACGATGACATTGACGTGAGCATGCCGTTGGCTGATTGGCTGAAGTTCAAGTCCATAGGCGCAGACAAGCTCGCCAAAGGCTATTTCATGCAGACTGAGGTGACCGACCCCGAGTCATGCATGGGCGACGGCCTGTTCAAGATCCGCAAGGACAACACCCTGTTCATCCATGATTTTGATGATTTCCGCAGTAATTATCATAAAGGTGTATCTATCGATGTGTTTGCCGATGTTCCCTATCCTTCGGTTCCCAAGGGATTGCTCAAGTTCATGCGCAAACGCATATGCAAGGCACACGGATTCTTTCACTATCATGCCAGGCTCTCATTCAGGAACATAATCTCATACTTTGTGTTCCCTGTCTCCTATGTCCTGTTCAAGGGCATATGGAAACTGATATGCCTGTTCTCAAAAAAAGACCGCGAGCTTACGCCGATAGACCGTCTCATATACGGCTATCCCACCCTGCAGTCAGAGATGACACCCCCGTCGGAGATCCTGTTTGAGGGAAGGATGTATCCCGCTCCCAAGAACCCTGATGCCCGACTCAAGGATATGTACGGAGACTATATGGCTGTCCCGCCCAAGGAGAAGAGACGAATCCACGCCAAGTTCGTGTGCGTTGATACATCGGACTGCCACGTCAACCTGTAAAGAGGATATCAAATGAAACAGTACGATTATCTCATAGTAGGAGCCGGACTCTATGGCAGCATGTTCGCCTACCGCGCACATAAGGCGGGCAAGCGGTGTCTTGTCATAGACCGTAACCCCCATATTGCGGGGGGATGCTATACCGAGGAGATAAACGGCATAAACGTACACAAGTACGGACCGCACATATTCCACACGTCAAACCGCCAGGTGTGGGATTTCATGAACAGCCTGGTTCCATTCAACGACTTCATAAACTCACCTATAGCATGCTACAGGGGCAAGCGCTACAACCTTCCCTTCAACATGAACACATTCCACCAGCTGTGGGGCGTGAACACTCCCGATGAGGCTAAGGCCATAATCGAGAGCCAGAGGGCTGAGTTTGCCCATATAACCGAGCCGCGGAACCTGGAGGAGCAGGCGCTCAAACTGGCCGGCAGGGATATATATGAGACCCTGGTCAAGGGCTACTCCGAGAAGCAGTGGGGCATGAAAGCCACAGAGATCCCGGCTTTCGTGATACGCCGTCTGCCGTTCCGGTTCGAGTTCAACAACAACTATTTCAACGACACATACCAGGGTATACCCATAGGCGGCTACACCCCTATATTCCGCAAACTGCTCGAGGGAATAGAGGTCAGGCTCGATACCGACTACTTTGAGAACCGCGAATATTTTGACTCCCTGGCTGAGAAGACCCTCTTTACCGGTCAGATCGATGCCTATTTCGGTTACCGTCTGGGAGAGCTGGATTTTCGTTCGCTCCGTTTCGAGCACAAGCTTATGGAGGGCGTGAGCGATTTCCAGGGCAATGCAGTGGTTAACTACACCGAGGCGGAGATACCCTACACCCGTTGCATAGAACACAAGCATTTTGAGTTCGGCAAACAGCCCGACACCGTAATAACCTACGAGTATTCACGCAAATGGGAGAAGGGTGCATCGCCCTACTATCCCATCAACAACGAACGTAACAACTCCCTCTACGCCAGGTATGCGGAACTTGCCGCCGGTCAGCCCAACGTCATATTCGGAGGACGACTGGCCGAGTACAAGTACTATGACATGCATCAGATCGTAGAGAAAGTCCTTTCTATGAACATATGAGCAAACTGCTGTCCATAATAATACCTACCTACAACATGGAGGCCCTGCTTCCACGCTGTCTTGACTCGCTCCTGGTAGATGGTGCCCTCTCACGCATCGAGGCCATGGTAGTCAATGACGGCAGCAAGGACAACTCACTGGCGGTGGCCAACTCATACAAGGAGCGTTTCCCTGACTCAGTCACGGTGATAGACAAGCCCAACGGCAACTACGGCTCCACCATTAACGCCGCCCTGCCGGTTGCTCAAGGCCGATACGTAAAGATCCTTGATTCCGATGACTGGTTTGACAGCCGTGCGCTCGTGGAATTCCTCGATGCACTTGAGAATGCCGCGACCGATATGGTCATAACCCATTTCAACACCATATCAGAGGACGGCTCGCGTCAGGTTACCAAATACAACGTATACGGCAAGGAGCCTTATGAGTACGGTAAGGCGTATGACCTGGACAGCGTGCTCAGTGACGGATACATAAGGTTCTTCCTGATGCACTCCATCACCTACCGCACTCAGATGCTGCGTGACATGGGTTACCGTCAGACCGAGGGAATCTCATATACCGATACCGAGTGGTCATGCTATCCGGTATTCCGCGCCAAGGACATAACATTCCTCGACATAAACCTCTACCAGTATAACCTGGCACGTGAGGGACAGACCATGGACCCCAAGGTCCTGGCACGCAGCCTGGACCAGATGGAGCTCATGACCCGCAAGCTGATTGAGTTCCTGGAGTCCTATGACCTTCAGACGCTCTCCGGGGAGAGGCTCAGGTTCATAAGGCAGTACTACCTCAACAGGGTTCGCATAATGCTTAAGTGTCACCTGCTCGACATACCGCGCAATATGTTTGACACGGAGCATTTTACGGAGTTGGAGTCATACCTTACCGGCGTGACCCTCAAATACGGACTGGGTACGGTACGTCTGTACCCGGAGAACAAGATCATAAGATTCAATGCTCTCAGGTACTGGCGCAGGCACCACAAACGCTGGCCGGCATGGTTCGAGGCTTTTAACCGATTCGTGAACAGGATCATGACCGCCCTGTTCGTCAAGTTCTTTAAATGACACATGAACAGAATAAAGATATTTACACGCTCATTTGACCTGAAACTCTACAGATACTCAAGAGGACTGTATGAGACATTGGGAATACCGGTGGTAAGACTCACTGACCAGTCTGCCGACGGCTATTTCTACACCATGCTCAAGGATGAGGAGTGTGATGTGGCCATTAATATTGATGAGGACGCTTTCATTACCGATCCCGATGCCATGTTCAGGTTGGTTGACTATGTGGTGGAAGGCGGATATGCCAATGCCGGTTGTCCCGACGGCGGCGGATTCTGCCCGCGTGTGGCAAATCCCATTGTCACGAACCCGTTCTTCAATATCCTGAATCTCAAGCTCATACGTACCGCTTTCAGCAGGAAGGCTGTCAAGGAGTTCAACTACCTGGAGCATAAGGAGCAGATGATATCGTCGTTCCCCAAGGAAAGGCTTGAGACCAGATATGATTTCGGACGCGATGACCAGGAACCCTACTACCGGTTCTTCCTGTGGATGGCATTCAATTTCAAGACTCTGTATCTGCCGTCCCAACGTCATGATGACGGCACAACCACAATCCTGCTGGACCCCGAAGGCAACAGGATCTGCATGCATTCATGGTTTGCCCGATTCTATACCACACCGGATTGGGCAGTAAAGTTCTTTGAGCCCCAGCGCGGCATGCAGAAGGCAAGGATTGACGCTCTCATAAACGAGGCCTACTCCATACGCGGCCTTGAAAAACCCCGGTTCGGCTTTACGGACAGGCTGGCTTTTCTCGGCAATAAGATAATAAGGTGGATAATAAAGGTTCCGCAGCGCATTTCACGCTGGCCGTACAAGCTCAGGAAGAAACTGTCAAAAAACAGGTAAAAGCATGAAGGTGTCAGTCATCATACCGGTTTATAATGCAGGTGATTACATTATCCCCTGCCTTGAGTCTCTGCGCAGCCAGACCCTCACAGACCTGGAGATCGTGTTGGTTGATGACCATGGCCATGATGACAGCATTGACAGGGCCCGCGCTTTTGCCGGAAACCACCCTGACATGAATATCGTGTTTGCCGATAACGGCACGAACAAGGGACCGGGTGCAGCCCGCAATACGGGAATAGCGGCGGCAAGCGCTGATTATATTGCGTTCGTGGACAGTGATGACCGGATTGAGCCCGATTTCTGCCTGAAACTGTATGACGCAGCCGTAAAAGAGAATGCCGATCTGGCGTACTGCAATATCTCCTTTGATTATCAGGACCGCCCCAACCAGATAAGACGCAACCCTGAGACAGAGAGCGGAGAATTCACCCGCCGGCATAAGAAAGCGTTCCTGAGACATTACGTATCATATTTCACCACCTTTATTTACAGAAGGTCTTTCCTTACGGACAACGGCATCTGTTTTCCCGATACACACAGTGCCGAAGACACCTGCTTCCTGGCCTGCGCCCTTATATCGGCCCGCCGGATAGCATCGGACACTACCACACTCTACCATTACAACATAATGCCTTCAAGCGTAAGCCGTAAAAGAGACCGTAACCGCTACAGGAACAGGATACGCTCGCTCAAGACATTCAAGAAATACGCTAAAGACCATGATCTGTTCCGTCCTTTCCGCTGTGAGATAAATCTCATGGTTCTCAAAAAAGGATGGATTATGGGGCTTAAGGATTTTATAACCAACTGACACATACATGAAAAAAGAGGGAATATTTCTATACCATGCACTTGCTTTCATGACGATGGCTCTCTGGGGAGTGACTTTCGTATCGACCAAGACACTCATAAACCAGGGACTCTCACCGGCGCAGATATTCACCATCAGATTCGTGATAGCCTATACGGGACTGCTCACCGCCTGCCTTATACGGGGAGGGGAGTACAGGAGGTTATTCTCCCGCAGCCTGCGCCATGAACTGCTGTTCCTGCTTATGGGTATAGCCGGCGGCTCACTCTATTTCCTTACCGAGAACACGGCACTCAAATATACGCAGGCCTGCAACGTATCGTTCATAGTCTGTGTGGCTCCGCTTCTAACCATACTGCTCACGCTTGTTCTGAAACATACCGTAAAGAGCAGGATCATAAGCGAACTGGAGCATGTCAAGGTTAGGTTCCCACTTATTGCCGGTACCGTGCTGGCTCTGTCGGGTATGGTGATGGTGATATTTGACGGCACCAGCCTGAACCTGTCGCCCAAGGGTGACCTGCTGGCCTTTACGGCAGCCCTGAGCTGGGCTTTCTACAGCCAGTTCATGGGGCAGATGACCAACCGCTACGGCACGCTGTTCGCCACCCGCAAGGTGTTCTTCTACGGACTGCTCACCATCATGCCCGTACTCTTCCTGTCCGATAACTCAAACCTGGCCATGGTACGGTTTGACAGCATACAGGTGTGGGGAAACCTTCTGTTCCTGTCAACCATAGCATCACTGTTCTGCTTTGCGCTCTGGAACAGGATTATGTTGGTTATCGGAAACGTAACTGCCACAAACTATGTATATTTGAACCCGGTGTTCACTCTCATTGGCGCCATCATATTCCTTGGCGAGAGCATGTCGGTGACATCGGGCACGGGATCCGCCCTGATACTTGGCGGTGTGATATTATCGGGACTGAAAAGTAAAAAAGGATAAATATGAAATCTATTGTTAGAATTATGATGATATCCGGATTGCTGGCAATCACAGCCGGTTGTGGAGAGAAGAAAAGTGATTTCAAGTATCTGCTTGACGAGTTTGCCGACCTCAAGGTGATGCGTTTCACCATACCCGGCTGGGACGAGCTGACCCTGCAGCAGAAAGAGTATGCCTTCCATCTGGCCGAAGCTGCCAAATGGGGCCGTGACATCCATTGGGACCAGAACTGCAAATGGAACCTGCCCATACGTCACGTGGTTGAGAACATCCTTGAAAATTACAAGGGTGACCGTAACACCAAGGACTTTGAACAGTTCACAGTGTATGCAAAAAGGCTCTTCTTTGCCAACGGCATACATCATCACTATGCCGAGGACAAGTTCTTCCCGGAGTGCTCACAGGAGTATTTCAAGTCTCTGATGGAGGCTGTGGGCGAGGGTGACAAATGCGCAGAGCTGCTTCCCCTCATCTATGATCCCAACACCCTGCAGCAGCGCCGCTCGACATCAACTGACGGTGACATAGTAGTCCTGTCGGCAGGCAACTTCTACGAGGGCGTAACCCGTGCCGAAGTTGAGAAATACTACGAATCCGTTGAGGACAAGACCGATGAGACTCCCATCGCCTATGGCCTGAACACCAAGGTTACAAAGGATGCCGACGGCAATATCGTGGAGATTCCCTGGAAGATTGACGGCATGTACGGACCTGCCATAACCAAGATATGCGGGGAACTCAGGCTGGCTGCCGAGTGCGCCGAGAATGACATTCAGAAACGTGCCCTGGGGCTGCTTGTAAAATACTACGAGACCGGCGACCTCAAGGTATGGGATGAGTTCAACATAGAATGGGTCAAGGATACCATAGGTACCGTTGACTTCATAAACGGATTCGTGGAGGATTATAACGACCCGCTGGGCCGAAAGGGAGCCTGGGAGGGTTATGTGAACATAAAGGACCATAAGGCATCGGAGCGTTCCGACATACTTAGCGCCAACGCGCAGTGGTTTGAGGACAACTCACCCGTGGATGCCAGGTTCAAGAAGGCCAAATGCACCGGTATATCGGCCAAGGTGGTGAACGCCGTCTGCCTGGCCGGTGACTCCTATCCTGCCACTCCCATAGGAATTAACCTGCCCAACGCAGACTGGATACGCAAGATGTACGGAAGCAAGTCGGTGACCATAGCCAACATAACACACGCTTATACCTATGCGGCACAGGAATCCCCCAAAAGCACTCTCGACGAGTTCGCATGGGATGAAGAGGAGAAAGAGTTGTACCTTAAGTGGGGTTCTTATGCCGATGAGATTCATACCGACCTGCACGAGTGTCTGGGCCATGGTTCGGGACAGCTTCTGCCGGGAGTATCGACCACTGCCATGGGTGAGTATTCATCGGCCCTGGAGGAGGCTCGTGCCGACCTTTTCGGACTCTACTACATAGCTGACCCCAAGATGGTGGAACTGGGAATTATGCCCGATAAGGAGGCCTACAAGGCTGGATACTCCAAATATATCCGCAACGGTCTGATAGAACAGTTCACACGTGTGGAACTGGGACGTCCCAATACCGAGGCCCACATGCAGAACCGCAAGCTCATATCCGAGTGGTGCTATGAGAAGGGACTCAAGGACAACGTCATAGAGAAGAAGGTCCGTGACGGCAAGACCTATTTCGTGGTCAATGACTTTGACAAGCTGCGCCTCCTGTTCGGTGAACTGCTGGCAGAGATACAGCGCATAAAGTCCGAGGGAGACTACGAGGCCGGCAAATACCTTATCGAGACCTACGCCGTGAACATAGATCCCGAACTCCACAAGGAGATAAAGCAGCGTTATGAGGCCCTGAACCTCAAACCTTACGGAGGTTTCATCAACCCTGATATCGTTCCGGTCATGAAGGACGGCAAGGTCGTGGATTATGAGGTAATCTACAACGATGACTACCTTAAGCAGCAGCTTGACTACGGCCACAAATACGCTACACTATAATTCTCAATTCTCAATTCTCAATTCTCAATTCAAAATTTAATCGTACCTTTGCGGCCCTATGTCATACTTATTCACATCCGAATCGGTGTCCGAGGGACACCCAGACAAAGTAGCGGATCAGATATCCGATGCTGTCGTAGACGAACTCCTGGCCTTTGATCCAGACTCAAAGGTCGCATGTGAGACCCTTGTAACCACCGGTCAGGTGGTGCTTGCAGGTGAGGTAAAGTCACAGGCCTATATTGACCTGCAGGAGACTGCCCGCCGAGTGATTAACCGTATTGGCTATACCCGCTCCGAGTACAAGTTTGACGGAGACTCCTGCGGTGTATTCAGCGCCATTCATGAGCAGAGCGCCGACATTAACCGTGGCGTGGAGCGCGAGGACCCCGAGAATCAGGGTGCCGGCGACCAGGGCATGATGTTCGGTTACGCCACCAATGAGACAGAGGAGTACATGCCCGTATCCCTGGCACTCTCACACCGCATACTGCGCGTGCTTGCAGAGATACGCCGTGAGGGCAAGGTCATGACCTACCTGCGTCCCGACTCCAAGAGCCAGGTTACCGTAGAGTATAATGACAACGGCAAGCCCCAGCGCATTGACACCATCGTGGTATCCACACAGCATGACGAATTCATCGCTCCCGATAACGCCACAGTCGAGGCACAGCTCGAGGCTGACCGCAAGATGCTTGCCAAGATTGAATCCGATGTCAGGAACATACTGATACCCCGTGTCCTTGAGACCATCACTTCAAGCAAGGTGAAGGCCCTGTTCGGCAAGGACATTAAATATTTTGTAAACCCCACAGGTAAGTTCGTGATAGGCGGACCCCACGGAGATACAGGTCTCACCGGCCGTAAGATCATTGTCGATACCTACGGCGGCAAGGGAGCCCACGGAGGCGGCGCATTCAGCGGCAAGGACCCCAGTAAGGTGGACCGCTCGGCAGCCTACGCCACACGTCATATAGCCAAGAACCTGGTCGCAGCAGGTGTGGCCGATGAGGTACTGGTACAGGTTTCATACGCCATCGGCGTAGCCAAACCCATTAACATTTTCGTTAACACCTACGGAACAAGTCATGTGAATATGCCTGACTCCGAGATTGCCAGAATCGTGGACCGTATATTCGACATGAGACCCAAGGCAATCGAGAACCGTCTCAAACTGCGTAACCCCATTTACAGTGAGACTGCAGCATACGGTCATATGGGCCGCACACCTGAGGTTGTGACAAAAGTGTTTACATCACATTACCTGCCTCAGCGCACCGTAACAGTTGAGCTGTTCACCTGGGAAAAACTCGATTACGTTGACATAATCCGTAAGGAATTCGGCTTAAAATAGCTGACGAGATGTTAAATTGAGTGAAATCTTATTGTTTTGGAATTAACTTTTTGATATTTACGAACTCAATATAGTGTCTGCAGGTTCCGAGCAACACCGGGATTTGCAGAAAAGTCTCGTAAACAGACTAATTTATATCAAGGACGCGGCGAAGTGCCGCTAAAAGTGATTTAGTTGGAAAAACAGGTCGAAAAAGGCTAGTCGTGAGACTGGCCTTTTTCTTTATGTTCACCCAAAAATCAGGAGAAATCCCTACAAATAAGGATCTCTTATTTTACCCAGGCAGGACTGTGTACCTTGGTCTTGGAAGGATTGTAGTGCTGGCTCTTTACATCGGGAATATCGATGTAATAGGTGCGGTGTGACTTGTTGTTGAGTTTGGATTCCCTGAGCCAGAGATTGGCGCGCTTAAGGTCCGCATATGATATCTTATGGTCCTCGGCAAACTTGACCAGGTCATCAACAGGATCGGTTATCTTGACCTGTTCCTTTACGGGAATATAGGGGTAGAGGTCCTCGCGCTTGAATGAGAAACCGAACAGCGAGGGATTCTCAAACATCATCTTGACTGCAAGCAGACGGAACATATAGCGTGACGTCTCATCGACCAGCCACATATTCAGGGCATCGGTCTGATGTTGGGCCTCGATGCGACGGTCCATACCCTGCTGGCCGCCGTTATAGCTGGCGGCTACCGTCATCCAGTTGCCGTACTTGCCGTAAGCCTCCATGAGGAAACGGCAGGCTGCCTCGGTTGCCTTGACGGTATTGTAACGCTCATCGATATTGGCATTGACCTCCAGTCCGTATGCGCGACCCGTGCTCTGGGTGAACTGCCACAGACCGGCGGCACCGGCTCCCGACGCTGCCTGGGGGTCCAGGTTGCTCTCAATCACCATCAGGTATTTAAGGTCTTCGGGCACACCCATACGTTCAAGGATGGGTTCTATCTCAGGGAAATAACGGTTGGCCCTCTTTATCATAAGGGTTGACATGTTATGCGAATAGGTGAAGGCTATAAGTTCACGGTCCATGCGCTCCCTGAGGTCGGCACGGTCAAGCTTGATGGTCTGTCCGGCAAATACGACTTGATCGGGAACCGATGGCGGAACGGTTACGTTCTGGGCGGTAAGTTCAGCAAAAAAGGCTGAAAGGCACATTGTGATGGCAGTAAGCAGTCTGAATTTCATAATATAAAACGGTAAGTTCCGGGACGCAAAATTAAAATCTTTTACCATATGAACGACGGTTTTTATTCCAATTAGTCATACTTTCGCATTATAGTAATAACCTTGTTGTAGCATATGAGAATTCATTCCCTTTTCATCCCGCTTGCACTTGTCATTGTTTCATGTTCACCTAAAGTGATACCTTCTTTCCAAAAGACCTATCCCCCTTCGGTAAGTTCCCCGCAGGATGTAGTTGTGGTTGAGAACAAAACCGTAAAGGCTGTACCAGAGAATGCCGAACTGCTCGGTTCGGTAAGGGTTACCGATACCGGCTTTACCAGTAAAAAAAACGGGACCTATGAGAATGTGGTCAACCTGGCCAAGAATGAGGCCTGGCAGGCAGGAGGAAACTTTATGGTCATAAACCAGCATCTGGAACCGGATATCTGGACCTCAAACATACACCGTATCAACACTCTCGTATTCAGGGCTGACTCCGCATTCCTGAACAAGACCAACAGCTACGACCTTACCTATACGGAATCTCTTCCTGAGATTAAAGCCGATCAGAAACCCGGACTGGTTGTAAGCGGTTCAGCAGGTGTGGAATTCAGGACTGACAGGTTAAGCGACCAGCTTACCCCGGATCAGAAAGAGCATCTTAAGAAACTGAACAGGGGAACGAACCTTAACCTGGATATAAACTACATTTTCAAAAGCGGACAGGGATTGGGATTGGTATTCCACAAATACAATGCCACGTCACAAGACAATGTCATGCTCGAGTATCAGGGAGTACAGGAATCAGGCCTGCTGACTACAAATGTAAGTATGGTCTTTTACAGTCTTGTCTATTCCTTACGTTCCGTCTCTCTGAACCAGAAACACACCATCCTTACTCAGATCGGTTTCGGCCCCGTATTCTACAAATATGAGGACCACTTCAATAACCTGCATGAACAGATGACCGGCAATACACTGGGAATGTTATGCACCTTTGCCTACGGATACAACATTACGAAAGAATTGTCATTAGGAGGCAAACTCAGTTACTGCACCGGAACACTCACATCGATAAGTCACACCGATCCTGAAGGGGTGACATCGGTCGTAAAACTCGAAAAGGAACAGAGGGAGGGGTTAAACAGGCTGGGATTGTCCGTTTCGGCCATCTACAGCTTCTGACCGTAGGGACTGACATCACGTTATCTTATGGAGTCTGAGGGTGCGGAGGACAGTTTCTTTCGGGCCTTCCTGGCCTTTCTTTTCTCCTTTTTAAGGACCTTCTTATTCTCCTTGGCCTTTATCTCCGCCTCGACCGCTCCCTTGGTACGGATCTCAATCACTCCGTTGGCCCCCTCCATACCGTAGATGGCGGTCGTTCCGTCCTTGATGACCTTGATGGAGTAGACGTTTTCAGGTGTTACGTACATGATATCATCGGTCTTAAGTCCGTCAACCACAAAAAGGGGCTGATACTGGTCTGTTGTAGTACCGATGCCACGGATATACATCTTGGGCATGACTCCCTCCTCGCCGGAGCCTATGATCGTCAGACCGGGTTCGTGACGAAGCATGTCAATAATGGTCTTATAGACTGTCTTGGACTCCTGGACGCGCTCAACACCCTGACCCATGAGAGCAGGGCTGAATAAAAACGATACCGCTAAGGCAATAATGCAAACTCTTTTCATGACAAGTCAATTTATTGGTGCTTTGAAGATAAGTATTTTATTTTGTCTCAAAAAATTTCTCCCGAAAGGATCACTTTGATTACCTTTGTCGTAAACCAATTAAATCACTATTCATTAATGCGAAAGTCCATCCTTTGTATCTTTCTTTCAACTGTTGTCCTTTCCGCCTGCACCAATGCAGAAGTCCGGTCCGATGACAACACGGTTTCAATCAGCACCGATGCCGGAACACTCTCACTGACGGCTCTCTCCGATGCAGCCATAAGAGTCAGGTTCCTGCCTGACGGCATCCCGCTCCCCCAACTTGAGGAACTCATTTACACTGAAACCTCCCAGAAACAGTCTTTGGTGTATAACCGGTCCGGACATACCGTTACCGTAAGCACCCTCAAACCTCAACTCACAGCCAAGGTGAACACCCGTACCGGGCAGGTTGTGTTCTTTGATTCCAAGGGCAAAAGACTCCTGTCCGAGATTAAAGGATCACGCTCGGTCAGGTCAGGACAGACCGGGTCGCTGAATTCGCTGGAGGTAAGCCAGTCCTTCAGGACCGGGTCCGATGAGTTCCTGTTCGGCACCGGCCAGTTCCAGGACGGCTATCTGAACCTGCGCGGACTGACACGCCGCCTTACCCAGGTCAACACCCAGATTTCCATTCCGATGGTCATATCCAACAAGGGATACGGCATTTTGTGGAACAACTACGGACTGACCGAATTCAATCCATCGGAGACCATAATAGAGTTGGAGCAGCAGGGATCTGACGGCACATCAGTCACAGTCAACGCCACAGGTACGGCCGGTAACGTGCGTGAGCGCCGCTTCTTTAACGATTTCAGCGGTGAGTTCCAGGTTCAGGCCGATGCCGATTACTCCATACTTCTGGATGTGGGCCAGGCCATGGCACGCAAGCAGCTGCTACTCATAGACGGTGACACCGTCATCAACGCCAACAACACCTGGCTCCCGCCCACCACATCGGCCATAACCCATCTGACCAAGGGTACTCACAAGATACTGGTGAGCGGATCACGCGGTGACAAGCCCACCGTGGGTATAAGAAAGGTGACCGATGTCACCACATTCAGTTCACCCGTAGCCGTTGCCCTGGACTACACCGTATTCGCAGGAACGGCCGATGAGATAATCGGCACCTACCGCAACCTGACAGGAACGGTTCCCTCCATGCCGGAGTGGGCTTTCGGATACATACACTGCCGCGAGCGCTATGACTCACAGGACGAGCTGCTCGAGAACGCGCACCGTCTGGTAAGCGAGGGTTACCGCACCAGTGTTATAGTCCAGGATTGGCAGTGGTGGGGCAAATACGGCTGGAACGCCATGCAGTTCGATGAGGACAAATACCCCGACCCCAAGGCCATGACCGATGAGCTCCACTCTCTCGACATGAGGCTCATGCTCTCCGTATGGTCCAAGATAGACAAGAACAGTGAGGTGGGCCGCGAGATGAACGCCGCCGGTTATTACATAGACGGCACTGACTGGATTGATTTCTTCAACCCCGATGCCGCCGGAGCCTACTGGAAAAACTTCAGCCAGCGGCTGCTGCCCACAGGTATAGACGCATGGTGGCAGGACGCCACCGAGCCTGAGAACGATGACCTCAAAGGCCGTATGGTGGCAGGCGGTACCATCCCCGGTGAGTTCTACCGCAACGCCTACCCCAACAAGGTGAACGAGACCGTTTATAACGGACTTAAGAAAGACCAGCCAGACCGCGACCCCATGATACTCACCCGCAGCGGATTCATCGGAATACAGCGTTACGGAGCCGTGAACTGGTCAGGTGACGTGGGCAACGACTGGGAGACCCTGCGCCGCCAGATTGCAGGCGGACTGAACCTCATGGCCACCGGACAGCCCTGGTGGACATATGACGCAGGCGGATTCTTCCGTCCGGGCAACCAGTACACGGATGCCGACTATCAGGAGCGTATGATGCGCTGGATCCAGACGGCCGTATTCCTGCCGTTCATGCGCGTCCATGGCTACATGAGCCGCACCGAACCCTGGAACTACTCCCCTGAGACCCAGGAGAATTTCCGCCGCCAGATTGACCTGCGTTACAGGCTCATGCCCTATATCCTGGAGTGCGCAGAGAAGGTGAGCCGTGAGAACTACACCATGATGCGCCCGCTCGTTTTTGACTTCCCGACCGATGACGAGGCGCTCCGCCAGCAGACCGAGTATATGTTCGGACCCTCACTGCTGGTATGCCCGGTTACCGAGCCCGGAATCACCACCATGAGCGTCTATCTGCCCCGTTACGAGGCCGGATGGAAACTCTTTGACTCCCAGGATGAGAAAATCTACCGCGGAGGCGGTTATGTAGACGTTCCCGTCTTTACAGACCGCATACCCGTATTTGTAAAAGCCGATCATAACATCAACGTAAAATGAAAAAGATACTGACCCTGATGATTGCGCTGACCGGATTTTTCAGCGCACAAGCCCAGCAGACAAAAGTGGAGGTTACATTCTACTCACCTTCAATAGTCCGCATCTACAAGGCCTCCAACCAGAACAATGACTCTAAGAAGAGCCTGTCAGTCACCATGCAGCCCCAGCAGGTCAAGGTGACCAAGTCCCAGGAGAAACTGGACAAGAACGTTGTTATTGACGTTTATAAGACTGACATACTCACTGTAAATGTCCTGGGCGGCAATGTCTCTTTCAGGGACAACAAGGGCAATCTGCTGCTTATGGAAAACGTATCATCCATTAACGAGCCCACACCTGAGAAACCTCTCTATTCCGATGCCGGCGTAAGACAGACATTCAAGACCGATGCCGACGAACCCATATACGGTGTAGGAATACTGCAGGAGGGCCGTATGGATATGCGCGGAACCAACCGCCGCATGATCCAGGGCAATACCGATGACTACTGCAACATCATACAGTCCATCAAGGGTTACGGCCTGTTCTGGGACAACTACTCACCCACCACGTTCATTTCAAACGAGAACGGTTTCCAGTTCATATCCGATAACGGAGGCTGCATAGACTATTACTTCATCTACGGCGGTGACGCCGACGGAGTGATTGCAGGCATACGCCAGCTCACCGGCACCGTACCCATGCTGCCACTTTGGAGTTTCGGATTCATGCAGAGCCGCGAGCGCTACAAGACATCACGTGAACTGACCGATGTACTGGACCGCTACCGTGCCGATGGTGTACCCATTGACGTCATGATCCAGGACTGGCAGTACTGGGGTGACAACTACCTCTGGAACGCCATGGAGTTCAACAACCCCGATTTCAGCAATCCCGAGCGTTGGATCAAACATATCCATGACCAGAACGCCAAGCTGATGATTTCCATATGGTCATCGTTCGGTCCCATGACCAAGCCTTACCGTGAGCTCCAACCCAAGGGGATGCTGCTGGATTTTCAGACCTGGCCTCAGAGCGGACTGTCCGAATGGCCTCCCAGAATGGATTACCCATCGGGGGTTCGCCCATATGATCCCTTCAACAAAGAGGCTCGTGACATATACTGGAGCCACTTAACCCGCCTTTATGACCAGGACATAGACGGATGGTGGATGGATTCAACTGAACCTGACCATCTGGACTTTAAGGAGGAGGATCTGGACCTGCCCACAGCCATGGGACCGTTCCGTCGCGTACGCAACGCATTCCCTCTGATGGCAGTAGGCGGTGTCTATGACAACCAGCGCGCCATGGAGAACGGCAGTGACAAGCGTGTGCTCATACTCACCCGCTCGGTATTTGCAGGCCAGCAGCGCTACGGCTCCAACACCTGGTCCGGCGATGTGCAGTCCAACTGGAACTCACTGCGCAATCAGGTTCCCGCAGGCCTTAACTTTGCCCTGACCGGCAACCCCAACTTCAACAGTGACCTGGGCGGATTCTTTGCCAACAGCTATAACGAGCGCTCTCAAGACGGCAGCGCCACACAGAACCCTCTCTACCAGGAACTCTATGTACGCTGGATGCAGTACGGCGTGTTCTGTCCCATGATGCGCAGTCACGGCACCGAGGTTCCGCGTGAGCTATACTATTACGGCAAGGCCGGCGAACCTGTCTATGACGCCCTGCTCGGTGCAGTAAAGCTGCGTTACAGCCTGCTGCCGTATATCTACTCGCTGGCCCATGACGTAAATGCCAACAACGGCACCTACCAGCGTGCCCTCATGATGGATTTCAAAGCCGATAAGAACGTCTGGAACATAGGTAACGAGTTCATGTTCGGCCGCTCACTCCTGGTAGCTCCGGTGCTTGAAGCCAAATATACCCCCGAAAGGGCCGTAAGCAAGAGCCGCGCAGGAATAGGCGATGTGGATTTCAACGCCCCCAAGAGCACCAAGGTATATCTGCCTGCAGGTACAAAGTGGTATGACTTTGAGACCGGAAAGCTGTTTGAAGGCGGCCAGGAGATAGAGCGTGAAGTAAATATCAAGAGCATCCCGCTCTATGTAAAGGCCGGAAGCATCCTGCCCATCGGCCCTGATGTACAGTACTCCACAGAGAAACCGTGGGATGACCTTGAGATACTGGTATATGCCGGTGCAGACGGTAAGCTCTGCCTCTATGAGGATGAGTTTGACAACTACAACTACGAGAAGGGCGCATTCAGCACCATCGGATTCAGTTGGAACGACAAGTCAGGCAAACTCACTATCGGTGCAAGGCAGGGATCATATGACGGCATGATAGCCAACCGCACCTTCCGCTTAGTCCTGATCAGGGACGGCAGGCGAAGCGAACCCAAGTCCGTTAGCTATAGCGGCAAAAAGGTCACAGTCAAGATGAAGTAAAATTGAAAATTGAAAATTGAGAATTGAGAATTAATACCAAGCACCTGCGTGAATACACGCACCGCATGGCAATTCTCAATTCTCAATTTTCAACTCTCAATTCTCAATTAAAATCCCTATCTTTGCAGTCCGTATAATCATCATCCATAGATGACCGAATTTGAAATGATAGCCAAGACCTTCCAGGGGCTGGAAGAGATTCTTGCAAAAGAACTTATTGAGTTGGGAGCCAATGGAGTGGCCATTGGTAACCGCATGGTATCCTTCAAGGGCGACAAGGCCCTTCTGTACAAGGCCAACTTTCATCTGCGTTCTGCAATCCGCATCCTTAAACCTTTCCTTCACTTCAAGGCCGACAGCGCCGACGAGGTCTATGAGATTTGCCGTAAGGTTGACTGGGAGAAGTACATGTCCATAACCGACAGCTTTGCCGTAGACTCCGTAGTCTACAGTGAGGATTTCCGCCACTCCAAGTTCGTGGCATACCGTGTAAAAGACGCAATTGCAGACTATTTCCGTGACAAATACGGCAAACGCCCCAACGTAAGTGTGGCCAACCCTGACCTCACTTTCCACATCCACATCTCACATGACGACTGCTCGCTGTCACTCGACAGCTCCGGTGAGTCACTGCACAAGCGCGGTTACCGTCAGGAGGCCATGGAGGCTCCCCTGAACGAAGTACTTGCAGCAGGTATGATACTCATGTCCGGCTGGGACGGCAAGTCCGATTTCGTGGATCCCATGTGCGGCTCCGGAACAATTCCCATCGAGGCTGCACTCATAGCCAAGAACATGGCACCCGGCCTGTTCCGCAGCCATTTCGCCTTTGAGAAATGGAAGGATTTTGACCGCGACCTCTTTGAGCAGATATACAACGATGACTCTGCTGAGCGTGAGTTCGAGTTCAGCATCAAGGGTTACGACAAGGACCCCAAGGCCATACTGACAGCCAAGCGCAACGCCAAGGCTGCCGGCCTGCTTGACGTGATACAGTTCGAGCAGCGTGACTTCAAGGACTTTGAGCCTGTCAAGGAACGAACCGTGATAGTAACCAACCCGCCCTACGGCGAGCGTCTTACCGATGACAACCTGCTCGGTCTCTACGAGATGATAGGTGAGCGACTCAAGCACGCCCTCATAGGCGGTGAGGCCTGGATCATAAGCTACCACTACGAGTGCTTTGACAAGATAGGGCTCAAACCTTCTGCCAAGATTCCTCTCTTTAACGGCGCTCTCCCATGTGAGCTGCGCAAGTATGAGATATTTGACGGACGATACAACGATTTCCGCGGAGGTGAAGGCCGCCTCAAGAAAGATGACCTCCCCTCACGCCGCAGCAGCACCCTGCGTCATAAGGCCCGTCTGGCCGAGAAGCAGGAGGCACGCGAGAACGGTGAGTCAGCGGAGATGCCCAAGAGACCTGCACGCAGGCCTCAGGACTCCAAGCCCAGACCTTTCCGTAAGGAAGGAGAGCACGGTTTCCGCAAGGATGGTGAGCGCAGTTTCCGCAGAGAAGGCGACCGCCCGTTCCGTAAGTCTTCATCCGAAGGAAAACCGTTCCGCAAGTCATCATCCGAAGGAAAGCCGTTCCGCAAGTCATCATCCGAAGGAAAACCCTTCCGTAAGTCATCATCCGAAGGGAAGCCCTTCCGCAAGGAGGGTGGACGCCCGGCACCCAAAAGAGGTTTTAAATCAGGAAACAAAAAACAATAAGATATGAAGATTCTGTTGCTTGGAAGCGGAGGCCGTGAGCATGCTCTGGCCTGGAAGATAGCCCAGAGTTCCCAGACTGAGAAACTCTACATCGCACCGGGAAACGCCGGTACCGCAAACGCAGGTGAGAACGTAGCCATCAAGGCTAATGACTTTGACGCCATCAAGGCTTTCGTACTGGACAAGAAGATCGATATGGTCGTAGTAGGCCCTGAGGATCCTCTGGTAAACGGTATCTATGACTACTTCAAGAATGACGCCGCTCTTGCCGCCATCCCTGTAATAGGTCCTTCAAAGGCTGCCGCCCAGATGGAGGGCAGCAAGGATTTTGCCAAGCGTTTCATGCAGCGCCACAACATTCCCACCGCAGCCTATCAGACATTCACCGGCGAAACCCTGGAGCAGGGACTCAAGTTCCTTGAGACTCTCAAGGCTCCCTACGTACTCAAGGCCGACGGCCTGTGCGCAGGTAAGGGCGTACTCATACTGCCCACCCTTGACGAGGCCAAGAAGGAACTCAAGGAGATGCTCGGCGGTATGTTCGGAAACGCCTCGTCACGCGTAGTGATCGAGGAGTTCATGAGCGGAATAGAGTGCTCGGTATTTGCTCTCACCGACGGCAAGCACTACAAGATTCTCCCCGAGGCAAAAGACTACAAGCGTGTAGGTGAACATGACACCGGCCTGAACACCGGCGGCATGGGATCAGTATCACCCGTACCATTTGCGACCAAGGAGTGGATGAAAAAGGTCGAGGACCGCATAGTAAGACCCACCGTTGAGGGTCTCGCAGAGGAAGGCCTTGAGTATAAAGGATTCATTTTCTTTGGTTTGATCAATGTGGACGGTGAACCCAAAGTGATTGAGTACAACGTACGAATGGGCGACCCCGAGACCGAAACGGTCATGCTTCGCTTAAAAAGTGACATAGTGGAGCTCTTTAAAGGCGTGGCCGAGGGCAACCTTGACACCAAGACCCTGGAGCAGGATCCCCGCTCTGCAGTATGCGTAATGCTGGTATCGGGCGGTTATCCCCAGCACTATGACAAGGGATTCGTGATAAGCGGAATCGACAAGGTCAAGGATAGCATAGTATTCCATGCAGGAACCGCTTTCGATGCCAACGGAAACATAGTGACCGCAGGCGGACGCGTTATAGCCGTCAGCTCATACGGCAAGGACAAGGCCGAGGCACTGGCTCTCTCATTCAAGGGGGCAGGTCTCATAGATTTTGAGAAAAAGCATTTCCGCAGCGATATAGGACAGGACCTTTGACAGTTGTCTCTAACAATTAATAACTGTCAATTGATTGACCTTAACCTTTAAAACTTTACCTTTGAGACTTTCAATAGACCAATTAAAGGAATGATGAATTACAAAAGACTGAACACAATCATCGGCTGGATGGTGTTTGCAATAGCAGCTGTTACCTATTGCATGACTATCGAGCCGACCGCCAGCTTCTGGGATTGCCCGGAGTTCATAACCACAGGATACAAACTGGAGATAGGACACCCCCCTGGGGCACCTATATTCATGCTGACCGCAAACCTGTTCTCACAGTTCACAAGTGACCCCTCAAAGGTCGCCATGATGGTCAACACCATGTCCGCCCTGCTCAGTGCACTCTGCATCCTGTTCCTGTTCTGGAGCATTACCATGCTTGCCAAGAAGCTGGTAGCCGACAAGAAGGAGCCCGATCTCTGGCAGATGATTACCATCTTTGGTTCAGGTATAGTGGGCGCGCTGGCCTACACCTGGTCCGATACATTCTGGTTCAGCGCCGTAGAGGGTGAGGTTTATGCCTATTCATCATTCTGCACCGCAGTCACATTCTGGCTTATACTCAAGTGGGAGGAGAACTGCGATGAGCCTCACAGCGCACGCTGGCTGGTACTCATTGCCTATCTGATAGGCGTATCGGTAGGTGTACACCTGCTCAACCTGCTCTGTATCACAGCTATAGTACTGGTCTACTATTTCAAGAAGATAAGCAACCCCACATTCTGGGGCGGCGTACTTGCCGTAATACTGTCAGGCGTGATCATCGCTGCCGTTCTGTACGGTATCGTTCCGGGTATCGTAAAGGTAGGCGGCTGGTTCGAGCTTCTGTTCGTGAACGGACTGGGTCTGCCTTTCAACAGCGGTCTTATCGTTTACATCATTCTTCTTGTGGCTATCCTGCTTTGGAGCGTCTATGAGACACAGCGCGGCGACCGCAAGTCCCTGATGTACCTCTCATTCCTGCTTACCATTGCATTTGCAGGTATACCTTTCTACGGTCACACCGCAGGTGGCGTAGTACTGGGTATCATCATACTGGGTGCAGGAGCAATTTACCTCTTCACCAAAGTTGTTCCCGATAACTTTAAGCCGTCGGCCAGTCTTCTGAACACCATCATGCTCTGCGTGATGATGATCACCATCGGTTATTCGTCATACGCTTTGATAGTGATACGTTCAACCGCCAACCCGCCCATGGACCAGGATTCACCTGAGGATGTGTTCTCACTCGGAGAGTATCTGGCACGTGAGCAGTACGGTTCACGTCCCCTGCTCTACGGACAGGCCTTCAGTTCAGAGTATGCCTATGATTACATTCCTGTCAAGGACGGATACAGACTCTCACTGCGCTACAAGAACAAGGGTAACTCCTACGGACGTCAGGAGAAGACCAAAGAGGGTGAGAAGGACCACTACTACGTAAAGGACATAAAGCAGGAGGCTCTGTACGCCCAGAACATGTTCTTCCCCCGTATGTACAGCGCCGATTCAAGACATATCAGCGACTACAACCTCTGGGTAGGAGGAATCAAGGGTAAGAAATACAAGAGCGCCATACGTGGCGAGAAGAAACTGGTGACTATCCCTACTCAGGGTGAGAACCTCAAGTTCTTTATCCGTTACCAGGTCAACTTCATGTACTGGAGATACTTCATGTGGAACTTTGCCGGTCGACAGAATGATTCACAGAATCACTTTGGTGAGCCTGAAAGCGGAAACTGGATAACAGGATTCAGATTCATAGACCGTTTGCTCACTGACGGAGACCCCAGACTACTGCCTGACGCTTTCAAAGGCAAGGGACACAACGTATTCTACTGTCTCCCTCTGATTCTCGGTCTCCTGGGTCTCCTGTGGCAGGTGAGCAAGGGAAAGAAGGGCTCACAGCAGTTCTTTGTAGTCCTCTCACTGTTCATCATGACCGGTCTGGCTATCGTGGTATATCTGAACCAGACGCCTGAGCAGCCCCGTGAGCGTGACTACGCCTATGCAGGTTCGTTCTATGCGTTTACCATATGGATCGGTCTGGGCGTAGCTGCCATAGCTGATTACCTGAAGGATATCGCCGGCAGGAAGGCATCGGCCGTAATAGCTACGGTTCTCTGTCTTCTGGTTCCCATCCAGATGGTCAGCCAGACATGGGATGACCATGACCGCAGCGGACGTTACGCCTGCCGTGACTTTGGTCAGAACTACCTCATGTCACTTCCCGAAGAGGGCAACCCGATCATATTCACCAACGGTGACAACGATACATTCCCCCTCTGGTACAACTTTGAGACCGAGGGCTTCCGTACCGATGCACGCTGCTGCAACCTGAGCTACTTCATGACAGACTGGTATGTGGACCAGATGAAACGTCCCGCTTACGATTCACCTGCCCTGCCCATCTCATTTGAGAGAAGCGAGTATCAGACCGGCACCAACGATTACGTGGAGGTGGATCCCGACCTGGGTAGGCAGCTCCTCCAGAAAAACGACAGGGAGAAACTCATTGCCACCTACGAGCTCAGGACTCTTATTGACTACTGGATTAAGCAGAAACACGTAATACCTACCGACACCATCTGGTTCAAGATCGATAAGGATGCCGTGCTGCGTTCAGGCATGAAGATTCCTGCATGCTACATAGGAGCGACCGATGAGGAGACAAAGGCCAACATGCCCGACCGCATGTACATTTCACTCAAGGGCAAGAACTATCTGGTCAAGAATGAGATCCTCATGCTCGACCTGATTGCCAACTGCAACTGGGAGAGACCTCTGTTCATATCGACAACCGTTCCTGACGACGCGTTCCTGGACCTCCAGGATTACCTGTTACTTGAAGGTCTGGCACAGAGAATCACACCCTTCAACTGGACTGAGGTAGGCATCGAGGAGGAGAATTCCGCATTCGGATATATCGATCCCGACAGGATGTACGAGAACTGCAAGAAGTTCAGGTTCGGAGGTCTGGATAACCCGGATGTATATGTGGATGAGACTTACCGCCGTATGATCGACACCCACCGCCGCCTGTTCGCCGAACTCGCTCAGATTCTCATCAACATCGGCCAGAAAGACAAGGCCCGTGAGATACTCGACCTGGTAAGCGACGGTATCTGCAATGAGGTTGATCCTCTGGTTGACTGGAAATACGGTGGTGCTTACCAGACTGCCGTTACATACCTTCAGATAGGAGACAAGGAGAAGGCTCTCGCCATCACATGCAATACAACCGAAAACCTGCTGCAGCAGATGAGATGGTATCTTAGCATGAATGACAAGAACCTCAGGTCTTCAAAGAGTGTATTTGAGTCCAACTCCAAGGTTATCCAGGAGGCTATGCTGCCTATAATCAGAGAGTGTGGCGATGAAGCTGCGTTCACCAACTATTTCAATGAATGGGGCATGATGCGTCAGGACTTTGATTTCCGCATTAAGAAATAAAATGCTACTCGAACAACCGACTTCAATACTAAGCAAAATATATCCCAAGGGCATCTTCCGGAAAAATCCGGAAGAGCACGCGGTATATCTCACTTTCGATGACGGTCCCATTCCCGAGGTTACGCCATGGCTTCTGGACACTCTGGACCAGTACGGGGTCAAGGCCACATTCTTTGTTGTGGGTGACAACGTACGCAAGTATCCGGAGCTGTTCAAGATGATTGTGGAGCGTGGACACCACATAGGTAACCATACCTTCAATCACGTCCGCGGAATGCGTATGAGGAACCATGACTACATAGACAACGTAAAGAAATGTGACACATTCTTTACTACCCGTCTGTTCCGTCCGCCTCACGGCGTGCTACGCCGTTGGACCTACCGTTATATGGAGGGCAACTACGACATAGTGTTCTATGACGTGATAACCCGTGACTATAACAGCAAGCTCAAACCGGAGGTAGTGCTTGACATTGTAAAGAAGTATACGAGAAACGGCTCGATAATAGTATTCCACGACTCACTGAGAAGCCAGAAGAACCTTCAGTGGGCTCTGCCAAGGGCAATAGAATGGCTCAAAGGTGAGGGATACGAATTCAAACAGTTATAAGCCCAGCTCACACAGGACCGTACAGATGCGGTCCTGTACTTTTCTTGAGGGTGCCATCTTGACGGCACCCTCATTCATTATGCAGAATGCCAGGTCACGGCCATCGGCTGTATGGATGTAACCTGCCAGGGTGCATGAACCGGTAACGGAGCCTGTCTTGGCATGTACCTTGTTGAGAGTGGTCTTGTCACTGAGACGGGTCTTGAGAGTTCCATCCACACCTGATATGGGAAGGCTCTTGTACATGATGGGATAGAGTTCCGGATCCTTGTAGATGAGAGCCAGCATATCGACTATGAACTGCGGGGAGCAGAGGTCATACATGGAGAGTCCGCATCCGTCAACTACATTGAATGATGACGATACCATACCGAACTTGCGTCCTACAAAGTTCTGGAGGTATTTTGATGCATCCTTGAAAGTGATTCCCTTGGGGTACTGAATACGACCAGTCTGCAGGAACATGGCCTCGGCATAGAGGTTGTTGCTCTCCTTGAGCGCCTCCTTGAGGATCTCAGGCAGCTTATGTGTCACCTCCGACAGCGTCTTGCTAACCACTGGGCATGTTCCATAGCCGTATTTGCCATATTCGATTCCGGCCTCATCGAGATACTGACGGAAAAGGGCAAATGTGAAATCGGCCGAGCCCACCACACTCAGGTCTGTGGACTGACGGCGTTTGCAGTTACCCGACACCACGACAGTGTTGTCATTATGCATCCAGTCACGTGTTATGGTAAGCGGACCCAGCGTGTTGTCCTGGGTGCGGGCGTTGTTCACCACCTTTATGTAGGTGTTGGCAGGATAGATATTGACCTGGGGAGCCTCACCCTTGGAGGTGGGGCGAACCTCTACGCCTACGTATCCCTGATGTACCATGAGGGGTGAGATATAGGGCTGGAAACTGGCCGGGGCGTCATCCCAGCACCATCCCGATGCCCAGTAGGTGGAGTCCATGATGGAGACATCGGCATATAAGGTTCCGTCTATACGTTTTACACCTGCCTTCCTGAGGTCACTGACCATACTGCGCAGCTCATGCTCGTTGAGTGACGGGTCAAGACCACCCACCAGATAGAGATTGCCTGAAAGGACGCTGTCCTTTATGGTTCCCTGCGTACGCAGTGAGGTGCTGAACCTGTAATCGGCGCCAAGTGACGACAGGGCTGTGACCGATGTAATGACCTTCTGTACCGATGCGGGACGGCACATGATTTTCTCGCGATACGCATAGAGAGTGGTATCGTTCGTAAGGTCATAGATCATGAGAGCTATGTCGGTTCCCTGAGGCAGACTTTCGTAGATTATGCTGTCTATGGTATCCGTCAGCTGATCGTTCGTGGCGCTTATGACCGGTACAGAAAAGGTAAGCAGCAGTGAAAGGCAGAGTGTCCTTAGTTTGTTCATCGGTTAGTAAGATACGGATGTTGCCAGACCGTTCTCCCTGAGCAGTGAAGCTATGCGGTCAAGTGCCTCATGGCTTGCCTTGCGTAAGGTGGTTACAGGGGTCTCACGGTCTATGGTGTAAATCATTACCTGACTGGGGCCGATACGTTTGACGGTCTCAAGCCAGGGCAGCACATATTCATCGGTTGTATTATCCATGTCACGACCGTCGAGGGTGCCGGTCAGGAACATGGTCTGTATTATGACATGTCCCTTGAAATCACAAAGGGCCTTTATGATGGCATCCAGGTCATAGTGGCCTACCGGAGCGTCTATAAGCCTTATGTAATCCAGGTTCACGGTGTCCAGTTTCTGGATGTTGTTGTCAAGTTTGAGCAGGGCCTTGAAGATGGCGGGGTCGGTCACACGGGTGCCGTTGCTGAGCACGCTCACCTTGGCATCGGGGAAGAACTCGTCACGCAGGGCTACCACATCATCGACTATACCGGGGAACTCGGGGTTGGCGGTAGGCTCGCCGTTACCGGCAAAGGTGAGCACGTTAGGTTCCGGACCCTCAGCCTTCATACGGGCAAGGGTGCTGCGCAACGCCTCATAGACCTCGGCTCTGGAGGGACGGTGATGCTTGGGATGGTGCTCGCCGTTACGGCCGCACTCACAGTAGATGCAGTCAAAGGTGCATATCTTACCGTCAGCGGGCATCAGGTTAATGCCAAGCGACACGCCTAAGCGACGGCTGTGCACCGGACCGAATATGGGTGAATCATAAAGAACGGTTGACATGACGGTCTGTTTTACTCCTTTTCAGACCGCAAAAATAGTCAATCGGCACTAACAATCAAAGTGATTGTCATTCAGAATTTGGAGGTGAACTGCAGCGATATGTCCTCCTTGTGGCAGGCCGGAATCCTCTGCTGCGAGGAGCCTATCTCATCACGGTCCAGGTAGTAGAGCGAGCCGGCCTTGAGGCTCAGCTGCAGACCTTTTGGAAAATCGTACCGTACCGTCGCCGAAACCCGCGCACCCTTACCCTGCAGGGTCATGAAGTTATATCCGTAACGCAGTCCGTTCTCATAGACCGATACCCGGCTGTCATAGCTGTCGGTCCTGAAAACAGCCCCGGTCACACTGACCCTCAGCCGCTCGCTGAGCAGGCTCCGGCTGTAGGTGTGCATCAGCGCCCAACCGTCCGATATGGGTTCGGCTATGAAGTCATATCTCACAAAATAGAGTTGGGTCTTGAGTTCCGCTCCCGAGCGGCAACGGCGGGTCCAGCGCAGACGGTAACGGCCGGTCAGGCAGTATTCCAGCCGTCCGGTATACCTGCAGTCTTTCTGCTTGGCCTTGAATCGGGCCGTGGCGTAGAGTTCATCCCTGCTGCCTATCCTACAGTCGGTCTCCATCCTTACATCCATCCCCCTGCTCGGTTCCGATGCGCCGTACCTTGCCTTGGGATGACTGAAAAGGTCCACGTAACCACTCACCTTGACACGCCCCGCACTATGTGACACTGCTGTGAGCAGACCCGTCTCATTCTCCACCCCGCTCTCGGCCATGGCATTGCAGTGAAGCGCAGTATAACCTGGAGAGTAATGGCGCATGACAGCGTTTACGGTCCACCCTCTACCCGGTCTCAAAGTTCCGGAGGTTATCAGTGCCACCCTGGAGTTCACGACGGAGAGTTCACCTGTCAGGGCAAACCGGACCCGACGCAGCGAGCCGTACAGTGAAGCTCCCGTGTATCGGTCCCGCTCCTTATAGGGAACCGAAAGCCGCTCTGTAAGCAGGTTCAGTCCCAGGTCAAGACCGCGGTATCCGTATCGGACCGATGCTCCCACGGTTGTCAACCGAATGTTGTCTTTCCTTGACCACTCCAGCGGGGTTCGGTGATAACCGTCCTCCTTGAAAGAACTGATGAGAGAGTCACCTTTCAGGGTCGCATCGAGAGAGGTACGGGCGGACAGCATGGTCAGGGACCAGCGGTCACGACCAAGAGTCACTCCTGCGCCGCTCAGAAATCCGTACTCCTGTGTCGACGAGTGGGGTCTTAGTCCCTGACGCGGACGGCTCATTGAGGTGAGAGTGGAACCCTTGCCCATGCTCAATCCTCCTCCCAGGAGTAACCCGTGACCGGCCTCGAACTTGAAGTTGCCCACAGCCAGCTCCCTGACAAGCCCCAAATCCCTGACAAAGAGATAGGGAGAAAAGAAGTCATAACCCAACCTGTTCTCCCCTCCAAAGGGTTCACCCGCGTCCTTATCGGACGTTATACCGAATTTTATGCGGTCATGCCAGGAGAACGAGTAACGCAGGTTATGTGCAAGGCGACTGCCCTTGTACGCGCGGTTGGGATAACGTTCCAGTTCCTGAGGTGAGTGGTATCGGAAGCCGTCCCTGAGATAGAGCGGGATATCCAGGCGGCCGGTCAGTTCACTTCGCCCCTCATGCAGTATCCTGCGTATATCCAGTCGCTCCTTCTCCGTGACCGGAGGGCCGGCATAGACGAACTCACGCAACAGACGCCGGGTGTTCCAGTCAAGACTGCCTGTAAGTTCCAGCTCACCGAGCGAGAGCATGGGCCCGTGAATGTAGATATAGGCGTGGATATCCTCTATCTGCTCATCGGTCAGGAACGGAAGACGCAAGAGCTGTTCCCTTGTAGCTTGGTTGATGTTAAGCGGATCCTCATGCATGGACTCGTACATGAGCGAGAGTTCTCCCAAGGCATCGGACGTTAGTTCTTCATCGGCCAGGAGCGTTTCAAGTACGCTGTCCCATATGTCATCATGAAGGGATTGGCCTACTGCGGGGGCCGATATAAGGGACGAGAGCGCAAACCAGGAGATTAACAATCTTCTATTCATGGTATAATGTATTAAAGTGTTTTCCAAATGGATAGTTCAAATGTAGGTCTTTTTTGCGATAATTGATAATTTTGCGGCTATGAAACGGATCGTCATACTCATACTGTGCATGCTGATGTGCGTCCCTGCCCTGCCGGCCGACCAGTCCGACAAGCAGAAACGTGTATTCGGTGCGCTGGCCACTATCATCGACGGCGATACCGTTCCTATGTTCGAGCTGATGGAGGTGACCATCTACGGACGGCGCGAGTACCCCAGCGCACGCAAGCAGCGCAAGTATGACAAACTCACCCGTAACGTCATCAAGATGTACCCCATATCACTCGAGATCAAGGCCATCCTTGTGGAGACCTATCTGTACCTGCAGACCCTGCCCGATGACAAGGCGCGTGACGAGCATCTTGAGAAAGTGGAGAAGGGTGTATGGGACCAGTATTTCCCCATAATGAAACGATGCACGCTCTCCCAGGGCAAACTGCTCATAAAACTCATAGACCGCGAGTGCAATCAGACCAGCTATGAGCTCATCCAGGCATTCATAGGCGGATTCAAAGCCAAGTTCTACCAGACATTTGCAGCGCTGTTCGGCGCCTCGCTCAAGAAGGAGTACGACCCCGAGAACAACGAAGAGGATGCCATGATTGAGGAAATCATCTGGATGATCGACAACGATATGCTTTAAAGGGAGCCAAAGGGGACGGTTCTATTTGGCTCCCTTTTATCAAACAGAACGCATTTTTAGTATATTACCAGCCCAAAAGGGGGCCAAATAGAACCGTCCCCTTTGGCTCCCTCCCAACGTTTTTTATTATCTTTGCACCCGATTAAAAACACAGTAGACAATGGCTTTGCAATGCGGCATAGTGGGCCTGCCTAACGTAGGTAAATCCACTCTTTTCAACTGCCTTTCGAGCGCCAAGGCTCAGGCAGCCAATTTCCCTTTCTGTACAATCGAGCCCAACGTGGGCACGATAACCGTTCCCGATGAACGACTCACCAAACTGGCCGAGCTGGTTCATCCCGGACGCATAGTTCCCGCAACGGTTGAGATAGTCGATATAGCCGGACTCGTAAAAGGCGCCAGCAAGGGCGAGGGTCTGGGAAACAAGTTCCTGGGTAACATACGTGAGTGCGATGCCATCATACACGTGCTCCGTTGCTTTGATGACGAGAACGTGACACATGTTGACGGTACCGTAAACCCTGTCCGAGACAAGGAAATCATAGATACCGAGCTTCAGATCAAGGACCTTGAGACCATTGACCAGCGTCTGCAGAAAGTAGCCAAACAGGCTGCCGTTGGTGACAAACAGGCCAAGATCGTATGTGACGTGCTCAACGCCTACCGTGACGTCCTGCTTCAGGGCAAGTCAGCCCGTACCGTCACATTCGACTCCAAGGATGAGGAGAAGATAGCACATGACCTCTTCCTGCTCACCTCAAAACCCGTACTTTATGTATGTAATGTCGATGAGGGCAGCGTTAAGACCGGCAACGCCTATGTGGAGCAGGTTCGTGAGGCTATCAAGGACGAGAACGCCGAGCTGCTTGTCATAGCCGCCAAGACCGAGAGTGAGATTGCCGAGCTTGAGAGCTATGAGGACCGTCAGATGTTCCTTGAGGAGCTGGGACTGGAGGAGTCAGGCGTAAACCGTCTGGTCAAATCTGCTTTCAGTCTGCTCAACCTTGAGACATTCATCACCGCCGGACCCATGGAGGTCAAGGCCTGGACATACCGCAAGGGCTGGAAGGCTCCCCAGTGTGCCGGTGTCATACACACCGACTTCGAGAAGGGATTCATCCGCGCCGAGGTAATCAAATATCAGGACTACATTGAGCTTGGCTCCGAGGCCGCCGTACGCGATGCCGGCAAGCTGGGTGTAGAAGGTAAGGATTACGTGGTACAGGACGGCGATATAATGCATTTCCGCTTTAACGTATAACCAATAACAATACGGCTATGGAGAACTTTCTTGCAGTAGTATGGAATCCCAATGTCGAGCTCTGCCGTCTGCTGGGACTCCCCATCCGATACTACTCACTCATGTGGGTTGTGGGTCTTGTCACAGCATATCTGCTCGTAAAGAAGTTCTATAAGGACCGCGGTATCAAGCCTGAGGTCTTTGAGCCGCTGTTCATGTACTGTTTCCTGGGTATACTCATCGGTGCCCGTCTGGGTCACTGCATATTCTACGAACCCGAATACTATCTCTCAGGAGGTAAGCATTTCATCGAGATGCTGCTGCCCATCAGGTTCCTCCCTCAGGGCGGAGTGAGGATGGTAGGTTACAGCGGACTGGCCAGCCACGGCGGTACCATCGGCATAATAATTGCCATGCTGCTCTACTGCCGCAAGTACAAGGTCAAGGTACTGGAGTGCATTGACATGGTCTGCGTAGCAACTCCCGCCACCGCCGCATGCATACGTCTGGGCAACCTCATGAACTCCGAGATTGTGGGCAAGGCCACAGGCACGGACTGGGGTTTCATATTCGTACAGAACGGTGAGGATTTCCCGCGCCACCCGGCACAGCTCTATGAGGCCATCGCCTACATCATAATCTTTGTAATCATACTCCTTATCTACAGGAACCACAAGGATAAGATAGGCTCAGGATTCTACTTTGGATTCTGCATAGCCACCATATTCACCTTCAGGTTCTTCATAGAGTTCTGCAAGGAGGTTCAGGTGGACTTTGAACAGGGCATGGCTCTCGATATGGGTCAGATCCTGAGCATCCCATTCATCATAGCCGGCATCTGGCTGATGCTCCACTCCCGCAAATAAGGGCACAAAAGGGACGGTTCTATCTGTGCCCTTGTGATAATCTTCCAAGGTGTACAGAACTTTTGGGGTATCGGTATCGGAAACCATCGACACCCGTGTCGTTGTGAACGGGAGGGGCCCGCTCCGAAGGAGTGGGAGGGATAGCGCGAAGCGCGTAGTTTCAGATACTGATACCCCAAAAGTTCTCTTGGAAAAAGGGCACAGATAGAAGGTTTAGCTCGACGGCCCGTAGGGGAAAGTCAACCGTCCCTTTTGTGCCCTTACTTTCCTTTAAGGATTTTCTTGATATCGTTGAGCTTGTTGAGGGCCTCGATGGGTGTCAGGTTGTTGACATCGATCGAGAGCAGCTGGTCACGTATCTGACAGAGCACGGGGTCATCGAGCTGGAAGAAACTCATCTGAAGGCCTTCACGGTGCTGCCCTGTCTCCACGCTGGGACGTGATATGCTCTTGTCGCTTCCGCTCTCCTCCATCTCCTTGAGGATGGTCTCAGCACGTTTCACTATGCTGCGCGGCATGCCGGCCATCTCAGCCACATGGATACCGAACGAGTGTTCCGAGCCTCCGGGAACCAGCTTACGCAGGAACAGCACGCGGCCGTCCATCTCACGGACCGATACGTTATAATTGCGTATGCGCTGGAATGACTGGGCCATCTCGTTGAGCTCGTGGTAGTGGGTGGCAAAGAGCGTACGTGCATGAGCCGATGGATGCTCGTGGATATATTCCACTATAGCCCACGCTATCGATATGCCGTCATATGTGGAGGTGCCGCGGCCCAGCTCGTCAAAGAGCACCAGACTGCGGGCGGTCAGGTTGTTCAGTATGCTTGCGGCCTCGGTCATCTCAACCATGAAGGTGGACTCTCCGGCCGATATGTTATCGCTCGCTCCCACACGGGTGAATATGCGGTCAACCATACCTATACGTGCGCTCTCGGCAGGTACGTAACAGCCCATCTGAGCCATGAGCGTTATAAGGGCGGTCTGACGCAGCAGAGCTGACTTACCGGCCATGTTGGGACCGGTTATGATGAGTATCTGCTCCTTGTCGCTGTCCATATAGACGCTGTTCGATATGTAGCTCTCACCCGGAGCCATCTGTGTCTCAATGACCGGATGACGGCCCTCGCGTATATCGGTTATGTTACTCTCGTCAACCACGGGACGTACATACTTACGTTCACGCGCCACCTGAGCGAAAGAGAGCAGGCAGTCTATGCGGCTCACCAGGACGGCGTTGTTCTGTATGGCCGGCACATATTTGATGATGGACTGTGCCAACTCACCGAAAAGACGGGTCTCGAGAGCCAGTATGCGGTCCTCGGCACCCAGGATCTTCTCCTCATACTCCTTGAGTTCAGGGGTGATATAACGCTCGGCATTGACCAGCGTCTGCTTGCGTATCCAGGTCTCGGGTACACGGTCCTTAAAGGTGTTGCGGACCTCGAGATAGTATCCGAACACGTTGTTGTATGCTATCTTGAGGCTTGATATGCCGGTCTCTTCGGCCTCACGCTGCTGTATCTGCATTAGGTAGTCCTTACCGCTGTAGGCTATGCGGCGCAACTCGTCGAGTTCCTCATTCACGCCCTCGGCTATCACGCCTCCCTTGCTCACCAGCATGGGCGTATCGGCACGCAGGGTACGCAGTATCGCCTCGCGGAGTTCGGCGCAGAGATCCATGCCGTCGCCCAACTCCTTGAGCTGAGGGTTATCGGACTCCATGCATATCTGCTTTATGGGTTCCAGAAGCCTGAGGGCCTGACCCAGGCTGAGCACCTCACGGGGGTTGATACGGCCCACTGCAGCTTTCGATATGAGACGTTCCACATCGCCCATGCGCTGAAGTGACTCCGTGAGAGCCTCACCCACATCGGGATAACGGAACAGATGGTCCACCACATCCAGACGGCGGTTTATGGCAGCGGTATCCTTAAGCGGGAACAGCAGCCAGCGGCGCAGCAGACGTGCACCCATGGGTGAACAGGTACGGTCAATCACATCCAGAAGCGACTTGCCGTCCTCGTTGTTGGCTCCCACCAGCTCCAGGTTGCGTACGGTGAACTTGTCCAGACGTACGTAACGCTCCTCATCAATCATACGGATCGATGAGATATGGCTTATGTTGTTATGCAGGGTCTCTGCAAGATATTCAAGTATGGCACCAGCTGCGACCTTTCCGTTCTTGAGATGGTCCACACCGAATCCCTTGAGGTTACGCACCTTGAAGTGACGGTTAAGCTGCTCACGGGCAAAATCCTCGGTGAACACCCAGTCATCAAGTTCACGCATGCAGTATTTGGTGCCGAAAGACTGACAGAACTGCTGGCGGCGGCCACGCTCTATGAGCACCTCCTTGGGGCCGAAGTTGGCAAGCAGCTTATCTATATGGTCCGATGGGCCCTCGGCCACGAGATACTCTCCGGTCGATATGTCAAGAAACGAGAGTCCGAGTGCTCCCTTTCCGAAATGGACGGCAGCAAGGAAATTGTTCTCCTTGTTCTGCAGCACGTTGTCACTCATGGCCACGCCGGGGGTGACAAGTTCCGTTATACCTCGTTTAACAAGTGTCTTGGTCAGTTTGGGATCCTCCAGCTGGTCACAGATGGCCACACGGCGTCCGGCTCGTATGAGCTTGGGCAGATAGGCGTCAAGGGCATGATGCGGGAAACCAGCCATCTCAAGTGCGGCTGCCCCGTTCTTGCCGTTGTTACGGCGTGTCAGGGTGATACCCAGAATCTGGCTTGCCTCGACCGCGTCCTGAGCGTAAGTCTCGTAGAAATCACCGCAGCGGAACAACAATACGGCGTTTTTCCTTGAGGCTGTAGAACTGCCTCATCATCGGGGTTTCATCGGACTTGGTCTGAGCCATGGCAGAGTGTTATTTTCTTTTACGGAAGAGGAACAGTGTAGCGATAATGAACAGCACTATCAGGATGCCGAGTGTGATCAGGGTGGCATTCATGCTCTTGGGGGCAAAACCCAACAGAAGCAATACCGGGAATCCCATGACCATGGCAGGTATATTCTGCAGCACAAGATTGTTTGCAGCCGGGGTCTGATAACGCGGGTCTATCTCACGCAGAAGTATCATACCGTTGCTGGCCGTGCCGGTGAGCATGCCGAACATGGAGAAAAAGCCCTCATAACCGTAACCGGGATAGATACGCAGTGACACCCATCTCACATAGAGGAATGTTGCAACGGCACCCAGTATGCAAACCAAGGTAAGAGGCAGCCAGATGGACTTGAGATTCTCAAAACTGATCGCTGCCGTACCTGCCACTATCATAACATCAAAACATATTCCGCTTACACGGTTCAAGAGGAACTCATTCAGGTACTCACGGGACATGAAACCTTTCTTACGCAAGCTGCGGATAATGATCTTGACCAGCGAACCGAACAGGATGCCCCAGAAAAAGTTGAATCCATATACAAGCGGCTTGAGTGTCTTTTCACCAAAGTTACCCAGATCAAGACTGCCTATCAATGACATGAGCAGATAGACAAGGAAATAGGTAAGCAAGACTATGCTCACAACTATGGTCAGCTTATCGACCGACTCTGAGTGCGGCAGGTCATCCTTCTGCTCGTAATCCTTAAGCGTGTGCTTTGATTCCGATGCGTTCTCATGGATTGACAGTTTTCCGCTGTTGTTAAGCATGTTCATATAGATGACTCCCACTACGCTTCCAACCAGGAAACCGATGGTTGCAATGGAGAGTCCAAAATCTATTCCATGAAAACTGATACCCTGATCGGCAGCTCCAAGCTGATAGATGGTTCCAAAGTTAAGGGCCTGGCCGGGACCCTGGCCGTAACCCATGGGAACCAGCAATCCGCTTGAATAGAATATGTCACGTCCGGCATCGGGATTGCGCCACCAAAGGAACATGGGGACCGTAATTAGCAGTCCTATTATACCCTGAATGATATATGTGGCTATGGTGAGTGTGCCGGTATCAATGACCGTACGGGTATTGGCACGGTCGGTCTCCTTTGAAGGACGCAGCGACATGGCTATGAAACCCAAAGCAAGTGCATGATAGGTCACCGTCTCCATGAATCTCTTGTCAATAAGCCCGTTGAAATTGGGCCATAACTTAAGAAGCAGGATTATCAGGCCACCCAACAGGGCAGTAGGAATGAGACTACGGCGAAGCAGTCTGACCTTACGTCTCAGAATATTGCCGGCCAGAACAGCCAAAGCTATGATGAAAACCTGAATCAGGGTACTCCATACTTCAGGTGCAGCAAACGATGTCACTGCAATTCCGTTTGAACTCAACAGCATGATGTTTTACTTTAATTGAACCTCAAAGATAGCAAATTGATCCCAAATAGGATGATTTTCAGTTCTTGATTGTTACACCTCCCATGAAGTTGCTCACGTTGACATTTATGCACCTGCTATCCGAAGGATTCCTGCGTGTATCATTGGTTGAGCCACCCATGAAACTGCTGCTCTTTACGTTCACGTTAACATTTGAAGGAACCAAAATATCAACCCCTCCCATGGCAGTGTGAACATCTATCTGAACATCCTGATCTATAATGGCATCTCTCAAGTCCAGACGCAAACCTCCGAATGTGGCATCAAGCTCTGCTCCGTAGAACGGCTGGCCCTGGTATGTATACTCGTCACCACCGAATGTAACCGACATACGGGGACGCTTGCCCTTCTCCACTTTAGGAACCGGACGGCTCACACACCTGTCATGGTCGTCAATAAGATCGTCAAACAACCATGTCAGTCCCAAAATAAGTACTGCAAACGCTCCAATGTACTGCACCCAAGGTTGAGAAAGGAGC